>NZ_CP066018.1:311533-623067 GCF_016127575.1 Cupriavidus necator
CCAGGCGGCGGCGGAACACCCAGCGGGTGGTATCCGAGGCCGCGGCGTCGAAGGCGTAGCCGTCTTCGGCAAAGCGCTTGAGCTTTTCCGGCTCGGTCACGCGCTGCGTCACGGCGTAGCGCGCCATGGTGCCGCGCGCGCGCTTGGCGTGGAACGAAATGATCTTGTAGCGGCCGCCCTTCCAGTCCTCGAACACCGGCGTGACGATCCTGGCCTGCAGCACCTTGGGCCGCACCACCTTGAAATATTCTTCCGAGGCCAGGTTGACCAGCACCGGCGCGCCTTCCTGCCTAAGCGCGGCCATGTCGGCGTTGATCATCTGCGTGACATCGTCGCCCCAGAACGCGTACAGGTCCTTGCCGGCAACGTTGTCGAGGCGCGTGCCCATCTCCAGCCGGTAGGGCTGCATCCAGTCCAGCGGGCGCAGCACGCCGTACAGGCCGGACAGGATGCGCAGGTGCTTCTGCGCAAAGCCGAGGTCGTCGGCCGACAGCGTTTTCGCGTCGAGGCCGTCGTAGACGTCGCCATTGAAGGCCAGCACCGCCTGCTTGCTGTTGGCCGCGGTGAACTCCGGCGACCAGTCGCCGTAGCGCGTCACATTGAGCACCGCGAGCTTGTCGGAGATGTCCATCAGCGCGCCCACATCCTGCGGCGCCAGCTTGCGCAGGCGCTCGATCAGCGTGGCGGAACGGTCGATAAAGCGCGGCAGCGTATGGGTCTTGAGGCGCGGGGGAGTCTCGTAGTCCAGCGACTTGGCGGGAGACAAAACGATGAGCATGGCAAAATCGCGGCAGTAGCCAAGGACAAACAAGCCAAGATTGTAGCGAATGCGCCTCGACACCACCGCAACCACCCTCTTCGCCAGCCCCGCCGGCGTCACATCAGCGCCGCGCGTGGTGCTGGACTCCAACATCTGGGTGGACCTGCTGGTCTTCCGCGACCCGCATGTGGAGCCGATCCGCACCGCGCTTGAGGCCGGCACCATCGCCCCGGTGATCCGCGCCGACTGCCGCGAGGAACTGCGGCGGGTGCTGGCCTATCCGCAATTTGCCCGCTTTGACATCGATATCGATGCCGCGCTGGCCACCGTCGACCGCCTCGCCAGCCTGGAAGCCGCGCCGCCGCAGGCCGACTACGACGCCATCCGCCTGCCCCGCTGCAAGGACACCGACGACCAGAAGTTCGTTGAGCTGGCGCACTTTGCCGGCGCCGCCTGCCTGGTATCGAAGGACAAGGCCGTGCTCAAGCTGCGCACCCGCCTGCGCCGCAGCAGCGGCGTGGAAGTGATGACGCCGCCGGCCTTCGGCGCCTGGCTGGCCACGCTTGGCGCCGCCAGCGCCGCCGATCCGCTTTAGAATGTCGGCTCCCGGCGCCGCCTACGTGGTGGCGCCGCACGCCTGATCGCATCCCGTCCCCACCGCATCGACACGTTCGCATCATGTCCGCAGACACCACCCACACCCAGTTGACGCCGCTGACCCCGCCGCCCTCGCGCCTGCCCGCAGTCGGCACCACCATCTTCACCGTGATGTCCGCGCTGGCCACCGAGAAGAACGCCGTCAACCTGGGCCAGGGCTTCCCGGACTTCGACTGCGACCCCAGGATCGTCGATGCCGTGACCGCCGCCATGCGCGCCGGCCATAACCAGTACCCGCCGATGGCGGGCGTGCCGCGCCTGCGCCAGGCCATCGCCGCCAAGATCGCCAGCCTCTATGGCCACCAGTACAGCTGGGACACCGAGATCACCGTCACCGCCGGGGCCACCCAGGGCATCCTGACCGCGATCCTGTGCGCGGTGCATCCGGGCGACGAGGTGATCGTGCTGGAGCCGTGCTACGACAGCTACCTGCCCGCGATCGAGCTGGCCGGCGCCACCGCCGTGCCGGTCACGCTGGAAGCGCCGGAATTCCGCGTGCCCTTCGACAAGCTGGCCGCCGCGATCACGCCGCGCACGCGCATGATCCTGATCAACACGCCGCACAACCCCACCGGCACGATCCTGCGCGCGGCCGACATGGACCAGCTGGCGCAGATCCTGGCCGGCACCGACATCCTGCTGCTCTCGGACGAAGTCTACGAGCACATGGTCTACGACGGCCAGCAGCACGCCTCGGTCTCGCGCCATCCTGAGCTTGCGCGCCGCAGCTTCGTGATCTCCAGCTTCGGCAAGACCTATCACGTGACCGGCTGGAAAGTCGGCTACGTGGCCGCGCCGGCCGCGCTGATGGCCGAGTTCCGCAAGGTGCACCAGTTCAACGTGTTCACCGTGAACACGCCGGTGCAGCATGGCCTGGCCGACTACATGGCCGATCCCGCGCCCTACCTGCAGCTGTCGGCGTTCTACCAGGCCAAGCGCGACTTCTTCCGCGCCGGGCTGGCCAACAGCCGCTTCAAGCTGCTGCCGTCGGACGGCACCTACTTCCAGTGCGTCGACTACTCGGCCATTTCCGACCTGAGCGAGGCCGACTTCGCCATGTGGCTGACGCGCGAGATCGGCGTGGCCGCGATCCCGGTCTCGGCCTTCTACACGCAGCCGCGTGAATCGGGCGTGGTGCGTTTCTGCTTTGCCAAGAAGGAAGAGACGCTGGCGCTGGCGCTGGAGCGGCTGGCCAGGCTGTGATGAAAACAAAAACGCCCGCGATGAATTCGCGGGCGTTTTTCACACATGCGGCAGTTCACGCCGCTTCGCTTACTACTTGCTGCGGCTCGCCATCAGCTCAAGATTGGCCTTGCGGTCGGCATTGACCTTCTGCACCGATTCACGCGCCGACAGCGTCTTCAGGTAGTCCTTGACCGGCAGGTCGGCCAGCAGGTCGGTGCCGTAGATGATCTTGGTGCACGACGACACCAGCGGCAGGTGCGCCGCGGCGGCGCAGTCGGCCAGCGTGAAGGTGTCGCCGGCGATATACGGCGAGAACTTCGCCAGCTTGGCGAAGGCGGGGACATAGCGCGTCAGCAGCTTGTGCTGGCGGTCCTTGACGCCATCGCTGACCTTGCCGCCGAAGAATGCCTCGGGGTACAGCTCGCGCGCGGTCAGCTCCAGGTACAGTTCCATGAAGACGACGATCTCGCGCACCTTGGCGGCCTGGTACGGGTCGAGCGGCAGCAGCGGCGTCTGCGGATAGGCCGCCTCGACGTAGTCGACGATGGCTTCGGACTCGCACAGCGGGCCGGATTCGGTGATGATGTAGGGCACCTTGCCCGCGGGCGTGGCCGCCAGGTCGGTCTGGCCGATCCAGGCCAGCACCTCTTCGAACGGCACGTTCTTTTCCAGCAGCGCCAGCTTCACTTTGTTGTAGTAGTTGCTGGCGGCAAAACCGCAGAGCTTCAGCATGTCGTCTCTCTCCGTTATTGGAATGATCCCCGCATCGCACGGTGCGGATGTCGGGTGATTGTGGACCATCCGGGGTCTGCAGTGTACCGGCTGGCCGATCAGCGCACGCCGCCTGCCCCGCCGGACTGTTGCGGAAGGTGCAAAAAACGTACGATCGTGCTAATTTAACCACAACTTTTGGGGCAACTGATGAGCACTTTCACCATCGATACGCTGGGTATCGTCGGCACCGGCGCCATGGGCCGGGGCATCGCGCAGATCGCCGCGCAGGCGGGCCTGACCGTCAACCTGTACGACGCCAACCCGCAAGCCGTGGCCGCCGCGCGCCAGTACCTGCAGGACACGCTGGCCAAGCTCGCCGACAAGGGCAAGATCAGCGCCGCCGACGCAGAGGCCACGCTGGCCCGCGTCAAGCCCTGCGGCACGCTGGAAGACCTGGCCGGCTGCGACATGGTGCTGGAAGCCATCGTCGAGAAGCTGGAGGTCAAGCGCGACCTGATCGCCAAGCTCGAAGCGGTCCTGCGTGAAGACGCCGTCATTGCCTCCAACACGTCGTCGCTGTCGATCACCGCGATCGCCGTGGGTTCAAGGCACCCGGGCCGCATCGCCGGCTACCACTTCTTCAACCCGGTGCCGCTGATGAAGGTGGTCGAGGTCATCGACGGCCTGTCGGGCAACCCCGCGGTGGGCGACGCGCTGATGGCGCTGTCGCGCCGCATGGGCCATACGCCGGTGCGCTGCAAGGACATGCCAGGCTTTATCGTCAACCATGCCGGCCGCGGCATGAATATCGAAGGCCTGAAGGTCGCGCAGGAAGGCGTGGCCGGATTTGCCGACATCGACAACATCATGCGCGAGCAGGCCGGCTTCCGCATGGGCCCGTTCGAGCTGATGGACCTGACCGGGCTGGACGTGTCGCACCCGGTGATGGAATCGATCTACAACCAGTTCTACCAGGAACCGCGCTACCGCCCCTCGCCGATCACCGCGATCCGCGCGGTCGGCGGGCTGATCGGCCGCAAGGCGGGTGCTGGTTTCTATTCGTATGCCGATGGCCAGAAGCAGGTGCCGGCAGCCGCCGCGGTGCCGGGCGCACGTCCGTCGAGCGTGTGGGTCAGCCACGCCAGCGAGCGCGGCCACGCCATGGTGACCAAGCTGCTGGGCGCGCTGGGCGTGACCCCGGAAGGCGGCAACAAGCCGTCGGCCGACGCGCTGATCATCGTCACCCCGCTGGGCCTGGACGCCACCACCAGCGCGCTGCAACAGGGCCTGGACCCGGCCCGCACGGTTGCCATCGACACGCTGCTGCCGTTCGAGGCCACCAAGCGCCGCACGCTGATGACCACGCCGGCCACCAGCGCCGCCGCCCGCGATGCCGCGCACGGCCTGTTCGCCAGCGACGGCGTGCCGGTCACGGTGATCCGTGATTCGGCCGGCTTCGTCGCGCAGCGCGTGCTCTGCTGCATCATCAATATCGCCAGCGATATCGCGCAGCAGCGCATCGCCACGCCGTCGGACATCGACCTCGCCGTCAACCTGGGCCTGGGTTATCCCAAGGGCCCGCTGGCGCTGGGCGATGCGGTCGGCCCGCAACTGGTGCTGGAGACGCTGCGCAACATGGAAGCGCTGACCGGCGACATGCGCTACCGCCCGAGCCCGTGGCTGTGGCGCCGTGCCGGCCTGGGCCTGTCGCTGCTGGCCGAAGAGCAGTAAGCCCGCCACCGCCCCACCGACCGAGCCACGCCCATGCCCGCACAGTTGCTTTCCCACCGCGTCGATTCGACCCTGGTGCTGACCATCTCGAACCCCGAGGCACGCAATGCGCTGCACCCGGACATCTACGCGGCCTCGCAGCAGGCGCTGGATCAGGCCGCCGCCGATGACTCGGTGCGCGCGGTCATCATCACCGGCGCCGACGGCATTTTCTGCGCCGGCGGCAACCTGAACCGGCTGCTCGGCAACCGCAGCCAGCCGCAGGAGGTGCAGGCCGCCAGCATCGCCCTGCTGAACGGCTGGGTCGAGTCGCTGCACGCCTTTCCCAAGCCGATCATCGCGGCAGTGGAAGGCGCGGCCGCGGGCGCGGGCTTTTCGGTGGTGCTGGCGTGCGATTTCGTGGTGGCGGCCAGCAATGCCAAGTTCGTGATGGCCTATGTCTCCGTGGGGCTCACGCCCGACGGCGGCGGCTCGTATGAGATCGCACGCGCGCTGCCGCGCCCGCTGGCCAGCGAGCTGATGATGGAAGGCAAACCGGTGGACGCGGCGCGGCTGGCGCAGTTCGGGCTGGTCAACCGCGTCACCGAGCCGGGCCAGGCCCTGGACGAGGCCCTGCGCCTGGCCGCTGGCCTTGCCCGCCAGTCGCCGCACGCCGTGGGCCGCATCAAGGCCCTGATCAACCACGCAGCCACCGCATCGCGCGCCGAACACCTGCTGGCCGAGCGCGACAGCTTCGTCGCCGCGCTGCACCACCCCGACGGCGGCGAAGGCATCAGCGCCTTCCTGGAAAAGCGCAAGCCGCAGTACCTCTGAAGCCGGGCGCCGGACGCCTGGCTTTACCCGAACGGCCAGCCCGCGACAGACGGGCATGCCGCACAATGCAAGGAGACAACGCATGGAACTGCCGCCGCCCTCGCGTCGCCGCATCTACCTGATGCGGCATGGTGCCGTTTCATATTTCGACGAGGCCGGGCGCCCTGCCCTGCCCGAGATGGTGCCGCTGAACGAGACCGGTCGCATGCAGGCGACCGCCGCCGGCCGCGCCTTTGCCGCCGAACAGATCCGCTTCGACCGCGTCATCGTCAGCGGACTGCCGCGCACGGTGGAGACCGCGGAGCGCGTGCTGGCCGAGCTGCCGGAGATGGACGGCATCGTGCCTGAAGTCTGGCCCGCGCTGCAGGAGATCCGCGGCGGCGACCTGTCCGCGATTGCCGACCAGGACCTGCGCGACGCCTTCGTCGGCGCCTTCGAAGGCGAAGTCCCGGAAGACAAGCGCTTCCTCAACGGCGAGACCATCGGCCAGTTCCTCGACCGCGTGCTGCCCGCGCTGGAGCGCCTGCGCGCCGATCCCGACTGGGACACCGCGCTGATGGTGCTGCACGGCGGCACCAACCGCGCCATCCTGTCGCAGGCCATCACCTGCGGGCGGCGCGTGTTCTTCGGCTCGCTGCTGCAGACCGCGGGCTGCATCAATGTGCTCGACATGGGCGACGGCCCGCTCGACTGGGTGGTGCGCATGACCAACTACTCGCCGCCCACGCCCGTGCACAGCGGCACGCGCCACACCACCATGGAAGTGCTGCTGCACCAGTATTTGCGCGGACGCCAGCCGCAGGGCTGAGCGCGCCGCGGACTTGATCGAATCCCAACCGATACCGAACAGAAAACCAACGGAGACAGCATGACCAGCAACGTATCGCACTTCGAGGGCACGCGCCCGGTAGCGGACCAGCAGCGCTTCGACACCGACGCGCTGGAAGCCTGGATGCGCCAGCACGTGGAGGGCTTTGCCGGCCCGCTGACCGTGGAGCAGTTCAAGGGCGGCCAGTCCAACCCGACCTTCAAGCTGGTCACGCCGGGCCAGACCTACGTGATGCGCGCCAAGCCCGGCCCCAAGAGCAAGCTGCTGCCTTCGGCGCACGCGATCGAGCGCGAATACCGCGTGATGGCCGCGCTGGCCGGCAGCGACGTGCCGGTGGCGCGCATGTACGCGCTGTGCGAGGACGAGTCCGTGATCGGCCGCGCCTTCTACATCATGGAGTTCGTCGCCGGCCGCGTGCTGTGGGACCAGTCGCTGCCGGGCATGAGCACCGCCGAGCGCAGCGCCATCTACGACGAGATGAACCGCGTCATCGCCGCGCTGCACACGGTCGACTACAACGCCATCGGCCTGGGCGACTACGGCAAGCCCGGCAACTACTTCCAGCGCCAGATCGAGCGCTGGACCAAGCAGTACAAGCTGTCCGAGACCGAATCGATCCCGTCGATGGACGCGCTGATGGACTGGCTGCCGCAGCATATCCCGCAGGAAGACGCCGACCTGACCTCGATCGTGCATGGCGACTACCGGCTCGACAACCTGATGTTCCACCCGACCGAGCCGCGCGTGCTGGCGGTGCTGGACTGGGAACTGTCCACGCTGGGCCACCCGATGGCCGACTTCAGCTATCACTGCATGAGCTGGCATATCGCCCCGGGCCAGTTCCGCGGCATTGCCGGCGTTGACTTCGCCGCGCTGGGCATCCCCGACGAAGCCAGCTACCGCCGCCTGTACGAGCAGCGCACCGGCCGCCCGATCACGGGCGACTGGAACTTCTATCTGGCCTTCAGCATGTTCCGCATCGCCGGCATCCTGCAGGGGATCATGAAGCGCGTGGTGGACGGCACCGCGTCGTCGGCGCAGGCGCTGGACGCAGGCAAGCGCGCGCGGCCGATGGCGGAGATGGGGTGGCAGTACGCACAGAAGGCGAAGGGCTGACGCGGCAACTGCTGCAGCAAAAGAAGACGGGCGCCGAGGCGCCCGTTTTTCATCTGCATCGCGCGGCGCTCAATCCCCCAGCGCCACCCCTTCCCGCCGCGGGTCCGCACCACCGGCCCACACCACCTTGCCGTCAGGCCCCTGCTTGCGCATGATCGCCTGCGTGCCGCTGGTCATCTCGATCTCGGCCACCTGGTGGCCGCGCTGCTGCAGTGCCTGCACCAGGCCCGGCGAGACCAGCCCCTTCTCCACCTCGGTCGGGCCGTTGCGGCTGCCGAAGTTGCCCATGCCGATGGCGGCCTGCACGTCCATGTTCCAGTCCAGCATGCCGACCAGGGTCTTGGACACATACTCGATGATCTGCGAGCCGCCCGGCGAACCGACCGTGGCGACCAGCTGGCCGCTCTCGCGGTCGAACACCAGCGTCGGCGCCATCGACGAGCGCGGGCGCTTGCCCGGCTGCACGCGGTTGGCCACCGGCTTGCCGTTCTCGCTCGGCACGAAGGAGAAATCGGTCAGCTGGTTGTTCAGCATGAAGCCGCGCACCATCAAATGGGAGCCGAAGTACGACTCGATCGTGGTGGTCATTGAAATCGCCCCGCCGCGGCCATCGACCGCAACGATCTGCGAGGTGGAGACGCGCGGCGGTGAACGGTCGGGCGCGTAGGCCATCGCCGTGCCCGGCGGCACCCCCGGCTGGGCCTTGCTCATGCTCTTGTCGCCGATCAGCTCCGCGCGCGTGGCAAGGTAGGACGGGCTGACCAGGCCGGTCACGTTGACCGGCACGAAGTCGGCATCGGCCACGTACAGGCCACGGTCGGCGTAGGCCAGGCGGTCGGCTTCGGAGATTGCGTGGACCGCGTCGGGATTGGCCTCCATCACCGCCGGCGTGTTCACGCCCTGCGGCTTGAGCGCGGCCAGCGCGTACTTGGGATTCTTGGTCTCGAGCGCCTGCAGCGTGCCCAGGATCTGCGCGATGGCGATGCCGCCCGACGACGGCGGCGGCATGCCGCAGATCTTCCAGCGCTTGTAGTCGGTACAGACCGGCACGCGCTGCTTGGCCCGGTAGCTGCCCAGGTCAGCCAGCGACAGCGAGCCGGCATTGCTGCCGCCGTTGACCTTGGCGACGATATCGCGCGCGATCGGCCCGTTGTAGAGCACGCCGGCACCGCGCCGGGCGACATCGCGCAGGGTCTGCGCCAGCTTCGGGTTCTTCAGCACCGTGCCGGCCGGCTTGGGCTTGCCCTGTGCATCCAGGAAGTACGCGGCCATCTCCGGCGAATTGGCCAGGAACTTGTCGGCAGCCACCTGCGTGTACAGCCGCTGCGAGATCGGGAAACCCTTCTCGGCCAGGTCGATGGCGGGCTGGAACAGCTTGGCCCACGGCAGGCGGCCGTGCTTCTGGTGTGCCATTTCCAGCGCGCGCATCACGCCGGGCGTGCCGACGGAGCGTCCCCCGATCTGGGCCTCGCTGAACTCCATGGGCTTGCCGTCGGGGCGCAGGAACAGGTTTTCGGTGGCGCCGGCAGGGGCGGTCTCGCGGCCGTCGAAGGCCTGAACGTTCTTGCCGTCCCAGTACATGATGAAGGCACCGCCGCCGATGCCGGTGGCCTGCGGCTCGACCAGCGTCAGCACGGCCTGCATCGCGATGGCGGCGTCGATGGCCGAGCCGCCCTGGCGCAGGATGGCGCGCCCGGCCTCGCTCGCCAACGGGTTGGCCGCGGCAGCCATGTGGCGCTGCGCGTAGACGGTGGACATGCCCGGGCGATACCCGGAGGCAACTTCCGGGGCCGGCGGCATCGCGGCAGGCGGTGTCGTGGCCGACGGCGCGGCCGGTGCTGCGGGCGCGGCGGTCCCTCCGCCCTGGGTACCACAAGCACCGAGCAGCGCAGTCAGGGCAAGGGCCAGCGCGCCGCGCCACGCCATCGAAGAGAGGTCAGGGTGAGCCATGCGATATCTCCTGGGGAAGGATCAAACGATTGTAGTGGCGATCGGAGCATCCTGGGGCAAGAAAGTCTGACTGCCGCCACATGAGGGAGCCACATGCAGGTGCAAAAAAGATTCTCCCGGCTTAACCCCAACCCCTCGCCAGCACCGTTTCATCGACAGGCCGTCATGACCGGGGACCCGCCCCGTGGCCGCTCAGGAGAACAATATGCAACTTCGCGCACCGGCCATCATTTCCAGTTTTGCCGCCGCTCTGGTGTTGTCGGCCTGCGGCGGGCATTCGCCGTCGCTTCCCCCGGAAGTGGCCCAGCCTGTGCCGCCGCCCGCGGCCCCGGCGCCCACGCACGACCACGCCGCCAAGGCTGGCCAGGTGGCACCCGCCATGGAAATGCACGCCATCGCCCCGCGCGCCCCGCTGGCGATGCCCTACCACCTTCCACCGCCGGTACCAGCCGAGCGCGAACGCTACGGCGCCATCGAGGAAAACGGCGTCAGGCTGGTGGCGCAGGCGCCGGTATCCACCTTCAGCATCGATGTCGATACCGGCAGCTACAGCAATATGCGCCGCATGCTCAATGCCGGACGCATGCCGCCGGCCGATGCGGTGCGCGTGGAAGAGTTGCTGAACTACTTCCCCTATGACTATGCCCAGCCCGCCGACGGCCGTCCGTTCGCCGTGCATGCCGCGCTGGCGCCCGCGCCCTGGCACCCGGCCAATGTGCTGCTGCGCATCGGCATCAAGGGCAAGGACATGGCCAGCGCCGCGCTGCCGCCCGCCAACCTGGTATTCCTGGTGGATGTGTCGGGATCGATGAATTCGCCGGACAAGCTGCTGCTGCTGAAGTCCTCGCTCAAGCTGCTGGTGAACAAGCTGCGGCCGCAGGACCGCATCACGCTGGTCACCTATGCCAGCGGCACGCGCGTGGCGCTGCCACCCACGCCGGGCAGCGACAAGACCGCCATCAGCGCCGCCATCGACCAGCTCGTGGCCGGGGGCAGCACCGCCGGCGCCAGCGGCATCGCGCTGGCCTATCAGGCCGCGCAGCAGAGCTTTATCGCCGGCGGCATCAACCGCGTGCTGCTGGCCACCGACGGCGACTTCAATGTGGGCGTGACCGACTTCCGGCAACTCAAGAGCATGGTGGAAGAGAAACGCAAGTCGGGCGTATCGCTGTCCACGCTCGGTTTCGGCACCGGCAACTACAACGAGCAGCTGATGGAGCAGCTGGCCGATGCCGGCGACGGCGCCTATTCGTATATCGACAACCTGATGGAAGGCAACAAGGTGCTGGTCAGCGAGATCAGCTCGACCCTGGCCACCATCGCGCGCGACGTGAAGATCCAGGTGGAATTCAATCCGGCCACGGTGAAGGAGTATCGCCTGATCGGCTATGAGAACCGCATGCTGGCGCGCGAGGACTTCAACAACGACAAGGTCGATGCCGGCGATATCGGCGCGGGCCACACCGTGACGGCGCTGTATGAGCTGACGCTGGCCGGCCAGGCCGGGCTGGTCGATCCGCTGCGCTACCAGCCGGCCGCACCCGCGCCGGGGCGCGACGGCGAGCTCGCGCACATCAAGCTGCGCTACAAGCTGCCTGCCGCCAGCACCAGCCAGTTGATGGACATCACCGTCGTGCGGCAGGCCATCCGTCCGCTGGCGCAAGGCGATGACGACTTCCGCTTTGCCGCGGCGGTGGCCGGTTTCGGTCAGGTGCTGCGCGGCGGCAAGTTCACCGGCGACTGGCGCTACGCCGATGCCCACGCGCTGGCCCAGGGCGCCCGCGGCACCGACCGCTTTGGCTATCGGGGCGAGTTCCTCAAGCTGGTGGACCTGGCACAGAGCCTGGCCACGGCCAGTCCGGCCGGCGCTACCAGCGGCGGGCCGGCCGAGCGTGCGGCACGCTGACACCAGCCCGGGCCGCGAGCCGGCGCAAGGCGGCGCGGCGGACTGTCGCGCCGCCTTGCGCTCTCCTATACTCCGGCGCATGCAGGCACCCGACCCCGTCCCTTCCGCCGCGCCCGGCGCCGCGTTGTCCGCGCTGCCCGACCATGACCTGATGCTGCTGGTGGCGGGCGGCATCATCGAGCAGCCCGTCACCGAGCTGTTCCGCCGCCATAACGCCGGCCTCTACAACTACGTGGCCTGGCTGTGCCAGGGCAACCGCGGCGAAGCGGAAGACATCGCGCAGAAGACCTGGGTCAAGCTGATGACCCGCTGCGGCGACTACCAGCCGGACGCGGCGTTCCGCACCTTCCTGTTCCAGATTGCGCGCAATTCCTGGCTCGACCAGGTGCGCAGCGCCGATGCGCGCCAGCGCGAAGCGCTGGACGACCAGCCAGCGGAGATGCCGGCCGACGACCTGTCGCCGGAAGCGGAGCTGCAGTTGCGCCAGCACGCGCACCACGTGCAGCGCGCGCTGCTGCAGCTGCCCGTCGCCCAGCGCGAGGTGGTGGTGCTGCGCTTCTTCAGCGACATGAGCGTCGAAGAGATTGCGCAGATGCTCGGCGAGAAGTTCGAGACGGTGAAGAGCCGGCTGCGCTATGCGTTTGCGCGCCTGCGCGCAAACCTGGCCGGCAGCGTGCCGGGCTCGCAGGAGACGCCGTCGTGAACGCGGCCGACCGCTTTATCGACGGCAAGGACCGGCTTTCGGCGCTGCTGCGGGAGCTGCCCGCTTACGCGCCGTCCGCTGCGCTGGCAGAGTCGGTGCACGCGGCCGCACGTGCGGCACAACAGGAGGAGGATCGCCAGCGGGCCGGCGCGGCGGTCCTGCCCTTCGCCGCGCCGCCAACGCTGGCCATGGCGGTGCAGGAAGAAGCCGCGCGCCTGCAGGCGGCGCAGGCCGCGCGACGCGATGCGCTGCTTGCACGCGTGGCGTCAGGCGAGCCCGCAGCGGAGATCCTGGGTGCCCCGGTCGGTGCCGCTGCCAGCGCGTGGCTGCAGGCACAGGCAGCTGAGGCGGCAACACCACGGGCCACAGGGACCGCAACGCAATCCATGGCAGCGCGCGCCGCGCGCGCGCGGCGGTGGTGGCGCTCGCTCGGGCTAGTGGCCAGCGTCGCGGCAGTGGCCGGGCTGACCACCAGCATCGTGCTGCGGCAGATCGATGATGGCGCACTGCTGCCGGCGTCGGCGCCTGAACAGGTGTCCGCCCCGGCCGCTGCGCCCGCCGCAGAGATGGCGGCAGCGCCCGCACCGCAAGCTGCGGCGGAGCCCGGGACGGCCACGCCGGCAAATCCGCCGCCAGCCGCGAAGGCTGCCCCGGCCCCGCAGCGGGAAGAGCGGCCTGCCCCGGCGCACGCCGGGCAGCGCAGCCGCGCGTCGGCAACGGCCGGGGGCACGGCGCCACGCGAGGCCGCCACGCAAGCACCGCCGCAAGCGACCGAAAGCTTGTCCGCCCAGGCGCCGGCCGTGGCCGCCGCACCGGCCGCTCCCGCGTATCCGGCCATGGCAGAAGCAGTCCCGCAGCCGGCAATGCCGGCACCCGCGGCACCGCCGGCGGCCGCGCCGCGGGCAGATTTTGCACGCAAGGCAGGGCCACCGATGGCGGCCGCGCGCGCCCCTGCGGCGCACACCGCATCCAGCATGGTCGTGTCGATCCAGGACGACCCCGCCGCCACGGCCGCGCGCATGCCGGCGGCGGCATCGGTCACGCTGCTGGCGGCCGAACCGGACAGTGAGGCAATCAGGGAATGGGCAGGACGGCTCTGGCAGTCGATGCCGGCGGCGCAACGCCCGCCGGTGCCATTTGCCGTGCAGGCCGACCGCACGCTGGCCCCGGGCCAGGTGCGCATCGAACTGCGGCACGGCGCGCCGCAATGAGCGCGCCGCTGTGCTGGCGAGTGCTGGTCAGCGTGTGGTGAACGACCAGCTCAGGTCCACCGGCTGCGAACCCAGCCGGCCGGTAACCCTCACGCTGTAGCGCTGCTGGCTGGCCAGCGGCGCCACCGGCGTGCAGATCGCCAGGCCGCGTGCCGCGCTGGAGAGGCCCGACGAACGGCTGTCGACCTTGAGGCAGCTCACATTGTTGCCTTGCGCGTCGGTGATGACGAAGTTGTCGGCATCGAACTGCAGCGAGGTGTTGATGGCCTGCAGCGAAACCGGATAGCCCACGGTCTTGCCCTCATAGCCTGGGGCGGGGTTGGGGCTTTCGGTGTTGACCCAGCTGGCCGGCACGTCGGCCTGGCCGTTGTACGGGTAGGCCACCATCTGGCTGTCGCTGCCGCCCTTCGATGCATCGGCCAGGTCGATGGTCTGGTAGTAGCTGGCCGAGGTGCCGCTGCCATCAGGGCCCACGCGCTCGGCAAAGCCGCTGCCGGCCGAGCCGTAGCTGCCCAGCAGCGCGGCGCGGTGGAACGGCGCGTTGACCAGGTCCGACACCAGCGCGTCCTTGGGCGACATCGACAGCTGCGCATTGGCAACCGAAGTCCAGCGGTTGGCACCGGCCACGACTTCCGCGGTGGCATTGGTCGGATAGGCGGCCTGGATGCGCTCGTTGGGCGTGGCGCCGGTATAGCCCGGCTTGCCGCTGGTCTCGTCGTGCGTCAGCGTGGCGTTGGCCAGCATGTAGGCAGTGTGGTTCTGCGCCACGGTATTGAGCGGATCGCGTGCCGCCAGCGGCGGCAGGCCCACCTGCTCGCGCCGATAGTTGGCGTAGCACAGGCCGGCGCTGCGCGGCTCTTCCAGCACGCGGTAATTGCTGACCGCACTGCCGCGCGCCGGCAGCAGCGAGACGCCGCCGCCCGCCGCGGGTGCCGGCGCCGTGCCGCTGACGGTATAGCAGGCACCTGCGGTGGATGGCGTGATCGAGCCAGAGCCGGACGGCGCGCTGGCCTGCCCGTTCGCTTGCGATGCGTTCGACGAAGTACCGCCGCCGCCATCGCCATCGCCACCACCGCCGCCACATGCGGACAGTGCCAGCGCCGCAGCAGCGCAAAGGGTGGTCAGGGCGAGCGTGGTGCGCCGCGCGCGTCGCGGCGGCATGGGTTGGTGATCAGCAAGCAAGCGTTTCCCGGTCATCGTTCTGAATCGTCGTGGTCATCGGAGGAAGGAACCTGCCCCGGGGGATCCGCAGGCGCGGACAGCCGGCGCGGCAACCACCGCCAGCACCGTGTGGACACGGGCTCGCGGCGGCGGCGCCGGGGGCAGAAAGACCGGACGATGGTATGGGCGCGGACCGGCAGGGTCTAGCCCATGAACAATTCCTTACGTGTGACCCGCGCGCGCCGCACCGAGGCGCCGCGGGGATCGCTTGCGGTGCCCGCCGTGCGGGCGCGAGGGCACTTAGCTGGCGGCGGCCACGTCGGCCATGCCGGTGCCGAGCGCGGCCATCACCGCCATCAGCTGCTCGCGCAGCCAGCGGTTGGCACCGTCGTTTTCGCCGCCCGCATGCCAGTACAGGTGCAGTTCCAGCGACGGCACCTTGAACGGCAGCGACAGCAGGCGGTTGGCATAGGGCTCATTGGCGATGCGCGCATAGCGCAGCGGCAGCGTGGCCAGCAGGTCGGTGCAGCTGACCACGCGGCACGCGGCCGCGTAGTGCTGGCAACGCAGGCGCACGCGCCGCGTCAGGCCCATGCGGTGCAGGGCCTGGTCTTCCAGCCCGGCGCCGCGGCGGCGCGACGACACGTGCACATGCTCGGCCGCGAGGTAGCGCTCGAGCGTCAGTTCCTTCTTCACCAGCGGATGGTCGCGCCGCGCCAGCACCACCATCGGATCGGCCATGAACGGCGCGTGGTGGATGGCGGGCGAGACCGGCAGCAGGATGTCCAGCGCGGCGTCCAGCGTGCCGGCCAGCAGCTCGGATTCCATCTCGCGGCGGTCGAAGCGGATCGCGGCAATCTCCACCTGCGGCGCCATTGCCGTGACGCGCGCCATCAGCGGCGGCAGCAGCGTGGATTCCAGCGCGTCGCGCATGCCGATGGTGAAACGCCGCACGGTATTGGTGGGATCGAAGTGCGGCGTATCCTGCAGCGTGCGCGCGAACGATTGCAGCGCGCTGCGCACCTCGGCGGCCAGCGAGCGCGCCAGCGGCGTGGGCGCCATGCCCTGCCCGCGCCGCTCGAACAGCGGGTCGTCGAACAGCGTGCGCAGCCGGCCCAGCGCATGGCTGACCGCGGGCTGCGTCAGGTTGAGCTGGCGCGCGGCCGCGGTGATGCTGCCTTCGCTGTAGATGGCGTCGAACACCACGAAGAGATTCAGGTCGATGCGGGAGAGCTGCATGCCGGAGATTCTGTCACGGAATGCAGGGAATTGATACTGGCAAATCCAGATAATTCATTTTTCTTATTATCAGCTTTCAGATAGAGTGCATTTCATCGGCCCATGCCGCACTGATGCCGAGGCCTGCCGAGGCCAACGAGGCGCCGCCGCCCACCCCGGCGCCCACTGATTCCGTAGCGAGGAGACCACATGGATTTCGAATACAGCCCGAAGGTCAAGGAAATGCAGGCCAAACTGCTGGCCTTCTTCGACCAGCACATCTACCCGAACGAAAAGCGTTTCGCCGCGGAGATCGACGCCAACCGCCGCGCCGGCAATGCCTGGGTGCCGACCAAGGTGATCGAGGAGCTGAAGCCGCTGGCACGCGCGGCCGGCCTGTGGAACCTGTTCCTGCCGCGCTCGCCGCGCGCCCCGCAGGGCCTGTCGAACCTGGAATACGCCACGCTGTGCGAAATCATGGGCCGGGTGCCCTGGTCGGCCGAGGTCTTCAACTGCGCGGCCCCCGACACCGGCAACATGGAGACGCTGGAGCGCTATGCCTCCGAGGAACTGAAGGACAAGTGGCTCGAGCCGCTGCTGGCCGGCGAGATCCGCTCGGCCTTCCTGATGACCGAGCCGGCCGTGGCCTCGTCGGACGCGACCAATATCGAATGCCGCATCGAGCGCGACGGCGACCACTATGTGATCAACGGCACCAAGTGGTGGTCGTCGGGCGCGGGCGACCCCCGCTGCAAGGTCTACATCGTGATGGGCAAGACCAATCCCGACGCCGGCCGCCATGAGCAGCAGTCGATGATCGTGGTGCCGGCCGATACCCCGGGCATCACCATCAAGCGCTTCCTGCCGGTGTTCGGCTACGACGACGCGCCGCACGGCCATATGGAGATCGAGCTGAAGAACGTGCGCGTGCCGGCCTCGAACATCCTGCTGGGCGAAGGCCGCGGCTTCGAGATCGCGCAGGGCCGCCTGGGCCCGGGCCGCATCCACCACTGCATGCGCAGCATCGGCGTGGCCGAGCGCGCGCTGGAACTGATGTGCAAGCGCGCGCTGTCGCGCGTGGCCTTCGGCAAGCCGGTGTCCAGCCAGGGCGTGACGCAGGAACGTATCGCCGAAGCCCGCTGCGAGATCGAGATGGCGCGCCTGCTGACGCTCAAGGCCGCGTACATGATGGACACCGTGGGCAACAAGGTGGCCAAGGCCGAGATCGCCATGATCAAGGTGATCGCCCCCAACGTGGCGCTGAAGGTGATCGACTGGGCCATCCAGGTCCATGGCGCCGCCGGCGTCTCCAGCGACTTCCCGCTGGCCAACTGGTGGGCGCACCAGCGCACGCTGCGCCTGGCCGACGGCCCGGACGAGGTGCACCGCAACGCCATCGCCAAGCTGGAGCTGGCCAAGCACATGAACCTGAACCCGGACGACATCAGGATGCCGGTGGCACGCGGGTTCTGACCGCCTGGCAACGCCGCGGGGCTTCGGCCCTGCCGGCAGTATGGAAAACGCGCAGCCAGTCTGCGCGTTTTTTTCTTCTGTGCTTAAATCGCCCGGTTCGCCACGTCAGTGGTTGATGTGGCCATCCCCAACGATCGCAGCCAGGAGATCTTTTGCGATGATCGACGTCTACACCTGGGCCACGCCCAACGGCCACAAAGTCCACATCATGCTGGAAGAATGCGGCCTGGAGTACAAGGTCCATCCGATCAACATCGGCGCCGGCGACCAGTTCGGCGAGGACTTCCTGAAGATCAGCCCCAACAACAAGATCCCGGCCATCGTCGACCCCGACGGCCCGGACGGCAAGCCGATCTCGCTGTTCGAATCGGGCGCCATCCTGCTCTACCTGGCCGGCAAGACCGGCAAGTTCCTGCCCGAGGACGTGCGCGGCAAGTACGAGGCGCTGCAGTGGCTGATGTTCCAGATGGGCGGCGTGGGCCCGATGCTGGGCCAGGCGCACCACTTCCGCATGTACGCGCCCGAGAAGATCGAGTACGCGGTCAACCGCTACACCAACGAGGCCAGGCGCCTGTACGGCGTGATCGACACGCAGTTGTCAAAGCACGCCTGCCTGGCCGGCGAGCAGTACACCATCGCCGACATCGCCACCTTCCCGTGGCTGCGCAGCTGGCAGAACCAGGGCGTGGACCTGGACGACTACCCGAACCTGAAGCGCTGGTTCAACGAGATCGCCGAGCGCCCCGCGGTCAAGCGCGGCGTGGAAGTGCTGGCCAGCGCGCGCAAGGCGCTGCAGGACGACAAGGCGCGCGAGGTCCTGTTCGGCGCCACGCAATACAAGCGGCACTGAGCACGGCACTGCCGCGGCCGGGGCGCTGGCCCCGGCTGACCCGCCTGGCATCAGGTCGGCGCCAGCGCGTGGCACGCAATCGCATACCCGTCCGCGCGCCGTCCGCCGCGCGCCGCAACACCAATCTCGACGTCATCGCCCGGCCCGAAGCAGCACAGCAGGCCGGTGCCCGGCAACAGCACGTCGAGCCGGCATGACTCGTGCGGGTCCGGCGCGTAGAGCGTGCCGGGCTGCAGGAAGGCCATGTCCCCACCGGCCCGCACCAGCGCGCCATGCCAGTGCAGGCCGATGGCGCCGCGGTAGCACAGCGCCCAGCGCAGCCCGCGCGCCTGCAGCCGCTGCGCCCAGTCATCGCCCGACTGGTCCAGCTGGATGAACTCCGGCCGCATGCCCTGCTCCGGCTGCGGGCCCTCGGCCCGCACCACCTCTGCCGGCAACACGTGCATGCCCGCCACCCCCTCGGCGCCATTGGCCCCGACCGCGGCAATGCCGCCCAGCGCGCAGTGCCACCCCGCAGGCAGCGCCACCGGCCGCGATGCATCGGCCGGCCCTTGCGGCACGGTGCGCACCAGGATGGTGTCGACCATCGCCTGCACCTGCATCGGTACGCCTGGCGCCGGCGCAAACAGCTCGCCGCCGCCCATCAGCAGGCAGCCGCGCCCGGGCGACCACAGCCGCAGGCCCCCGCGCAGGCAGCCCCACCATTCATGGCGGTCCGCGGCAAATTCAGCCTGGGTCTCGCCGGCGCAGAGAAAGACGTAGTCGCAGGTGCTGCCGAGGCCGGCTGCAGCGGCAAGCAAGCGTGACTGGAACCCGGGAATGAAGTCCGACGGCGCGTGGCGGTCGGCATGGAGGGCGCGCATCCGCGCCTCGAACAGCGTGAAGATCTGCATGGCAATCCCCCTGCAGGGCGACAGGCCGCAAGGCGGCTGTCCGCGCAGTGCGGCGCACGCATGACAGCGTTGCGCGCAGCATTGCGCAGTGGCCCGTTTGGCTCGGCCATGCAGGCCGTCCGGTTGATGCCATCGTGTCGCGCCATTTTGCCTGGCGCACCCCTCAATTTGCGGGTCGGACACCGATAGTGAGGAAGAGGATAAGTTGTCGTGGCCTCAAGGTCAAACCCTTAGCCTCAGACCACTCCGAACCTTTCACGACCCCATGACTTCTCGAAATCTCAGACTATTCGGATTGCATCTTGCCTGGCTACGCAAGCAGCGGGGCTGGTCCCAGGAAACCCTGTCGCTTGAGAGCGGGCTGTCGCGCTCATACCTGAGCGGCATCGAAAGCGGCAAGCGCAACCTGGCGCTCGCCAACATCTGCAGGCTGGCCGAGACGCTCGCCGTGCCAACCCCGGAGATGCTCGACTTCAGCCGCCATGACGCCAGCCAGCTGCAGGTGGAACAATCGCGCGCGCCCTTCGGCAACCGCCAGCGCGCGGCGATCGAGGCCACCGTGCGCCATATGGCGGAGCTGACCGAGCCCGAGCTGAACCTGGTGGCCGCGGTGGCGCGGGCGCTGGCGGGCAAGGGCAGCTTCCGCCCGTCGCTGACTCACGCCACCAACGCCGCATCCGATGCCAAGGGCGACAGCGCAGACTAGACGCCCAGCATGCCCTGCCGTTCGATAAAGCGGATCACCTCGTCCAGGCCCTGCCCGGACTTGACGCTGCCCATCACGAACGGCCGGGCGCCGCGCATCTTGCGCGCATCGCTCTCCATCACTTCCAGCGATGCCCCGACGTATGGCGCCAGGTCCGTCTTGTTGATCACCAGCAAGTCGGACTTGGTAATGCCCGGCCCACCCTTTCTCGGAATCTTCTCACCGCCGGCTACGTCGATGACGTAGATCGTCAAATCAGAAAGTTCTGGGCTGAAGGTGGCAGCGAGGTTGTCGCCGCCGGACTCGATGAAGACCACGTCAGCATCCGGGAAGCGCGCCAGCATGCGGTCCACCGCCTCCAGGTTGATCGAGGCGTCCTCGCGGATCGCGGTGTGCGGACATCCGCCCGTTTCCACGCCCATGATGCGTTCCGCCGGCAACGCGCCGGAGACCGTCAGGAGACGCTGGTCCTCCTTCGTGTAGATGTCGTTGGTGATGGCAACCAGGTCGTAGCGGTCGCGCATCGCCTTGCACAGCATTTCCAGCAGCGTGGTCTTGCCGGAGCCAACCGGGCCGCCGACGCCGACGCGCAGCGGAGGGTTCTTCTTGGTACGGGCCTGGGTCATGGTGCGATATGGGTTCAGGATCGGAACAGCCGGGAGTACTGCGTTTCGTGGCGCGCGGAAAGCAGGCCCAGCATCGGGGAAAAGGTGGAAAGTTGCGGCGGCGTGGCGTCGGCGCGGCGCGTGGCTTCATCGACTGTGTCGAGCACCGCGCAGTGCAGGCGCCGCAGCATGTGCTGCCCCGCCACCTGGCCCAGCGGCACCGCCTTGATCGCCGCGGCGACCTGGTTCTCGGCCCAGTTGAAGCAATAGGCAGCGAGGCCGTCGCGCGCCTCGACCTGCAGCGCCACGCATGCCGCAGTGAACGCCGTCGGCAGGCACACCGGCGACAGCGCCGCCAGCGTCTCGCGCAGCACGGGCGCGCCCCACTCCATCTGCGCAATCAGCCTGGACAGCGACCAGCCCATCTGCTCGGTCTCAAGCCGCAACTCGGAAGTCTCGCGCGTGGCGCGGAACCAGTCGTTCCATGTCCGCACCTGCGCGGCATCGCCCGCTTTCCAGCAGCGATGCAGCAGCAGCCACAGCGGCGCTTCGCATTGCGCCTGCACATGCAGCAGGTTGTCGCGGATCCATCGTTCTGCGCTTGCCGCATCGTGCACGCTGCCACAATCGATCGCAGCTTCCAGGCCTTGCGAATAGCTGAAGCCGCCGATTGGCAGCGATGGCGATGCGAGGTGCAGCAGTGAGATCAACTGGTGGAGTTGCGTCATGGCGCGGACTCCGGTTCAGCGATGGCTTGCTCCCCTCTCCCGCAAGCGGGAGAGGGGAGTATCGGCGAGTTCAGTTCTTCATCGGTTGGCATGGTCCGGCACCCACCTTGCAGGGCAAAATTCAGTGCTTATGTCCACACTTCTCGTCATGCACGTGATCGTGCGAGTGCGAGTGCGAGTGCCCATGATGCTCATGAAACACCGCCTGCGCCGCCGCATAGTCCTCCGCAAACGTCGCATCGTGCCCATGCTTGTGCCCGCCGCCATAGGCCCCAGCCTCCGGCTCGAACGGCAGCTCGGCACGTTCGGCGCGCACGCCCAGCCGTTGCAGCATGTCCGCCAGCACCGCGTCATATTCCAGCCGCAGGTAGTCGCGCCCGATCTCCACCGGCGTATGGCGGTTGCCGAGGTGATAGGCCGCGCGCATCAGCGCATGCGGGTCTTCCGCACGCACTTCCAGCACCGCCTCGGCAGCGGCCTGCACTTCCACGAAGCTGCCGTCTTCGGCCACCAACAGGTCGCCGCCGCGCAGCACGGTGCCGCGCGCCAGGAACAGCGCGGCTTCGTCGCCGTTGTCGAGCACCGCGCGCAGGCGGCTCTTGCTGCGTTCGGCGAAGGGCAGGACCAGCTTGGGCGCGCGGCGCACCAGCACGGGCGCGATGCCGTGCGGGGCGCTCAGGAGTTTGTCGATCTTCAGCATGGGCGATGCGGGGCGCGGGCCCCGGCCAGTCAGAACAGGAAATAGCGCTGCGCCATGGGCAGCTCGGTGGCGGGCTCGCAGGTCAGCAACTGGCCGTCGGCAACGACCTGGTAGGTCTCCGGATCGACCGTGACATGCGGTTGCCAGTCATTGTGCACCATGTCGCGCTTGCTTACCGTGCGCGTGCCGCGCACCGCCGACAGCGTCTTGGCCAGTCCGTAGCGCTCGCCGATGCCGGCCGCCAGCGCCGCCTGCGACACAAAGGTCAGCGACGAACGGTGCAGCGCCCCGCCGGCCGAAGCAAACATCGGCCGGTAGTGCACCGGCTGCGGCGTCGGGATCGACGCATTGGGATCGCCCATCGCGGCCGCGGCAATCATGCCGCCCTTCAGGATCAGGCTGGGCTTGACGCCGAAGAACGCCGGACGCCACAACACCAGGTCGGCCCACTTGCCGACTTCAACCGAGCCCACCTCATGAGCGATGCCATGCGTCAGCGCCGGGTTGATGGTGTACTTGGCGACATAGCGCTTGACGCGGAAGTTGTCGTGCCCGCCGCGCGCATCGTTGGGATCGCCCGGCAGCTTGCCGCGCTGCAGCGCCATCTTGTGCGCGGTCTGCCAGGTGCGGATGATGACCTCGCCGACGCGCCCCATCGCCTGCGAGTCGCTGGAGATCATCGAGAACGCGCCCAGGTCGTGCAGGATGTCTTCGGCGGCGATGGTCTCGCGGCGGATGCGGCTTTCGGCAAAGGCGATGTCCTCGGCAATCGACGGGTCCAGGTGGTGGCACACCATCAGCATGTCGAGGTGCTCGTCCAGCGTGTTGACCGTGTACGGGCGCGTCGGGTTGGTCGACGACGGCAGCACGTTGGCCTCGCCGCACACCTTGATGATATCGGGCGCATGGCCGCCGCCCGCGCCTTCGGTGTGGTACGTATGGATGGTGCGGCCCTTGAACGCGGCGATGGTCGCTTCAACGAAGCCGGCTTCGTTGAGCGTGTCGGTATGGATCGCCACCTGGGTATCGGTCGCGTCCGCCACCGACAGGCAGGTGTCGATCGCCGCCGGCGTGGTGCCCCAGTCCTCGTGCAGCTTCAGGCCGATGGCGCCCGCTTCCACCTGCTCCAGGAGCGGCCCCTGCTGGCTGGCGTTGCCCTTGCCCAGCAGGCCGATATTCATCGGGTAGGCATCGGCTGCCTGCAGCATGCGCTCCATGTACCACGGCCCCGGCGTCACGGTGGTGGCAAAGGTGCCGGTGGCCGGCCCGGTGCCGCCGCCGATCATGGTGGTGACGCCGCTCATCAGCGCCTCTTCGATCTGCTGCGGGCAAATGAAGTGGATATGGCTGTCGATGCCGCCTGCGGTGACGATCATGCCCTCGCCCGCGATCACCTCGGTGCCTGGCCCGACCACGATGGTGACGCCCGGCTGGATATCCGGATTGCCGGCCTTGCCGATCGCCGCGATGCGCCCGCCCTTCAGGCCGATATCGGCCTTGACGATGCCCCAGTGGTCAACGATCAGCGCATTGGTGATGACGGTGTCGACGCAATCGCTGGCCATGCGCTGGCTCTGCCCCATGCCGTCACGGATCACTTTGCCGCCGCCGAACTTCACTTCCTCGCCATAGATGGTGAAGTCTTTCTCGATTTCGATGATGAGCCCGGTATCGGCCAGCCGCAGGCGGTCGCCGGTGGTCGGGCCGAACATCTCGGCATAGGCCTGCCTGGAGATCTTTGCCATCACAGCGCTCCCATGATCTTGCCGTTGAAGCCATAGACGATGCGGTCGCCGTCCAGCGCCACCAGTTCCACCGTGCGCGTCTGACCGGGCTCGAAGCGCACCGCGGTGCCGGCGGCAATATTCAGCCGGAAGCCGCGCGCGGTTTCGCGGTCAAAGGCCAGCGCCGCATTGGTCTCGTAGAAATGGAAGTGCGAGCCGACCTGGATCGGCCGGTCGCCGGTATTGGCCACCGTCACGCTGACCGTGGCGCGGCCGGCATTCAGTTCGATCTCGCCGTCGGCGGGCATCAGTTCACCGGGGATCATGGCGATTCTCCTCAGGCCACCAGCAGGCTGGCGCCATACAGCGCCACGCCGGCACCTGCCGCGCGGGCCAGCCAGCCGGCATGGCGGCGCAGCAACGTGCCGGCGCCGATGCCCAGCAGGTGCAGCGCCATGGTGGCGGCCGCAAACCCGCCTACGTATGCGAGTACCGCAGGCAGCGCGCCCGCAGTGGCGGGCAGTTCGGCCCCGTGGGCGTAGCCGTGGAAGATGGCAAAGCCGCCGACCAGCAGCGTACCGGCCCACGCCGGCAGCTTCGCGCGCAGCGCCAGCAGCAACCCGATCACCAGCAACGAGGCCGCGATCATCGGTTCGACTGCGGGCAGCGCCACACCGGACAGGCCGATTGCAGCCCCCACCAGCATCAGCGCCACGAAGGCCAGCGGCAGGCGCAGGGTGTCGGCGGCCGAGCGGGCAATCAATGCGCTCCACACGCCCACCGCCGCCATCGCCAGCAAATGGTCGGCGCCGGTGAAGGGGTGCGCCAGGCCGGCCCACAGGCTGGCGCTGACGGTGGCGGCATCGTGGCCGGGATGCGCCAGGGCGGCGCCGGCGGCAACGGTCAGGGAAGTGCCCAGGGCAAGGCGCAGGCAGGCGGTACGGTTCATGTCGGCTCTCGGGTTGGTCTTGTTATCGCGGTCCAGAATCGGAATCGGTCATGTTCAGACAATGGGATGGTGGACGGTCACCAGCTTGGTGCCATCCGGAAAGGTGGCCTCCACCTGGATCTCGGGGATCATCTCGGCCACGCCATCCATCACGTCCTCGCGGCCCAGCACGGTGGTGCCCTCATGCATCAGCTCGGCCACGGTGCGGCCATCGCGCGCGCCTTCCATGATGGCGGCGGTGATCAGCGCCACCGCTTCCGGGTAGTTCAGCTTCAGCCCGCGTGCCTTGCGCCGCTCGGCCAGCAGCGCGGCGGTGAAGATCAGCAGCTTGTCTTTCTCTCGCGGCGTCAGTTCCATCTCTTGTTCCTGGTTTCTTGTGTTCGGTTGTCTCTGTTGGCGGCCTACGTGGCCCACAGCCGCAGCGGCCGCGCCGCGACACCGTGGATCGGCATGCGCAGCGCCTGCCAGCTGTCGACCATGACGTGGCGCACGGCTTCCATCTGCCGGCCCAGCACGCGCAGCAGCAGCATCGACTGGCCGCTGGTGGCCAGGCAGGTCACGCCGGCGCGCAGCTCCGGCGTATAAGGCAGCTGTTCGGCCAGGGCTTCGGCCAGTTCCTGCGTCGCGCCCTCGCCTACCGCCCACAGCGTGCCCAGCACATTGAGTCCATCGAGGCCGGCCACCGCGGTGCGCAGCGGCGACTCGGCTTCAAGATGCGATTGCTCGATCCACAACGCACGCTCGCCCGTGCCGACGCGGGTATCCAGCCACAGCGCGCCGCGGGTCCACTGCTCGCCGGATGCCTGCCGGCCCAGCACCACAGCATCCCAGCCGATCGCGCTGCCGCCGGGCGCGACGTCGAGCACGGTCGAAATCCGCGCACGGGCGTCGTCGAAGACGATGTTCTCCTGCGGCAGCCAGTCCAGCCGCGCGCCTGCGCCCACCGTCAGGCGCACATGCTGCGCCGCCTCGCGGCCGAGCGACTTGTACCACTTGGTGGCACCCGGCGTGGCCAGCACGGCGTGCGCGCCATCCTCGACCGTCACGTCGATATCCAGGCTGTCGCCGCCTGCCACGCCAGCCGGCGGATGCAGGATCACCGCGTGGCAGATGCCGCCTTCCGGGTACAGCGGCTTCTGCACCAGCAGCGGCCCCTGGTGGCGCCGCTCGGTCAGCGCGGTGCGTTCGCCGCGCTGCGCAAAGCGCAGCCGCAGGGTGGCCTGCCATGCGGCGGGCACGGTGAGCGATGAAGGAAGATCGGGATGGCGCATGGCAAGGACAGCCGGCGGAGGCGCGCGCGCAATGGCGGGAGTTGCAAGCAATCATAGCGCGCTGCCTGGCTTCGCGTAAGCAGCGTATGACCCACAAATCCCGGCGCTGCCGCGCAGCCGCCCTACACGGCGATCAGCTCCCGCACGCCGTCCTGCTCCATGCTGGCGCCGGCACCCCGCGCCACCACTTCGCCGCGGCTCATCACGACATAGTGGTCGGCAATATGCCGCGCGAACTCGTAGTACTGCTCGACCAGCAGCACCGTCATGCCGAACTCGTCGACCAGCAGGCGCAGCGCCCGGCCGATGTCCTGGATGATGGAAGGCTGGATGCCCTCGGTGGGCTCGTCCAGGATCAGCAGGCCCGGCTCGCTCATCAGCGCGCGCCCGATCGCCAGTTGCTGCTGCTGGCCGCCGGACAGGTCGCCGCCGCGGCGCAGGCGCATGGTGCGCAGCACCGGGAACAACTGGTAGATCCGGTCCGGCACGCCGGACGGCCGCGCCCGGCTGGCTGCGCCGATCAGCAGGTTTTCTTCCACCGTCAGCCGCGGGAAGATCTCCCGGCCCTGCGGCACATAGGCCAGCCCGGCGGACACGCGCTCATACGGAGCCTTCTTCTCCAGCGCCTGCCCTTGCCATTGGATGCTGCCGCTGCGCGTGGGCACCACGCCCATCAGGCACTTGAGCAGCGTACTCTTGCCCACGCCGTTGCGGCCCAGCAGCGTGGTCAGCTTGCCGGCGGGCACGTCGAAGCTGACATTGCGCAGGATATGGCTGCCGCCATAGAACTGGTTCAGTGCATTGACCTGCAGCATGCTTATCTTCCCAGGTAGGATTCGATCACGCGCTCATCGCGCTTGACGCTGTCGAGCGTGCCTTCGGCCAGCACGCTGCCCTCGGCCAGCACCGTGACCTGGCCGGCATCGCCCGCGAGCGCGGCGACGAACTCCATGTCGTGCTCGACCACCATCATCGAGCAGCTGCCGCGCAGGCCGTTGAGCAGCGCCGCCAGCTGCATGGTCTCTTCATCGGTCATGCCGGCCACCGGCTCGTCCAGCAACAGCAGCTGCGGCTGCTGCATCAACAGCATGCCGATCTCCAGGCGCTGCTTCTGCCCGTGCGACAGCAGCCCGGCGGGCCGGTAGGCCTCTGCCTCCAGTCCGGTCAGCGCCAGCGTTTCCTCGATGCGGCGATGCCCCTCCGCCGTCAGCCGCGCGCGCAGCGACGACCACCAGCGCTTGTCGGCCTTCATCGCCAGTTCCAGGTTCTCCCACACCGCGTGCTGCTCGAACACCGTGGGCTTCTGGAACTTGCGGCCGATGCCGACCTGCGCGATGCGCGGCTCGGTCATCCGCATCAGGTCGATGGTCTGGCCCAGGAACACGCGCCCGCTGACATTGGCATTGCGCGGCCCGGTCTTGCCGGTGATGACATCCATCATCGTGGTCTTGCCGGCACCGTTGGGACCGATCACGCAGCGCAACTCGCCATGGTCGATCGACAAGGTCAGCTTGTTCAGCGCGCGGAAGCCGTCGAACTGCACCGTCAGGTCTTCCAGGTACAGGATCGGCCCGTGCGAGACATCGATGGTGCCGGGCTCGACGATGCGGCCCAGGCCGGTGGCATCGCCGCTTTCGGCCTGGCCGTGCTGGAGTGCGGCGTTCATGCTTCACCTCCCGTGCGGCCTGCCACGGCAGGCGCGGAAACAGGGTCTGCAGCGGCTGATGGTGCGGCCGCGCGCCGCTCGCGCAGCCGGTTCCACAGCCCGGTCACGCCATCGGGCAGGTACAAGGTCACCAGCACGAACATCGCGCCCAGCAGGAACAGCCAGTATTCGGCAAAGTGGGCTGTGAACAGGGTCTTGGCACCATTGACCAGGAACGCGCCGATCACCGGTCCGATCAGCGTGCCGCGCCCGCCCACGGCGACCCACACCGCCATCTCGATCGAATTGCCGGGCGACATCTCGCCGGGGTTGATGATGCCCACCTGCGGCACGTACAGCGCCCCCGCGATGCCGCACAGCACCGCCGAAAAGGTCCACACGAAGAGCTTGTAGCCCAGCGGGTTGTAGCCGGAGAACATCACCCGCATCTCGGCATCGCGCACCGCGGTGACCACGCGCCCGAGCTTGGACGTGACGATGTAGCGGCAGGCGATGAAGCCCGCCAGCAGCGCCAGGAAGGTCAGCACGAACAGCGCCGTGCGCGTCTGCGGCGCCGCAATCGCAAAGCCGGCAATGCGCTTGAAGTCCGTGAAGCCGTTGTTGCCGCCGAAACCGGTCTCGTTGCGGAAGAACAGCAGCATCGCCGCATACGTCATCGCCTGCGTGATGATCGACAGGTACACGCCCTTGATGCGCGAGCGGAAGGCGAAGAAGCCGAACAGCCACGCCAGCACGCCTGGCACCAGCACCACCAGCAGCAGCGCATAGCCGAGGTGCTCGGTGCCGTGCCAGAACCATGGCAGCTCCTTCCAGTCGAGGAACACCATGAAGTCCGGCAGTTCGCTCTTGTACACGCCCTCGCGCCCGATCGATCGCATCAGGTACATGCCCATGGCATAGCCGCCCAGCGCGAAGAACAGCCCGTGGCCCAGGCTCAGGATGCCGCAGTAGCCCCACACCAGGTCCAGCGCGATCGCCGCCAGCGCAAAGCACATGATCTTGCCGACCAGCGTCAGCGCATAAGCCGACAGGTGCAGCGGATGCCCCTCCGGCAACACCAGCGCGCACACCGGCACGCCGATGCCGACGATCACCACCAGCGCCGCAAGCACCAGCCAGCCGCGCGGCGAGAACAGCGCCTGCCGCTCTGGCACCGCTAGCCGGAACGCGGTGGCGGAAGAATTCGATTGGACTCGCTGCATCATGCCTCCGCGCTGCGCCCCTTGAGCGCGAAAAGTCCCTGCGGCCGCTTCTGGATAAACAGCACGATCAGCACCAGGACAAAGATCTTGGCCAGCACCGCGCCGTAGAAGGGCTCGATGAACTTGTTGATGATGCCCAGCCCGAAGGCGCCGACGATGGTGCCGGCCAGCTGCCCGACGCCGCCCAGCACCACCACCATGAACGAATCGATGATGTAGGCCTGGCCCAGGTCGGGGCCGACATTGCCGATCTGAGACAGCGCGCAGCCGCCCAGCCCGGCAATGCCGGCGCCAAAGGCAAAGGCGTAGCTGTCGACCTTCCAGGTGCGCACGCCGACGCAGGCCGCCATGGTGCGGTTCTGCGTGGTGGCGCGCACGAACAGCCCCAGCCGCGTGCGGTTCAGCACCGCCCACGCCACCGCCACCACCGCCAGCGCGAACAGGATGATGACGATGCGGTTGTACGGGATCACCAGGCCCGGCATCCATTCGATGCCGCCGCTCATCCACGCCGGGTTGGCCACTTCCACGTTCTGCGCGCCGAACAGCGTGCGCACCGCCTGCATCAGCAGCAGGCTCACGCCGAAGGTGGCCAGCAGCGTTTCCAGCGGGCGGCCGTACAGGTGGCGCAGCACCAGCCGCTCGAGCACGAAGCCCACCAGCGCGGCGGCCAGGAACGAGGCCGGCAGCGCCGCCGGCAGGTACCAGTCGAACGCACCCGGCGCGTAGGCGCGGAACAGCGACTGCACCACGTAGGTGGCATAGGCGCCGATCATCAGGAATTCACCGTGCGCCATGTTGATGACGCCGATCAGGCCATAAGTGATGGCCAGCCCGAGCGCGGCCAGCAGCAGCACGCTGCCCAGGCTCAGGCCGGCGAACAGGTTGCCGATCAGCTCGGCGCGGCGCTGGTCGCTGCGCAGCGTGTCCAGCGCCTGCTGCGCGGCCAGGCGCACGTCGGCATCGGGCTCGCGGTAGTTGCCGGCGCTGTCGCGCTCCACCAGCGGCGCCAGCTTCTGGCGGCTCTGCGGGTTGCTGTCGCTGCCGAGGATGCGGATGGCTTCAAGCCTCGCGTCATGCGCTGCGGGATCGGCCGGCTCGGCCAGCACCAGGTTGGCCCAGATCACGTCCAGGCTGGTGCGCAGTCCGGCATCGGCCTCGTTCTTGCGGGCGGCCTCGACCGCGGCGCGCGAGGCGCTCTCGGGCTGGTCGCGCAGCGTGGCGATGGCCTGCGCGCGCACCGCGATATCGGGCGACTGCAGCAGCAGGCTGCTGGCGGCGCTGTCGACCAGCGCGCGCAGGCTGTTGTTCAGGGTCAGGGATTCGAGCTCGTCGGCTTTCACCGCGACCGGCTTGCCCGTGACAGCATCGACGGTCTTGTCGCCATCCTGGCGCACCATGCCGACCGACGGCGCATATTGCAGCGCGTCGTCCTGCAAGGCCTTCAGGATCGGGCCGGCCTGTTCCGGCGGGGCCTTGGCCAGCGCGGTCAGCGCCGCGGTCTTGGCATCGAAATCGTCTTCGGCCAGCGGCTTCAGGTCGGCCTGCGTCAGCGCCGCGGCCCACGGCGCAGCCGCCAGCAGCAGCGCCGCCAGCAGGGCGCGCAGCCATGGCAGGATGGAAACGGATAAGGGATTGCGCATAGGTGCTGGCGAGTTGCGGAATAAGTGTTTGGGGAGAAGGCAGGTGTCCATGACGAAGCGAGTGCCATCTGGCTGGCAAGCGCCAGCCCTCTCCCCCAGCCCCTCTCCCGCAAGCGGGAGAGGGGAGCCAACCGGCAGCGGGTGGCCCGGCTTACATCACCTTGTCCGGCTTGCCTTCGTTACCCGCGATGAACGGGCTCCACGGCTGCGCGCGCACCGCCTTCGGCGTCTTCCACACCACCGAGAACTGGCCGTCGCCCTTCACTTCGCCGATCATCACCGGCTTGTACAAATGGTGGTTCTCGCCCATGGTCAGCGTGAAGCCGTCCGGTGCCTTGAAGGTCTGGCCGTACATGGCGGCGCGCACCTTGTTGGTATCGGTGGTGCCAGCCTTCTTCACGGCCTGCGCCCACATATGGATGCCCACGTAGGTGGCTTCCATCGGGTCGTTGGTCACACGCTTGTCGCCGCCGGGCAGGTTGTTGGCCTTGACCCATGCCGCCCACTGCTTGCGAAAGGCGTCGTTCTCGGGGTTCTTGACCGACATGAAGTAGTTCCATGCGGCCAGGTGGCCCACCAGTGGCTTGGTATCGATGCCGCGCAGTTCCTCCTCACCCACCGAGAACGCCACCACCGGCACGTCCTTGGCCTTCAGCCCGGCGTTGCCAAGTTCCTTGTAGAACGGCACGTTGGAGTCGCCGTTGATGGTGGAGATCACCGCGGTCTTGCCGCCCTGCGAGAACTTCTTGATATTGGCGACGATGGTCTGGTAGTCGCTGTGGCCAAACGGGGTGTAGACCTCTTCGATGTCCTTGTCGGCCACGCCCTTGCTCTTCAGGAACGCGCGCAGGATCTTGTTGGTGGTGCGCGGGTAGACGTAGTCCGTGCCCAGCAGGAAGAAGCGCTTGGCGCCGCCGCCTTCCTTGCTCATCAGGTATTCCACCGCCGGAATGGCCTGCTGGTTGGGCGCTGCACCGGTGTAGAAGACGTTCTTCGACATCTCTTCGCCTTCATACTGCACCGGGTAGAACAGCAGCGAGTTCAGCTCTTCGTAGACCGGCAGCACGGATTTGCGCGACACCGAGGTCCAGCAGCCGAAGGTCACCGCGACCTTGTCCTTGGTGATCAGCTGGCGCGCCTTTTCCGCGAACAGCGGCCAGTTCGAGGCGGGATCCACCACCACCGGCTCCAGCTTGCGCCCCAGCACGCCGCCGCTCTTGTTGATCTCGTCGATGGTCATCAGCGCCACGTCCTTCAGCGACGTCTCCGAAATGGCCATGGTGCCGGACAGCGAGTGCAGGATACCGACCTTGATCGGTTCCTTGGACTGCGCCATGGCCAGCGGGCTGGTACCGATCATTGCCGCGGCGGCTATCGCCGACAGCTTCAGCATGTCACGTCGTTGCATTTGCAGCTCCCGTTTATGGTGTTAGTCAGGGACTACGCTCCCCGGGTGATGCTTCTGCAACTAGCGTGCCATGGAGGCAGGCCGCCTGATACCCACCGCACCCCCGGCAGATGGCGTGCTGGCGCGGCGCGCAGGCGCTGCCGCCGCCCGCGATCGCGCATCCGCACCAGAGCAGTGCGGGCGGCGCACGCACCACTCCCGTGCATCTGCGCAATTCCGTGCGGGCGGCATGCGCAAGGCACCAGGCGATGCGCGTCCCCGCACCAAGGCCGGGCACCACGCCCCAAGGCAGGCGACGGGCAAAAAAAACGGGGCCCCTTGCAGGGCCCCGCTCTTGATGCCAGGACGTTGGTCCTTACATCACCATCATGTTGGCATTCAGGTTGTGCATGATCCACAGCGAACCCGCCACCACGATCACCAGGATCAGCGCCGTGAACAGCAGCGCGATCACGTTGCTGCGCTGCTCGGACGACGTGTCCAGGTGCAGGAAGTACTTCAGGTGGACCAGGATCTGGACCGCGGCCATGCCGAGGATGATCCAGAGGATGGTGCCCTTGTCCATGCTGCCGTCCATCACGAGCTTGAACGGGATCACGGTCAGGATCACGGCCAGGATGAAGCCGATTGCGTACGACTTGAAGCTGGCGTGGGTGTCATGACCCGCGTGCGAGTCGTGCGAGTCGTGGGCGCCGTGCGCCGCCGGTGCGTTGTGTTGTGCCATCACAGATGTCCCATCAGGTAGACCACGGTAAACACGCCGATCCAGACCACGTCCAGGAAGTGCCAGAACAGCGACAGGCACATCAGGCGCTTGCTCAGGGTCGGGGTGATGCCCTTCTTCGACAGTTGCCACATCAGCACGATCATCCACAGCATGCCGCTGGCGACGTGCAGGCCGTGGGTGCCGACCAGCGTGAAGAACGACGACAGGAAAGCGCTGCGGCCCGGGCCGGCGCCTTCGGCGATCAGGTGATGGAATTCGTTGATTTCCATCGCCATGAACGCCGCGCCCAGCAGGAACGTGACGCCGAGCCACACCTGCACGCGGCTCAGGCTGCGGTTCTGCAGCGAGATCATCGCCATGCCGTACGTGATCGAGGAGAACAGCAGGATGAAGGTCTCCACCAGCACATAGTTGAGCTCGAACAGCTCCTTCGCCGACGGGCCGCCTGCCAGTTCGCCGCGCAGCACGGCGAAGGCCGCGAACAGTCCGGCGAAGATGATGCAGTCGCTCATCAGGTAGATCCAGAAGCCATACACCGTATTGGCACTGGTATCGTGGTGCGCATGGTCATGGCCATGCGCGTCGGCTTTGGCCGGTGCGCCGGCCTGCGCGGGGATGCGGTCTAGGACTTGAGTCGACATGGTTCTCAGGCTTGCGAAGCAATGCGCTGCAGATGGCGCGTTTCGATCTGCTCGACCTCGGTGGCCGGCACGTAGTAGTCGATATGGTCGTCGTTGCTGCGGTGGATAAACGCCCACACCATGCCCACCAGGCCAACGATGGCCATCCACCAGATATGCCAGGTCAGGGCAAAGCCGAACACCAGGCTGAAGGCGCCGATGATGAAGCCCGCGCCCGTGTTCTTGGGCATGTGGATCTTCTCGTAGCCTTCGGTCGGCAGCGTCTCGCCACGGGCCTTCATGTCGGAGAACGCGTCCAGGTCACGCACCACCGGGGTGTGCGCGAAGTTGTAGAACGGCGGCGGCGACGAGGTGGCCCACTCCAGGGTACGGCCGCCCCACGGGTCGCCGGTCACGTCGGCCAGCTTCTTGCGGTCGCGGATCGACACCACGATCTGCAGCACCTGGAAGAAGATGCCCAGCGCCACGAACACCACGCCCACGACGGCCAGGTACAGCCACGGCGTCCAGGCCGGGTTGTCGGTGTGGTTCAGGCGGCGGGTCATGCCCATCAGGCCCAGCACGTACAGCGGCATGAAGGCGAAGTAGAAGCCGACCAGCCAGCACCAGAAGGCGCACTTGCCCAGGCGCTCGTTCAGCGTGAAGCCGAACGCCTTCGGCCACCAGTAGGTGATGCCGGCCAGGTAGCCGAACAGCACGCCGCCGATGATCACGTTGTGGAAGTGGGCGATCAGGAACAGGCTGTTGTGCAGCACGAAGTCAGCGGCCGGCACGGCCATCAGCACGCCGGTCATGCCGCCGATCACGAAGGTGATCATGAAGCCCAGCGTCCACAGCACCGGCGAGGTCATCTGGACCCGGCCGCGGTACATGGTGAACAGCCAGTTGAAGATCTTCACCCCGGTCGGGATGGAGATGATCATGGTGGTGATGCCGAAGAACGCGTTGACGTTGGCGCCCGAGCCCATCGTGAAGAAGTGGTGCAGCCACACGATGAACGACAGCACCATGATCGCGGCGGTGGCGTACACCATGCCCTTGTAGCCGAACAGCTTCTTGCCCGAGAACGTGGCGATCACTTCAGAGAAGATGCCGAACGCCGGCAGGATCAGGATGTACACCTCGGGGTGGCCCCAGATCCAGATCAGGTTCACGTACATCATGGCGTTGCCGCCACCGTCGTTCGTGAAGAAGTGGGTACCGACGTAGCGGTCCAGGCCCAGCAGCGCCAGGGTCACGGTCAGCACCGGGAAAGCGGCCACGATCAGCACGTTGGTGCACAGCGCGGTCCAGGTGAACACCGGCATGCGCATCAGCGTCATGCCCGGCGCGCGCATGCGCAGGATCGTCACCAGGAAGTTCACGCCGGTCAGCAAGGTGCCCAGGCCCGAGATCTGCAAGCTCCAGAGGTAGTAGTCCACCCCCACACCCGGGCTGAAGTCCAGTCCCGACAGCGGCGGGTAGGCCAGCCAGCCGGTCTTGGCGAATTCACCGACGCCCAGCGAGACATTGACCAGCATGGCGCCCGACACGAACAGCCAGAACGACAGCGTGTTCAGGAACGGGAACGCCACGTCGCGCGCGCCGATCTGCAGCGGCACGACCAGATTCATCAGGCCGGTCATCAGCGGCATGGCCACGAAGAAGATCATGATCACGCCGTGGGCGGTGAAGATCTGGTCGTAATGCTCGGGCGGCAGCACGCCGGTCGCGCCATTGGTGGCGAGCGCCAGCTGGGTGCGCATCATGACCGCGTCGGCGAAGCCGCGCAGCAGCATGATCAGGGCGACCAGGCAGTACATCACGCCGATCTTCTTGTGGTCGACCGAGGTGAACCACTCGTTCCAGAGGTAGCCCCACTTCTTGAAATAGGTGATCGCGCCTAGCAGCGCGGCACCGCCCAGGGCGACGCCGGCCAGAACGACCATGATGATCGGCTCATGAAACGGAATCGCCGACAAACTCAACTTGCCAAACATCATTGCTCCTAGGATTGCGCGCCCAGCGCCTTCACAGGCGTGGTCATCGACAGCTGCTCTTCACCGAGGGTGTTGCGCGACGTGCAGATCGGGCCGCCCTTGAACCCGTCGGCGGCGAGCGCCGTGCCGCTGTGGTCCATGTACTTGTGCAGGATGTTGTGGAAGAGCTTGTCTTCCACCTTGCCGTAGTACGTGACCGGCTCCTTCTCGCTGGGTTGTGCCAGCGTCTTGTAGCCTTCAACCCCCAGTTCGGTGGACGAGGCGCGAACCTTGGCGACCCACTGGTCGAACTCGTAGTTCGACATGGCGACCGCCTTGAACTTCATGCCCGAGAAGCCGCCGCCGCTGTAGTTGGCGGATACGCCGTCGTAAGAGCCGGCTTCGTTGGCGATCAGGTGGAGCTTGGTCTCCATCCCTGCCATGGCGTACACCTGGCTGCCCAGTTGCGGGATGAAGAACGAATTCATGATCGAATCCGAGGTGATCTTGAAGTTCACCGGGGTGTCGACCGGGAAGGCGATCTGGTTGACCGTGGCGATCTTCAGTTCCGGATAGATGAACAGCCACTTCCAGTTCAGCGCCACCACCTCGACGGTGACGGGCTTCTTGCTGGATTCGAGCGGCTTGTACGGGTCCAGGTCGTGCGAGGACTTCCAGGTGATGATGCCCAGCGCAATGATGATCAGGCAGGGGATCAGCCACACCACCACTTCGATCGCCGTGGAGTGCGACCAGTCCGGCTCATAGCGCGCCGAGGTATTGGACGCGCGGTACTTCCAGGCGAACACCAGCGTGAGCACGATCACCGGCAGCACCACCAGCAGCATGAGCCAGGTTGCAATCAGGATGATGTTCTTGATGTCGACGCCGACCTGCCCTTTCGGGTCGAGCAGCGTCATGTTGCAGCCGGCGAGCAGGAGCAGGCCAAGGCAAGGCAGGAACCGCGTCCAACGCGGCAGTATGGGTTTCTTCATGTCACGACTGGTTTGGTTACACCGCGCTTCGGGCAAAAGCGCGGCTAAACCGCCTGATGCTCGCGCAAGAGGCGTGGGGCTGAGGGAAAACCGGAAGGACGTGTCCTTAGCTGGCGTTGCGGTCGGGCGGCGGATCGAACGCCGGGGGACCATGCGGCCTTGCAACGCCATGAACACGGAAGGACAACTGACTGCGTGCGCTGCAGGCCCTGTAGGACCTTGCCGGCGCTGCGGCACCTGGCCGAAACCGCGAACGGTCCCGGCTCAGTACGGCGGCCGGGTAGCGTTGGAATACGAGGTTTTTGCACTTCCCGACGGACTTGCCTTCATGGCAAGCGCGGTTTTCGGCCGGGGAGCGCAACACGTAAAACATCGTGGGCGCGACTGTACCGCAACGCAACATTAGGGGTAAACCCAACGGCACAGAACACACTGTTCAGCAGAACGGACAATCGACGCACAAATCCGCGAAGCAGCATTTGACAGGCATCAACGTCACAAATCGGTTCCTAAAAATGCAGAAAGCCGCGCATCAGGCGGCCTCCAGGGGCGCGACATGCCTGTGTGGCATATTGTCGCACCGCGTCAAAACTGCGTATCCGTCACCCGTAGCGGCGCGTGATCGACTCGGCGACACAGACCGGACGGTCGCTGCCTTCGCGCTCCACCGTGACTTCCCAGGTCGACTGTGCGCCAACCAGTTCGGGCGACTTCGGCAGCGGATCGAGACGCTCGACCTTCAGCAGCTTGATGCGCGCGCGCAGCTTGCTGCCCACCGGCACGGGTGCCGTGAAGCGCACGCGGTTCAGGCCGTAGTTAACGCCGATCTTCGACGGCATGTGCAGCGCGTTGTGCATGAACTTGGGCAGCAGCGACAGCGTCAGGAAGCCGTGCGCGATCGGGCCGCCATAGGGCGACTCCTTCTTCGCGCGCTCCACGTCGATGTGAATCCACTGGTGGTCGCCGGTGGCATCGGCAAACTGGTTGACCTGCTGCTGGGTCACCTCGATCCAGTCGCTGACCGCGACCTCCTGGCCCTGCAGGCCTTCCAGTTCTTCCAGCGATGCGATGGTACGCATGTCGATAGTCTCCTCTTGACGATAAAGTGTTCTTAAGCGGGGCGGCGGCCGTACATGCCCATGCCCTTGACGGTGCAGACCAGTTCGCCGCGCTGGTTGGTGGCTTCCCACTGGGTGTGGACCACGCCGCGGTCCGGCTTGGACTGCGACGGCCGGGTATCGAGCACATTCAGCACGACGGTGAGCGTGTCGCCGGCGTAGACGGGCTTGAGCCAGCGGATCTCGTCCACGCCAGGCGAGCCCATGCTGGCCGACTTGCCGGTGGTGCTCAGCACCAGCAGCCGCATCATGATCGAGCACGTCATCCAGCCGCTCGAGATCACGCCGCCATAGATGCTCCTGGCAGCGGCTTCCTTGTCGATATGGAACGGCTGCGGATCGTACTGGCGGGCAAAGGCCAGGATCTCTTCCTCGGTGACGAGGTACGAACCCAGTTCGCGGCGGCTGCCGACTTCAAAGTCCTCGAAATACAGCATCGGTTGTCTCTCTGTAGTGATTGGCGCCATGGCACCAAGTTTGCTCAGGCAATGATCGCATGGCCGCCGGGGGCCGGCGTCCGTATTTGCCGAACCCGCCCCTAACGGTCCCCAAAGAAAAAAACCGCGCCTGGACTACAGCGCGGTTTTGATTGGACTGGCAGGATCAGGCAGCTTCCTGGAACCCCGGCTGGGCGGCGAACCTGCCCAGGTGGTGATCCACGTCGCCGAAGGTGGTGTTGATCAGCGTCAGCCGCTTGAACATGTGCGCGGCCGGCAGTTCGTTGGTCACGCCCATGCCGCCGTGGATCTGCACTGCCTCCTGGCCAACCGTGCGCGCTGCCTGCCCCACGCGCGCCTTGGCGGCGGAGACATAGCGGCGGCGCTCTTCCGGCGTTACTTCTTCGAAGCGTGCCGCGGCCAGCAGCGTGATCGAGCGCGACTGCTCGGCGTGGATGAACATCTCCACCATGCGGTGCTGCAGCGCCTGGAAGCGCGCGATCGGCACGCCGAACTGCTGGCGCGTCTTGGCGTATTCCAGCGTGGCGGCATTGAGCGTATCCATCACGCCCACGGCCTCGGCGCACAGCAGCACGGCAGCGTAGTCGGCCACTTGCTCGATCACCGGGAAGGCCTTGCCGGCTTCGCCCAGCAGTTGCGCGGGGGCATCCTGGAAGGTGATGTCGGCCGCGCGCAGGTTGTCGATGGTGCGGTAGTCCTTGATGCTGACGCCGGCGCCCCTGGCATCCACCAGGAACAGCGAGATGCCGTCCTGGTCGGCTTCGGCACCGCTGCTGCGGGCCGACACGATCAGCTTGTCGGCCTGGCCGCCGTGCAGCACCACGGTCTTGCGGCCGTTGAGCTTGCCGTCGCGGGCGGTGACGCGCACGTTGTTCAGTTCATAGCGCGCCTGCGGCTCGTTGAAGGCCACGGTCAGCTTCAGTTCGCCGCCGGCGACCTGTTCCAGCAGTGCATCCTGGCCACCGGCCAGGCCCAGGGCGTAGGCGCCCACCACCGTGGCCAGGTACGGCTCCACGATCAGGCCTCGGCCCAGCTCCTGCTGCACCACCATCATGTCCAGGGCCTTGCCCGCGAAACCGCCCTGCGCTTCCGGCACCGGCAGCGCGGTCAGGCCAAGCTCGACCAGCGAGCCCCAGGCGGCGTCGCCATAGCCGGCGGCGCTTTCGTAGTTCTGCTTGCGGGACTCGAAGCCGTAGTCCTTGTCGATGAAACGGCGGACGGCGTCGGCCAGCTGCTTCTGTTCGTCGCTGAGATTGAAGTTCATGTTGCGTGTCTCCTCACAGCCCCAGAATCATCTGGCTGATGATGTTCTTCTGAATTTCGTTGGACCCGCCATAGATGGAGGTCTTGCGATAGTTGAAGTAGTACGCGGCCAGCGGCGCGGCGTCGTCGTAGCCGGTCACGGCGTGCTCGGTCTCGCACTCCAGGTAGGCGGTGTCGAACGGCTGCGCGTACGGGCCGACGGCCTCGACCATCAGCTCGGTCAGCAGCTGCTGGATCTCGGTGCCCTTGATCTTGAGCATCGAGGCCTCGGGGCCGGGGCCCTTGCCTGCCGCTTCGCTCGAGACCACGCGCAGCACGGTGATTTCCAGCGCCATCAGCTCGATTTCCAGCGCGGCCACCTTGGCGCCGAACACCGGGTCTTCCAGCAGCGGCTTGCCGTTCTTCTGCTGCTGGCGCGCCACGCGCTTGAGGAAGCCCAGCTCGCGCTTGGAGTTGCCCACGCGGGCGATCCCGGTGCGCTCGTGGCCCAGCAGGTACTTGGCGTAGGTCCAGCCCTTGTTCTCTTCGCCGACGCGGTTCTCGACCGGCACCTCGACGTTGTCGAAGAAGACTTCGTTCACCTCATGCTCTTCGTCGAGCATGATGATCGGGCGCACGGTGATGCCCGGGGTCTTCATGTCGATCAGCAGGAACGAGATGCCCTCCTGCTTCTTGGCTTCGGGGTCGGTGCGCACCAGGCAGAAGATCATGTCGGCGTGCTGGCCGAGCGTGGTCCAGGTCTTCTGGCCGTTGACGATGTAGTGCTTGCCGTCCGAAGTCAGCTCGGCACGGGTCTTCAGCGAGGCCAGGTCCGAGCCCGAGCCCGGCTCCGAATAGCCCTGGCACCACCAGTCGGTGCAGTCCAGGATGCGCGGCAGGTAGTACGACTTTTGCTCTTCGCTGCCGTACTTCATGATCACCGGCGCGACCATCGCCACACCGAACGGCAGCACGCCGGGCGCGCCGACGCGGGCGTTCTCTTCATCCCAGATATGGCGCTGGGTGGCGTTCCAGCCGGTGCCGCCGTACTGGACGGGCCAGTGCGGTGCCGACCAGCCCTTGCCGGCCAGGGTCTTGTGCCAGCGCACCAGGTCGTCGCGGTTCGGACGGCGGTGGTTGAGAATCTTGCTGCGGATGTCCGCCGGCAAGTTGGCTTCGAGCCAGCTACGCACTTCCTCGCGGAAGGCGTTGTCGGACGCCGAGTAGTTGAGATCCATGCCCGTCTCCAGTGGTGCCGGCTTGGCGTGGGGCCGCCGGCGGTTTGTTCTGCCTGCACGTCAAGCGCCGACAGCAAACGGGCACAAGACGCAATTCAGTGAGCCGTCTGCTTCAGCGCATCCGGCACCACGAGCGGGAAAGTCTCGATGCCCTCTTCGGCCAGCGCCTGCACCTCCTCCGCCGAGGCCGAACCGCGAATGCCGCGTTCCGGCGCCTCGTCATAGTGCATGCGCCTTGCCTCTTCGGCAAAGCGATCGCCAACATCCTCGGTCTGTGCCAGCACCTGCTTCACTGCCTTCATATAGAGCGCTTGCAGTGTCTCCGGTGCGGCAGCCGGCTGCGCCGGCCTGGCGCTGCCTTCGCGCGCGGTCGCGCCCGACAGGTTCAGGCGCGGCGCGCTGGGCAGCCGCGTCACGGCGTGGTCGCCACAGACCGGGCATTGGACGAGGTCACGCGAGATTTGCGACTGCGCATCTTCTTCCGAGGCAAACCAGCCCTCGAAACCATGGTCATGCGCGCAGCGCAGGTCGAGCACCTTCATGATCTTTCCAGCCCGTCAAAAGCTATATTATCCGCGAATCGAAATTTTGTGAACGGTCGTGCTAAATTTTTTAGAACGACCGTTCGGGAACAACCGCATGGCGCAGAATCCACGCGGCTCACTACTCACTATACGGCGTAATGCGGCAGCGGCTGTTCGCCCGGTTGCCAGGCACCCGAGATCACTTTTTCCAGCCAGAATGCGCCGATGATGGTCTTTACATCGGTGATGCGGCCGCTGCGGACCCAATCGATCACCTGCCCCACCGGCGTGATGAAGGTCTCGATGAACTCGCCGTCGTCGAGCTGCGCCTCGCCATGCGTCAGGTCGCGCGCCAGGAAGATGTCGATGAACTCGGTGGAATACGAGATAACCGGGTGGATGCGCGTCAGGTAGTCCCAGCGCGCCGCGCTGTAGCCGGTCTCCTCCAGCAGTTCGCGTTCGCCGCAGCGCTGCGCGCCCTCTTCCGGATCAAGCTTGCCGGCGGGGAATTCCAGCATCACTTCGCCGATCGGATAGCGGAACTGGCGCTCCATCAGCACGGTGCCGTCGCTGAACAGCGGGATCATCATCACCGCGCCCGGATGGACCACGTACTCGCGCCCGGTCTGCTTGCCGTCCGGCAGCCTGACGATATCTTGCTTGAGGGTGAGGAACTTGCCGCGATGGACCGTGGCCGAGGCGACGCACACTTCCTTCAGTGCGTCGTCGTTCCCGGCGGGTTCAGCGGTAGGCGGGGTGCCGCGTTGGATCTTGTCGGTCATGGACGCTCCGGATCAGGCAGGGCCCGGCGCCGACAAGACCGGCTTCAGGCCGTGCGGTGTTTGACGAGGTATTGCCAGGTGAAGCCCGGGAAGGCAAACACCAGCATCATGCACGCGGTAATGGCATAAAACTGCCAGCCCTGCGGGAAGGCGTTGCCAAGGCTGGCCTCCACCGCAAAGCCGGCGGCGCCCGCCACCGCGAACCATACGATCAGTTCCAGCAGGCGCAGCCACAGCGGCTTGCGCGCCCGCCGCAGCGGGATCAGCACGAACAGGCGCTGGTTCACAAACGGCAGGTTCGCACTGATCAGTGCCAGCAGGATGACAAACCAGCCGCTTGCGGATGCGCTCATGGCGTGTGGCGGATCAGGAACCCAGGGTCGAGCGGATGGCCTGGTAGCACAGGTTCATCAGCGCGGCCGGGAAAATACCCAGCAGGATCACCGCGGCGCCGTTCACGCTCAGCATCGAGCGCAGGCCAAAGGTTGCTTCCAGCTCTTCTTCAGCAGCGGGCGCATCGAAGTACATCAGCTTGACGATACGCAGGTAATAGAACGCGCCGATCAGCGAGAACAGCACGGCCACCACGGCCAGCCAGGTCATGCCCGACTTGACCACCGCATCCAGCACGGCCAGCTTGGCATAGAAGCCCACGGTCGGCGGAATGCCGGCCAGCGAGAACATCATCACCAGCATCAGGAACGCGAACCACGGGTTGCGGCGCGACATGCCCCTCAGGTCTTCCAGGGTCTCGGCCTCGAAACCCTTGTTCGTGCGCAGCAGGATGATGCCGAAAGTGCCCAGCGTGGTCAGCAGGTAGGTCACCGAGTAGAACATCGCCGAGCTGTACGCATCGGCGGCGCCGTCAGCCTTGTTGGCGACCACGCCCGACAGCAGGCCCAGCAGCACGAAGCCCATGTGCGAGATGGTCGAGTACGCCAGCATCCGCTTCAGGTTGCTCTGCACGATGGCGGTCAGGTTGCCGATGGCCAGCGAGATGATCGACAGCACCACCAGCATCATCTGCCAGTCATTGGCCAGCGGCAGCAGGCCTTCCACCAGCACGCGGATAAACAGCGCAAAAGCAGCAACCTTCGGGCCGCCGGCGATCAGCAGCGTCACCGCGGTCGGCGAACCCTGGTAGATGTCCGGGATCCACATGTGGAACGGCGCGGCACCCAGCTTGAACGACAGGCCGGCGACGATAAAGACCACGCCAAAGGCCAGCATGGTGGTGTTGACGCGGCCCGACTCGACCACGCGGAACACTTCGCCCAGGTTCAGCGAACCGGTGGCGCCATACATCATCGAGATGCCGTACAGCAGGAAGCCCGAAGCCAGCGCGCCCAGCACGAAGTACTTCATCGCCGATTCCGAGGTCACGCGCGATTCGCGGCGCAGTGCCACCAGTGCGTACGACGACAGCGACAGCAGCTCCAGGCCCAGGTACAGGGTCAGGAAGTTGTTGCCGGTGATCATCACGATCTGGCCGCCCAGCGTGAACAGCGCGAGCTGGTAGAACTCGCCGGCAAACATGTCGCGATCCGCCAGATAGCGGCGCGTGTAGACCAGTGTCACGAACAGGCCGGCAGAGCAGAACGCGGACAGCACGTTTGCCATCGGATCGATCACGACCAGGTTGGCGAACGCGTAGTGCGTCTCGCCGGCGGCGGCATTCAGGCCGAACCAGACGGTCAGCGCCAGCGTGGCCAGCAGCGACAGCGGATATGCCACGCTTTGCTTGCCCTTGCCACGTGCAAGGTCGATCCAGTTGACCGCGCCGATGGCGATCGCCAGGAAGATGATCGGCGCCACGGGGCCGAGTGTCGAGGACGTTTGCATGTTGATTTCTCTCCCCGATTACAGCTTGGACTGTGCCGCGTGGGACAGCAGGTTCACCACGGACGCGTGCATCACGTCGGTAAAGGGCTTCGGGTGCAGGCCCATGTACAGCGTCATGATGGCCAGCAGGCCGAGCATGACGAACTCACGCTTGTTCAGGTCGACCAGCTCGCGCACGTGCTGGTGGACGATGTCGCCGAAGATCACGCGCTTGACCATCCACAGCGAGTAGGCGGCGCCGAAGATCAGGGCGGTGGCGGCCAGCAGGCCGATCCAGAAGTCGAACTTGACCGCGCCCAGGATCACCATGAATTCGCCGACGAAGCCCGAGGTGGCCGGCAGGCCGCAGTTGGCCATCGCGAAGAACACTGCCAGCGCGGCGAACTTGGGCATGGTGTTGACCACGCCGCCGTAGTCGGCGATCTGGCGCGAGTGCACGCGGTCGTACAGCACGCCGATGCAAAGGAACATCGCGCCGGAGATAAAGCCGTGCGAGATCATCTGCACGATGCCGCCTTCCACGCCGATGTCGCTGAAGATGAAGAAGCCCAGCGTGACGAAGCCCATGTGGGCGATCGACGAGTACGCCACCAGCTTCTTCATGTCGGCCTGCACCAGGGCCACCAGGCCGATGTAGATCACCGCGATCAGCGAGATGGTGATGATGAACGGGGCCAGGTAGTGGCTGGCGTCAGGCGCGATCGGCAGCGAGAACCGCAGGAAACCGTAGGCGCCCAGCTTCAGCATGATGGCGGCCAGCACCACCGAACCGCCGGTCGGCGCTTCCACGTGGGCGTCCGGCAGCCAGGTGTGTACCGGCCACATCGGCACCTTGACCGCGAAGGCGACGAAGAAGGCGATGAACAGCGCGATCTGCTCGTTCATCGACAGCTTGGCCTGGTGCCATTGCAGGATGTCGAAGGTACCGGTCTTGTTGTACAGGTACAGCAGCGCGATCAGCGTCAGCAGCGAGCCCGCCAGCGTGTACAGGAAGAACTTGAACGCGGCATAGACGCGGTTCGGGCCGCCCCAGACACCGATGATGATGTACATCGGGATCAGCGTGGCTTCGAAGAACACGTAGAACAGCATGCCGTCCAGCGTGCAGAACACGCCGACCATCAGGCCCGACAGGATCAGGAACGAGGCCATGTATTCGGCCACACGCTCGGTGATCACTTCCCAGGCCGAGATCACCACGATCACCGTGATGAAGGCGGTCAGCACCACGAACCACATCGAGATGCCGTCAACACCCAGCAGGTAGTTGATATTGAAGCGTTCGATCCAGCTCGCCTTTTCGACGAACTGCATGGCCGCGCTGGCGCGGTCGAAGCCGAAGACCAGCGGCAGCGTGACGACAAAGCTGGCGATCGAGCCGAACAGCGACATCCACCGGACAAAGCCAGGGCTGCGGTCCGAGCCGAAGGCCAGGATCAGCAGGCCGAAAAAGACAGGCAGCCAGATTGAGAAAGACAGAACCATTTCTATGTTTTCCTTACTTGGTGCCTATCACTTGGTGCCGATCACGCCCGTGACCGTCAGCGTCAGCAGCACCAGCATGCCGACGATCATCGCGAACGCGTAGTGGTAGATATAGCCCGACTGCAGGTAGCGGCTTGCCGAAGCAAACGAAGCCACCAGGCGCGCCGCGCCGTTGACGAACAGGCCGTCGATCAGGCTCTGGTCGCCGCCCTTCCACAGGCCGGTACCGAGCAGGCGTGCGCCGCGGGCGAACACGGCCTGGTTGATGGCGTCCATGTAGTACTTGTTGTCCAGCAGCTTGTAGAGACCCGAGAAGCGGTTCGCGATGGCTTCAGGGATATCCGGGCGCTTCATATAGAAGAACCAGGACAGCACCACACCGGCGACGGCCAGCCACAGCACGGGCGTGGTCAGCGAGTGGATCGCCATTGCCACCCAGCCGTGGAACGCTTCCTTGAGCTCGGCCATGGCGTGGTGGTTCTCGCCGACGAAGATCACATCCTTGAACGCGATGCCGTTCTTGAAGAAGTTGCCGAACAGCATCGGCTCGATCGCGATCGCACCGACGATCACCGACGGGATCGCCAGCAGCACCAGCGGCAGCGTCACCACCCACGGCGACTCGTGCGGCTTCTCGCCGGCGGCCAGGCCATGGTGGTGGTCGTGCGAGACCTCTTCGTCCTCATGGTCGCCTTCATGATGCTGGTGGGCATGGTTCTGGCCCCAGCGCTCCTTGCCATGGAAGACCAGGAAGTACATGCGGAACGAGTAGAACGCGGTGACGAACACGCCCGCCAGCACGGCGAAGTAGGCAAAGCCCGAACCGGCGATATGCGACTCGGCCACGGCCTCGATGATCGAGTCCTTGGAGTAGAAGCCCGCGAAGAACGGCGTGCCAATCAGCGCCAGCGAACCCACCAGCGAGGTGATCCAGGTGAGCGGCATGTACTTGCGCAGGCCGCCCATGTTGCGGATGTCCTGGTCGTGGTGCATGCCGATGATGACCGAGCCCGCGCCCAGGAACAGCAGTGCCTTGAAGAACGCGTGCGTCATCAGGTGGAACACGGCCACCGAGTATGCCGAAGCGCCCAGCGCCACGGTCATGTAGCCCAGCTGCGACAGGGTCGAGTAAGCGACCACGCGCTTGATGTCATTCTGGATGATGCCCAGGAAGCCCATGAACAGCGCCGTGATGGCACCGATCACCAGCACGAAGGACAGCGCCGTATCCGACAGCTCGAACAGCGGCGACATGCGTGCCACCATGAAGATGCCGGCGGTCACCATCGTTGCCGCGTGGATCAGCGCCGAGATCGGGGTCGGGCCTTCCATCGAGTCAGGCAGCCAGACGTGCAGCGGGAACTGCGCCGACTTGCCCATCGCGCCGATGAACAGGCAGATGCAGGCCACGGTGATCATGAGCCAGTCGGTGCCCGGGAAGATCACGGTCGCCAGCTGGTCGCGCGCGGCGAATACTTCGGTGTAGTTCATGCTGCCGGCATAGGCCAGCAGCAGGCCGATGCCCAGGATAAAGCCGAAGTCGCCGACGCGGTTGACCAGGAACGCCTTCAGGTTGGCGAAGATCGCCGTCGGGCGGGTGTACCAGAAGCCGATCAGCAGGTACGACACCAGGCCCACCGCTTCCCAGCCGAAGAACAGCTGCAGGAAGTTGTTGCTCATCACCAGCATCAGCATCGAGAAGGTGAACAGCGAGATGTAGGCGAAGAAGCGGTTGTAGCCGGGGTCCCCGTCCATGTAGCCGACGGTGTAGATGTGCACCATCAGCGAGACAAAGGTAACCACCACCATCATCATCGCGGTCAGCGAGTCGACCAGGAAGCCGACCTCCATCTTCAGGCTGCCGATGGCCATCCACTCATAGACGGTGCCGTTGTAGCCGGCGCCGTTCATGACGTCGAGCAGCACCATCACCGACAGCACGCAGGCAATGGCCACGCCCAGAATCGTCGAGGTGTGGGCCACCATCCGGCCGCCGCGCGACTCCGAGGAAAACAGGTCAAAGAACTTGGTACCGAACAGGCCGGCGATCGCGGAGCCGACTAGCGGCGCCAGCGGGATCGCAAGCAGCAGGTTGGGGTTGAGCGTGGTTGCCATAGGACGCTTAGTGGTGTGCGGTCGGTGAGTCTTGGGTATCTGCGTAGTGCGCCACGGATCAGCCCTTGAGGGTGTCCATGTCGTCCACGTTGATCGTATCCAGGTTGCGGAACAGCACAACCAGGATGGCGAGACCGATTGCCGACTCGGCGGCGGCCACCGTGAGGATGAAGAAAACGAAAACCTGACCAGCCAGGTCGCCCAGGTAATGCGAGAAGGCGACGAAGTTGATGTTCACCGCAAGCAGCATCAGTTCGATCGCCATCAGCAGCACGATCACGTTCTTGCGGTTCAGGAAGATGCCGACGATGCTGATCGCAAACAGGATCGCACCGAGCACGAGGAAATGAGCGAGAGAGAGCACAGCGATTTCTCCGGGCTTTAGTTCTTATTGGCGGCAGCCGCGGCTTCCGTCTGCTGGGTCTGGCCTTCGGACTGCATCGGCACCAGGCGCACGCGCTCGTCGCGGCGGGTGCGCAGCTGCGCCGACACGTCCTGGGCCTTGACGTCCTTGCGGCGGCGCAGGGTCAGCGCCACGGCGGCGATGATCGCCACCAGCAGGATGATGCCGGCCACTTCGAAGGCGTAGATATAGTCGGTGTAGATCAGCTTGCCGAGCGCGGCGGTGTTCGAGTAGCCCGGGTCCTGCGAACCGTTGGTGGCCACCGGCGTGGTGGTGCCGATAAAGTTGCGCACCAGCACGATCGCCATCTCGGCGATGATCAGCGCGCCCACCACCGAGGCCATCGGCACGTAGGTCCAGAAGTCCCGCCGCAGGTGCTCGATGTCGATGTCGATCATCATCACCACGAACAGGAACAGCACCATCACCGCGCCGACATAGACCAGCACCAGCAGGATGGCGAGGAATTCCGCCTTGAGCAGCATCCAGATCGCCGCCGCCGTGAAGAACGACAGCACGAGGAACAGTGCGGAATGCACCGGGTTCTTCGCAGTGATGACTTTCAGTGCGGAGAGCACCAGCACCAGCGCAAAGACGTAGAAGATGGTGGTCGTGAGTTCCATGGTCCCTATCGGATCCTCTCTGGGCCGTCCGGCACAAGCCACCCCCTCGGGTGGCCCGCTCCTGCGGCATCCTTGCATTGGCCCCTTGCATTGCAGGGACCGCATTCAATTCGGTGGCGGCGGCTGCCAGGTCTGCTGCTTGCGGCAGCCGCGAACCGGTCGTTACTTCTGTCGCTGCTTCGGCTTAGCGATACTTTGCGTCGGCAGCCTTCGCTGCGGCGATCTGCGGCTCGTAGCGGTCGCCCACTGCCAGCAGCATGTCCTTGGTGAAGTACAGGTCGCCGCGCTTCTCGCCGTGGTACTCCAGGATCTGCGTTTCCACGATGGCGTCGACCGGGCAGGCCTCTTCGCAGAAACCGCAGAAGATGCACTTGGTCAGGTCGATGTCATAGCGGGTCGTGCGGCGCGTGCCGTCGGCGCGCGCGTCGGACTCGATCGTGATGGCCAGCGCCGGGCACACCGCCTCGCACAGCTTGCAGGCGATGCAGCGCTCTTCCCCGTTGGGGTAGCGGCGCAGCGCGTGCAGACCGCGGAAGCGCGGCGAGATCGGCGTTTTCTCTTCCGGGAACTGGACGGTGATCTTGCGCGCGAAGAGATAGCGGCCGGTCAGGGCCATGCCCTTGAAGAGTTCCTTCAGGAGCAGGCTGTTGAAGAAGTCCTTGATGGCGAGCAGCATGATGCTTCCTAGTATTTCCACACGGCGCGCGCCCCGGCGCGCACCGTCGTTTGGCCGTTCAGTGCCAGATGTTCCAGGGCGACTTGATCCAGATCGCCACGATGATCAGCCACGCCACCGTCAGGGGGATGAACACCTTCCAGCCCAGGCGCATGATCTGGTCATAGCGGTAGCGCGGGAACGAGGCACGGATCCAGATGAAGACGGACAGCAGCAGGAATACCTTGATCACCAGCCAGAAGAAGCCCGGGATCGCGTTGGTCAGCACGCTGTCGATCGGGGGCGCCCAGCCGCCCAGGAACATCAGCGCGGTCATCGTCGAGATGATGATCATGTTGATGTACTCGGCCAGGAAGAACAGCGCGAAGCCCATGCCCGAATACTCGATCATGTGGCCGGCCACGATTTCCGACTCGCCTTCCACCACGTCGAACGGGTGGCGGTTGGTTTCGGCCACGCCCGAGATGAAGTAGACGCCGAACATCGGCAGCAGCGGCAGCCAGTTCCACGACAGGATGTTGATGCCCATGTCGGCAAAGTAGCCGGTGTTCTGGCCGTTGACGATGGCCGACAGGTTCAGGCTGCCGGCAACCATCAGCACCGTCACCAGCGCAAAGCCCATCGCGATTTCATACGACACCATCTGGGCCGCGGCACGCATGGCGCCGATGAAGGCGTACTTGGAGTTCGAGGCCCAGCCTGCCAGGATCACGCCGTACACGCCCACCGAGCTGATCGCCATCACGTACAGCAGGCCGGCGTTCACATCCGCCAGCACCACTTCAGCCTGGAACGGAATCACGGCCCAGACCGCCACGGCGGGCATCAGCACCATCAGCGGGGCAATCAGGTACATGCCCCGGCTGACCTGCGTGGGCATCATGACTTCCTTGAGCAGCAGCTTCAGCACGTCGGCAATCGGCTGCAGCAGGCCCAGCGGACCCACGCGGTTCGGGCCGATACGGACGTGCATCCAGCCGATCAGCTTGCGCTCCCACAGGATCAGGTAAGCCACGCACAGCAGCAGCGGCACCACGATGATCACGGCGCGAATCAGGATCCACAGCGGCGTCCAGTAGGCACCCAGCAGGCCCTGTCCTTGCGAGGTAATCCAGTCAATCATGTCTTGTTCTCGCTCTTGTTCTTACGCCGTGGCCACGGTGCCGGTGGCCGGCGCCAGGTCAATGGCCTTCTCTACGGTGACCGTGCCGTACATCGCGCCCAGGCTCATGGCCGCCGGCGTCGCCGCCGGCACGCGCACGGTGTTGGCCGGGAGCGTGGCTTCGAGCACGGCCGGCAGCACCACGCTGCCCTGCCCTTGCGTGACCCGCACCGGATCGCCGGACTGGATGCCAAGGCTGGCGAACAGGTCGGCCGGCAGCGCGATCTGCATGGCGCGGCGCGCGGCAGCGCTCAGCTGCAGCGACTCGGCGCGGCGCACGATCGGATCGGCGTGGTAGATCGGCACATCGGCAATGCGTTCGATGCCGTTGGCGGCAGCGGCGGCCACGCGGATCGGCGCGTCGGTGGCGTTGTCCAGCTGCGCGTCGACCGGGGCCGACAGCACTTCGGCACGCACCGATTCGGCGGTTTCGTAGTCGAAGCCGGCCACGTCCAGCAGGTTGCCCAGCACGCGCAGCACCTTCCAGCCCGGACGCGATTCGCCCAGCGCGCGCACCACGCCGTTGAAGCTCTGCGGCTTGCCTTCGCAGTTGACGAAGGTGCCGGCGGTTTCCGTGAACGGCGTCACCGGCAGGATCACGTCGGCGTACTGCATGGCCGCTTCCGAACGGAACGGCGACAGCACCACCACCGTGCCGGCCTGGGCCAGCGCGGCCAGCGCCTTGCGCGGGTCGGCGGCGTCGAACTCGGGTTCGGTGTTCAGCAGGATGTAGGCCTTGCGCGGCGTGTCCAGCATCGCCTGCGCATTGGCGCCGCCCTGCCTGGGCAGCGCGCCGGCGACATAGCCGCCGACGGTATTGGCGGCTTCGGTCAGGAAGCCCAGCGTCGCACCGGTTTCGGTGGCGATCCACTGTGCCAGCGCGTGCAGCGCCGAGAACTGCGGATGGCGCACGGCCTCGTTGCCGAGGAACACCGCACGGCGCTCGCCCGACAGCAGCGCTTCGGCCGTCTTGGCGGCAACATCGCCACCGTCGAAACCTTCGGTGCCGGCCGGGGCAGCCACGCCCTTGGCGGCGGCCACGGCACGGGCCACGCCTGCGAGGGCCGCGGTCCAGCCCGACGGCGCCACGTCGATGCGGGCGGCCAAGGGCATCAGCAGGTCTTCACCGCCGGCACCCAGCACCGCCACGCGGGCACCCTTCTTGGTAGCCTGGCGCAGGCGCGAGGCCAGCAGCGGATGATCCTTGCGCAGCGACGAGCCGACCACCAGCACGCGTTGCAGGGTGGTCACGTCGGCCACCGGCATGCCCAGCCACGGCGCGCCCTTCAGTGCCGCCGAGAAGTCGGTCTGGCGCAGGCGGAAGTCGACATTGTCGCTGCCCAGGCCGCGCATCAGCTTGCCCAGCAGGAACAGCTCTTCCAGCGTGCTGTGCGGGCTGGCCAGCGCGGCGATCTGGTCGGCGCCATGATCGCGCTTGATGCTGGTGAGGCCGTTGGCCACATATTCGAGCGCGGTCTGCCAGTCGGTTTCCATCCATTCGCCGCCCTGCTTCAGCAGCGGGCGGGTCAGGCGGTCGGCGCTGTTCAGGCCTTCATACGAGAAGCGGTCCTTGTCGGAGATCCAGCACTCGTTGATGTCTTCGTTTTCCAGCGGCAGCACGCGCATCACGCGCTGGTTCTTGGTCTGCACCACCAGGTTAGCGCCCAGGCCGTCGTGCGGCGACACCGACTTGCGGCGTGCCAGTTCCCAGGTGCGGGCCGAGTAGCGGAACGGCTTGCTGGTCAGCGCGCCGACCGGGCACAGGTCGATCATGTTGCCCGACAGTTCCGAGTCGACGGTCTTGCCGACGAAGGTGGTGATTTCCGAATGCTCGCCGCGGCCCAGCATGCCCAGCTCCATCACGCCGGCCACTTCCTGGCCGAAGCGCACGCAGCGGGTGCAGTGGATGCAGCGGGTCATCTCCTCCATGGAGATCAGCGGGCCCACGTTCTTGTGGAACACCACGCGCTTCTCTTCCTTGTAGCGCGACTCCGAGGCACCGTAGCCCACGGCCAGGTCCTGCAGCTGGCATTCGCCGCCCTGATCGCAGATCGGGCAGTCGAGCGGGTGGTTGATCAGCAGGAATTCCATCACGGACTTCTGCGCCTTGACCGCCTTCTCCGAATTGGTGAAGACCTTCATGCCGGGGGTCACCGGCGTGGCGCAGGCAGGCAGCGCCTTCGGGGCCTTTTCGACCTCGACCAGGCACATGCGGCAGTTGGCCGCGATGGACAGTTTGCGGTGGTAGCAGAAGTGCGGGATGTAGGTGCCCAGCTTGCGGGCTGCTTCCATCACCAGGCTGCCTTCAGCAACCTCAACCTTCTTGCCGTCGATCTCTAGTTCAACCATGTTCTGCCACGCTTAGATGTAGGCCGGAACCATGCACTGCTTGTGTTCGACGTGATATTCGAACTCTTTCCAGTAGTGCTTGAGCATGCCGCGGACCGGCATCGCCGCGGCATCGCCGAGCGCGCAGATGGTGCGGCCCATGATGTTTTCCGCGACGTTGTTGAGCAGGTCCAGGTCTTCCTGGCGCCCCTCTCCGTGTTCGATGCGATTGACCATGCGGTAGAGCCAGCCGGTGCCTTCACGGCACGGCGTGCACTGGCCGCACGATTCCTCAAAATAGAAGTACGACAGGCGCAGCAGCGAGCGGACCATGCAGCGCGTCTCGTCCATCACGATCACAGCGCCCGAGCCCAGCATCGAGCCGGCCTTGGCGATCGAGTCGTAGTCCATGTCGGACGCCATCATCAGGTCGCCCGGCACTACCGGCGCGGACGAACCGCCCGGGATCACCGCCTTGATGCGCTTGCCGCCGCGCATGCCGCCGGCGAGCTCCAGCAGCTTGGCGAACGGCGTTCCCAGCGGGATCTCGTAATTGCCGGGACGTTCGACGTCACCCGAGATCGAGAAGATCTTGGTGCCGCCGTTGTTCGGCTTGCCCAGCTTCAGGTAGTTCTCGGGGCCGACGGCCAGCAGGAACGGCACCGCGGCAAACGTTTCCGTGTTGTTGATGGTGGTCGGCTTGCCGTACAGGCCAAAGCTGGCCGGGAAAGGCGGCTTGAAACGCGGCTGGCCCTTCTTGCCTTCCAGCGATTCGAGCAGCGCGGTTTCCTCGCCGCAGATATAGGCGCCGTAGCCGTGGTGCGCGTGCAGCTGGAAATCGAAGCCCGAACCCAGGATGTTGTCGCCCAGGAAGCCGGCAGCGCGCGCCTCTTCGAGCGCTTCCTCGAAGATCTTGTACTCGTTCCAGATCTCGCCGTGGATGTAGTTGTAGCCCACGGTGATGCCCATCGCATACGCGCCGATGGCCATGCCTTCGATCAGCGAGTGCGGGTTGTAGCGGATGATGTCGCGGTCCTTGAACGTGCCGGGCTCGCCTTCATCGGTGTTGCAGACCAGGTATTTCTGCCCCGGGAACGTGCGCGGCATGAAGCTCCACTTCAGGCCGGTCGGGAAGCCCGCACCGCCGCGGCCCCGCAGGCCCGAGGCCTTGACGTCGGCGATCACCTGCTCGGGCGGGATCTTCTCGGTCAGAATGCGCTTCAGTTGCTGGTAGCCGCCACGCTTGACGTAGTCTTCCAGGTGCCAATTCTTGCCGTCCAGGCCGGCCAGGATCAGCGGCTGGATATGGCGGTCGTGCAGACTGGTCATGTTACTTGCCCCCTTTGGCAGCTTCGGCTTTCAGCTCGTCGACGAGCGCGTCGAGCTTGTCGTCGCTCATGAAGCTGCACATGCGGGTGTTGTTGACGATCATCACCGGCGCGTCGCCGCAAGCGCCCATGCACTCGCCCTCTTTCAGGGTGAAGCAGCCGTCAGCGGTGGTCTCGTTGTAATCGATCCCGAGCTTGCGCTTCAGGTACTCGCCGGCCCGCTCGCCGCCCGACAGGGCGCACGGCAGGTTGGTGCAGACGGCGAGCTTGAATTTGCCCACCGGCTTGGTGTCATACATGTTGTAGAAGGTCGCCACCTCTTCCACCCACACGGGCGGCATCTCGAGATAGCTGGCGACGAACTGCATGACTTCGGGGGAAACCCAGCCCACCTCGCCCTGCGCCACGGCAAGCGCCGCCATCACGGCCGACTGCTTCTGGTCGGCCGGATACTTCGCGATCGCGCGATCGATTTCCTTGAGAGCTTCTGCTGATAGCATGGTCATTGCAGTAAAACGGCGTCAGGCAGCGCCACCGGGCGTTCCCTTCCGCAGGTTTGCAGCCGTCGCTGCCCGTTCCGCCGGCAGGCCTGAGGCCGTACCGGTCCGCCGCGGGTCTTCCGCCCGCTCCCCCTGGGGAGCGCCGCGGAAAGCGCCCGGATCGTCGTCCGGGCCGGCGGTCCGTGATTAGCGGTCGATCTCGCCGAAGACGATGTCTTGCGTGCCGATGATCGTTACCGCGTCAGCAATCATGTGTCCCTTGGCCATTTCGTCGAGCGCGGCCAGGTGAGGGAAACCAGGTGCACGGATCTTCAGGCGGTACGGCTTGTTGGCCCCGTCCGAGATCGCGTAGATGCCAAATTCGCCCTTCGGATGCTCCACCGCTGCATACGCTTCGCCTTCCGGCACGTGCATGCCTTCGGTGAACAGCTTGAAGTGGTGGATCAGTTCTTCCATGTTGGACTTCATGTCCACGCGCGAGGGCGGCGCCACCTTGTGGTTGTCGGTGATCACCGGGCCCGGGTTGCGGCGCAGCCATTCCACGCACTGCCTGATGATGCGGTTGGACTGGCGCATCTCTTCCACGCGCACCAGGTAGCGCGCGTAGCAGTCGCCGCCCACGCCCACCGGCACGTCGAAGTCCAGCTTGTCGTACACCTCGTACGGCTGCTTCTTGCGCAGGTCCCACTCGATGCCGGAGCCACGCAGCATCGGGCCGGTAAAGCCCATCTGCAGCGCACGTTCCGGGCTGACCACGCCGATATCCACCAGGCGCTGCTTCCAGATCCGGTTGTCGGTCAGCAGCGTCTCGTATTCGTCGACGTACTTCGGGAACCGGTTGGTGAAGTCCTCGATGAAGTCCAGCAGCGAACCCGAACGCGCCTCGTTCATGGCCTTGATGGCGCGCTCGTTGTGTACCTTGGAGGCACGATATTGCGGCATCGTGTCAGGCAGGTCGCGGTAGACGCCGCCCGGACGGTAATAGGCCGCGTGCATGCGCGCGCCCGACACCGCCTCGTACATGTCGAACATGTCCTCGCGCTCGCGGAAGGCGTACAGGAACACCGCCATCGCGCCCACGTCCAGCGCGTGCGAGCCAATCCACATCAGGTGGTTCAGCAGGCGGGTGATCTCGTCGAACATCACGCGGATGTACTGCGCGCGCACCGGCACTTCCAGGCCCAGCAGGCGCTCGATCGCCATCACGTAGGCGTGCTCGTTGACCATCATCGACACATAGTCGAGTCGGTCCATGTATGGCACGCTCTGGATCCAGGTCTTCTGCTCGGCCAGCTTCTCGGTGGCACGGTGCAGCAGGCCGATATGGGGGTCGGCGCGCTGGATGACTTCGCCGTCCAGCTCCAGCACCAGGCGCAGCACGCCGTGCGCAGCCGGGTGTTGCGGGCCGAAGTTCAGGGTGTAGTTCTTGATGTCTGCCATGGCGCGTTATCAGTGCAAGCCGCCGTAGTTGTCCTCGCGGATCACGCGCGGGGTGATTTCGCGCGGCTCGATCGTGACCGGCTGGTAGATGACCCGCTTCTGCTCCGGGTCGTAGCGCATCTCGACGAAGCCCGAGACCGGGAAATCCTTGCGGAACGGATGGCCGACGAAACCGTAGTCGGTCAGGATGCGGCGCAGGTCCGGATGGCCGTCGAACACGATGCCGTAGAAATCGAAGGCTTCACGCTCGAACCAGTTGACGCCGTTCCACACGTCGATCAGCGACGGCAGCACCGGGAAATCATCGTCCGGGGCGAACACGCGCACGCGCAGGCGCCAGTTGTGGGTGATCGACAGCAGCTGCGAAACCGCGGCAAAGCGCAGGCCGTCCCAGGCACCGTCGCCGTACTCGGAATAGTCCACGCCGCACAGGTCGATCAGCTGCTCGAAGCGCAGCGACGGGTCGTCGCGCAGGATGCGGGCAACTTCGAGGTAGTCGTCGGCCTTGACGATCAGCGTCAGTTCGCCGGTCGCCTCGATCAGGTTCTGCACGCGCTTGCCGAGAGCTTTCTCGAGCGCGGCCTTCAGGATGTCAAGCTTCGCCATTTCAGCCCTTGCGCGCGATGGTGTTGGTGCGCTTGATCTTGTTCTGCAGCTGGATCACGCCGTAGATCAGCGCCTCGGCCGTCGGCGGGCAGCCCGGCACGTAGATATCCACCGGCACGATGCGGTCGCAGCCACGCACCACCGAGTACGAGTAGTGGTAGTAACCGCCGCCATTGGCGCACGAGCCCATCGAGATCACCCAGCGCGGTTCTGCCATCTGGTCGTAGACCTTGCGCAGCGCGGGGGCCATCTTGTTGCACAGCGTGCCGGCCACGATCATCACGTCCGACTGGCGCGGCGACGGGCGGAAAATCACGCCGAAGCGGTCCATGTCGTAGCGCGCGGCGCCGGCATGCATCATTTCCACGGCACAGCAGGCCAGGCCGAAAGTCATCGGCCACAGCGACCCGGTGCGGGTCCAGTTGATCAGCTTGTCAGCGGTAGTCGTGACAAAGCCTTCGTTGAGAACGCCTTCGATTGCCATTTCACATCACTCCCAATCGAGCGCGCCCTTTTTCCAGATGTAGACGAAGCCCACGATGAATTCCAGCAGAAACACGCCCATGGCGATGAAACCCGGCCAGCCGATATCCCTCAGGGCGACACCCCACGGAAACAGGAAGGCGGTTTCGAGGTCGAACAGGATAAACAGGATGGCGATGAGGTAGTAGCGCACATCGAACTTCATGCGCGCGTCCTCGAACGCTTCGAAGCCGCACTCGTACGGCGACAGCTTCGCGGGATCGGGCTTGTTCGGACCGAGGATCCGACCGATCGACATCAGCGCCACGCCAAGCACGACACCGAAGATGATGAAGATGAGAACGGGGAAGTAGGCTTCGAGATTCAAGGTACGGCCAGCCTTATCTGGAATGTTGTCAACAGCACCAGCTGAAGCGGCGTCCTGTTGCCCACCCCAGGCGCTAAGCCATGAGCCTCATGGCGCGCCGCCTTGCGGACTGCCGGAGCCCCACGCTCGGGTGCATTGCCCGGCCAGGGACTCCGATCAAGTTGTTTGGTGCCGACGGCGAGACTCGAACTCGCACAGCTTTCGCCACTACCCCCTCAAGATAGCGTGTCTACCAATTTCACCACGTCGGCTGGGGGAGAAACAATATTGCCTGGCGCCGGGTTTTCAGGCCCTTCAGGTCCGTTGCAGAGGCTTTCGTCTTTGCTCGGAACCCATCGCTGGGGAATCGTTTCAAGCCTTGCATTCTAACCCAGATTTCTTGCTTTGTTCAACGCACAACTGCAAAAAAACTCAGGAATCCGCCGCAAGGCTTACGGATTATTTCGGTACAGCGGGAGCTGCCGGCGCCGATGCATCAGCGGCCGCTGCCGGGGCTGCAGCGGGAGCCGAAGCACCTGCCACTGCGGGCGCCGAAGCCGGCGCCGCGCCCATCACGCCCAGCGATGCAGCCGGCTTGTAGTTGCCCAGCAGCGTCAGCGCCAGCGTGCAGACGAAGAACAGCGTGGCCAGCACGGCGGTGGTGCGCGACAGGAAGTTTGCCGAGCCGGTGGCACCGAACAGGCTGCCCGAGGCACCCGAACCGAATGCCGCGCCGACATCGGCGCCCTTGCCATGCTGGATCAGCACCAGGCCAATCACGCCCAGCGCCGACAACACCTGCAGCACCACCAACAAAGTCTTGAAGATTGCCATTTGATTTAGATAAGCCTTACTGGCTGGTTACTTGCCTGATCGGTCGATCGGAACGGCCGGCATTCAGGCGTTGCCGATCGCGAGAAAATCTGCCGACTTCAGCGAGGCGCCGCCAATCAGGCCCCCGTCGATATCGGTCATGGAAAACAGTTCGGCCGCATTGTCCGGCTTGACGCTGCCGCCGTACAGGATGGCCATACGCTCGGCCACGCCCGCGTCGCGCGCGGCAACCTGGCCGCGCAAGAACGCGTGCACCGCCTGCGCCTGCTCGCTGGTGGCGGTCTTGCCGGTGCCGATCGCCCAGACCGGCTCATAGGCCAACACCACGCGGCTCAGCTGCTCCACCGTCAGCGCGTCCAGCACGGCCTGCAGCTGCCTGCCGACCACCGCTTCGGTTTCGCCCGCCTCGCGCTGGGCCAGTGTTTCACCCACGCAGACTACCGGGACGATGCCGAATTCCAGCGCGCGCAGCGCCTTGGCCGCGACGGTCTGGTCGGTTTCGCCATGATAGGTGCGGCGCTCCGAGTGGCCGACCAGCACATAAGTGCAGCCAAACTCACCCACCATCGATGCCGAGACTTCACCGGTGAAGGCGCCGCGCGCCTCTGCCGACACATCTTGTGCGCCCCAGGCCACTTGCGAGCCATTCAGCAACGCCTGGCATTGTGCAAGATAGGGGAACGGCGCGCAGACCGCCAGCGTCGCCTTGGCCGCGCCAGCCTTGATGCCCTCCAGCAGCGCCGCGTTTGCAGCCAGGCTGCCATGCATCTTCCAATTGCCGATGACGAGCTTTTGTCTCACGAAGTGCCCCTCCCAAATCAAACCCGCTATTGTAGCTTGTGGCGGGGGCACGGCGCTACCGCCGCCCGATGGCGGCGGGCGGCAGCATTGGCCACATGCAACGCTCGATGTGCCTTACCAGGTCAGCACGATCTTGCCGATATGCTCGCTCGACTCCATCAGGCGATGCGCATCGGCCGCCTGCGCGGCCGGGAACACCTCGTGGATCACCGGCTTGATCCTGCCGGCGGCCAGCAGCGGCCACACCTGCTCGTGCAGTGCCGCGGCGATCTTGCCCTTGAACGATGCCGGGCGCGGACGCAGCGTGGAGCCGGTCACGGTGATGCGCCGGCGCAGGATATCGCCCAGCGGGATCTCGGCCTTGGCGCCACCCAGCAGCGCAATGATGACGATGCGGCCATCGTCGGCGATGCACTTCAGCTCGCGCGCCAGGTACGGGCCGGCAACCATGTCGAGGATCACATCGACACCGTTGCCGCCGGTCAGCGCCGACACCTCGGCGACGAAGTCCTGCGTCTTGTAGTTGATCGCGCGATCGGCGCCCAGGTCTTCGCAGGCCTTGCATTTCTCATCGGTGCCGGCGGTGACAAACACCTTGTAGCCCAGCGCCTTGGCGATCTGGATCGCGGTCGTGCCGATGCCGCTGGAGCCGCCCTGGATCAGCAGGGTCTCATCCTTGCCGCGCGGGCCCTGGCCCAGGCAGCCGCGGTCGAACACATTGCTCCAGACGGTGAAGAAGGTCTCGGGCAGCGCCGCGGCCTCGATATCGCTCAGGCCTTGCGGCGCGGGCAGGACCTGTGCCAGCGGCGCCGTGCACAGCTGTGCGTAGCCGCCGCCCTGCACCAGCGCGCAGACGCGGTCGCCCACCTTCAGGCCGAAGCGGTTGTCGGCATGCGACAGGTCGCCGCCCACCACCACGCCCGCCACTTCCAGGCCGGGCAGGTCCGAAGCGCCCGGCGGCACGGGGTAGTTGCCGGTGCGCTGGAATACGTCCGGACGGTTGACGCCGGCGGCAGCCACGCGGATCAGGACCTCGCCCGCCCCCGCAACCGGGTCGGGACGCTCGGTCAGCTGGAGGACTTCGGGGGCACCGTATTCGCGGATCTCGATGGCTTGCATGCTGCTCTGCTCCTTGTACTTGTCTTGGCGCGGGTCGACGATGCGTCGCACCAGGGTCGGTGTGAGCCTTGGCTCGATAGGGTTGCCGGCAGTGTAAACAAAAAAACGGCTGGACATCGTCCAGCCGTTTTTTTGGCGGCACCACCTTGCGGCGGCACCTGCGGGCAATCCTGCCCCGCTGGCTTTACTGCTGTTCCGAGCCTTCGGCCGGAGCCGCCGGCGCGGCGGCTTCGCCGGCGTTGATCGGGCTGATGCTGCCGCCCTCTTCGGTCAGCGCGGCCTTCAGCGACAGGCGCAGGCGGCCCTTCTCGTCAGCCTGGATCAGCTTGACACGGACCTGCTGGCCTTCCTTCAGCCAGTCCTTGATGTCCTTGACACGCTCGTTGACGATTTCCGAGATGTGCAGCAGGCCATCCTTGCCCGGCAGGATGTTGACGATGGCGCCGAAGTCCAGCAGCTTCAGCACGGTACCGGCGTAAATCTTGCCCACTTCGGCTTCCGCGGTGATGCCCTCGATGCGGCGCTTGGCTTCGGCCATGCCGTCGGTCGAGGTCGACGCGATCGTGATCGTGCCGTCTTCCTGGATGTCGATGGTGGTACCGGTTTCCTTGGTCAGCGCCTGGATGGTCGAGCCGCCCTTGCCGATCACTTCGCGGATCTTGTCCGGATGGATCTTCATGGTGATCATGCGCGGAGCGTGCGCCGACAGTTCGGTGCGGGCGTGGCCCATCGCTTCCTGCATCTTGTGCAGGATGTGCAGGCGGCCTTCACGGGCCTGCGCCAGCGCGACCTGCATGATCTCCTTGGTGATGCCCTGGACCTTGATGTCCATCTGCAGCGCGGTGATGCCGTTGTCGGTACCCGCCACCTTGAAGTCCATGTCGCCCAGGTGATCTTCATCGCCCAGGATGTCGGTCAGCACGGCAAACTTGTTGCCTTCCAGGATCAGGCCCATGGCCACGCCGGCCACGTGTGCCTTGACCGGAACGCCGGCGTCCATCAGCGCCAGGCAGCCGCCGCAGACCGAAGCCATCGACGACGAGCCGTTGGATTCGGTGATTTCCGAAACCAGGCGGATGGTGTAGGCGAATTCATCGTCCTTCGGCAGCACCGGGATCAGTGCGCGCTTGGCCAGGCGGCCGTGGCCGATTTCACGGCGCTTCGGGCTGCCCACGCGGCCGGTTTCACCGGTGGCGAACGGGGGCATGTTGTAGTGGAGCATGAAGCGGTCGCGGTATTCGCCGGCCAGTGCGTCGATGATCTGCTCGTCGCTCTTGGTGCCGAGCGTGGCCACCACCAGCGCCTGCGTTTCACCACGGGTGAACAGCGCCGAGCCGTGCGCGCGCGGCAGCACCGACGAGCGGATCTCGATCGGGCGCACCGTGCGGGTGTCGCGGCCGTCGATACGCGGCTCGCCGGCCAGCACCTGGCCGCGCACGATCTTGGCTTCGAGGTCGAACATGATGTTGCCGACTTCCACCTTGTCGGCTTCCACGCCGGCGGCTGCCAGCGCGGCCGCCACGTTGGCGTTTACTTCCTTCAGCTTCTGGCTGCGGGCCGACTTCTGGCGCAGCTGGTAGGCTTCCTGCAGCAGCGGCAGCGCAACTTCGGTGACCTTGGCGATCAGCGGCTCGTTCTTGGCGGCCGGGGCCCAGTCCCACTCGGGCTTGCCGCCTTCGCGCACCAGCTCATGGATGGCGTTGATCGCGATCTGCATTTGCTCATGGCCATAGACCACGGCGCCCAGCATGACGTCTTCCGACAGCTGGTTGGCTTCCGATTCCACCATCAGCACGGCGCGCTCGGTACCGGCGACCACCAGGTCCAGGTCCGAGGTGGCGAGCTGCGAGCGGGTCGGGTTGAGCAGGTACTGGCCATCCTTGTAGCCCACGCGCGCGGCGCCAACCGGGCCGTTGAACGGGATGCCCGACACGGCCAGCGCGGCCGACGCGCCGATCAGCGCGGGAATGTCAGCGGGCACTTCCGGGTTCAGCGACACCACGTGGATCACCACCTGGACGTCGTTGTAGAAGCCTTCCGGGAACAGCGGGCGCAGCGGACGGTCGATCAGGCGCGAGGTCAGGGTCTCGTTTTCCGACGGACGGCCTTCACGCTTGAAGAAGCCGCCGGGGATCTTGCCGGCCGCGTAGGTCTTCTCGATGTAGTCGACGGTCAGCGGGAAGAAGTCCTGGCCCGGCTTCGGGTTCTTGGCGGCGACCACGGTCGCCAGCACCACGGTGTCTTCCACATCGACCAGCACGGCACCGCCGGCCTGGCGGGCGATTTCGCCGGTTTCCATGCGGACCGTGTGCTGGCCCCACTGGAATTCCTTGACGATCTTGTTGAACATGGACATGTGCATTCCTTGGCTTGCGTGCAGGCCGCGCAATCACGCAATAACACGCGCACGGCCTGCGACGCCTGCGTTCTCAGCCGCAGGCAAACTGCCGGGTCGCCGGTCGCAGTCGCAGGGAAGTGCTATGCCATTCCAGCACGGCACCGGCGTTGCCGATGCCGTGCTGGAATGACACAAAGCCCTGTTTCCTTGGCCGGTCCGGGGTATTGAAAACAAAAAAAGAACAACTTACTCCGTTGCGCAGCTTGCTGCAACGGGCGCCCGGTGAATCAGAATGTCCGCCGGGCGGCGTGAAGCGAAAATCACTCCATCAACTGCCCGCATCTCTGGGCAAGGCCGATTCACCCCGCCAGAAATGCAAAATGCCTGCCCCAGCATTGCTGAAGCAGGCATCGAGGCCTCACGCGAAACCGTGCAAACCCTGGAATCGCGCTGCCATCGGGCGCAACCTTACTTGCGCAGGCCCAGCTTTTCGATCAGGGCGCGGTAACGGTCGGCGTCGTTGGACTTGAGGTAGTCCAGCAGGCGGCGACGGCGGCTCACCATGCGCAGCAGACCGCGGCGGCTGTGGTGATCCTTCATGTTGGCCTTGAAGTGCGGGGTCAGTTCGTTGATGCGGGTGGTCAGCAGGGCCACTTGCACTTCGGGGCTGCCAGTGTCGTTGGCGCCACGTGCGAACTGCTTGATGACTTCGGACTTGTTGATATCGGCAACTGCCATGATGATTTCCTTTCACTTGCGAACGCTACAGCGCGGGATGCGCCGCATGCGTCGTGCCATGTCTTGACTGGCTACCGCCGCCACCGGGCCAACGGCCAGGCAACGACAGCCGCGGATTATAGCCGAAAAGCTACGGCAGGAATACCGGGCGGCCCGTGCGGGCGCGCTGGCGCTCAGGGGCGCTCCATCCGGCACGTGGTGGGCAGCGTGGTCTGCGCGGCCTTGAGCTTGCGCACGGTACGGAAGCCATAACCCGAGCCCTCATTGTCGAAGCGCACTGCCCCGCCCTGGCGCTCCATCACCGACACGTACAGCGGCTGCAGCACCTGGTGGTCGTCGGCGCGCACGGTGGCCTCGTGGAACTGGTTGACGTAGCGCATGTTCTCGAGCGCGCCCGCCACCTTGACCGCATCGGTGGAACCGGCCTGCTCGATCGCGCGCGCCAGCATTTCCACCATCATCTGCATGCGCAGGTGCACGTAGTCGTCCTTCGGCTCCGGATAGCGCGCGCGGAACTGCTGGTAGAACGCGTCCGACGCCGCCCCGCCCACATTCGGGTGCCACTCGGCCACCGCCAGCACGCGGCCCACGCCGGCATCGCCCATCGCCGCGGGCGCGCCCAGGCCATTGCCATAGAAGGTGTAGAACTTGGCCTGCAGTCCGCCTTCGCGTGCGGCCTTGACCATCAGCGTCAGGTCGTTGCCCCAGTTGCCGGTGATGACTGCGTCCGCCCCGCTCGCCTTGATCTTGGCGATATAGGGCGCAAAGTCCTTGATCTTGCCGATCGGGTGGAACTCGTCGCCCACGATCTGGATATCCGGCCGGCGCGCCGCCAGCATCTCGCGAGCCGAGCGCGACACCTGGTGGCCGAAGCTGTAGTCCTGATCGATCAGGTACACCTTGCGCACCGACTGGTCCTGGCGGATCACCTCGGTCAGCGCCTGCATGCGCATGTCGGCACTGGCGTCAAAGCGGAAATGCCAGAAGCTGCAGTTCTCGTTGGTCAGGCTGGGATCGACCGCCGAGTAGTTCAGGAACAGCACGCGCGCGTCGGGCTGGCGCGCATTGTGGCGGTTGATGGCCGACACCAGCGCGCCGGCCACGGCCGAGCTGTTGCCCTGCAGGACAAAGGGAATGCGCTTGTCGGTCAGGGCCCGCAACTGGATCAGGCTCTCGTCGACATTGCCCTTGCTGTCAAAGGTGACCAGCTCCATGGGCCGCGCACCCTCGGCGGTCTTCACGCCGCCGCGCGCATTGATGCGCTCGATTGCCAGGCGCAGGTTGCGCGTCACGGCTTCGCCCGCGTTGGCAAACGGGCCGGACAACCCGTCGATCATGCCCAGCCGGATCGGCTCTTGAGCCGACGCGCCCGCCGCTGCCGCCAGCAACAACCCGCCCAGCCATCCACGCCACCGTGCCGCAACCTTCATGTTCTCTCCCGGAAAGCGCAGGATAGTAAGGCAGCGACCGGTTGCGGGCAAATGCCACCGGGCCCGATCATTGACTGCCGTTTCCGCGAGGAAAGCGCCAGGTTGCGGGAAGATCCACTGAAAAGCAGCGCCCGGCGCACACAAGCGCGGAGGCCGCACTACACTTGCGGTATTCACCATCCACGCATCGACCGAGGTTCGCCATGAATTCTGTCATCGCCAACGGCGCGCGCCGGCTCATGCTGGCGCTGGGCGCCGCCATGCTGTCTGCCTGCACCACGCTGATGCCGGTACCGGAAGGCACCAGGCTGGTGGGCCAGCCGCAGGCCGCAGTACAGGCTGCGTTCGGGCCGCCCACCGATGTGTTCCAGCTGCGCGACGGTACCTCGCGCTGGATCTACACCAAGCAGCCGCTGGGCCAGTACGCCTATGGTGCCGACTTCGACCGCAACGGCAACCTGACCCGCTTCAGCAATGTGCTGTCCACGCTGGAACTGTACAAGGCGCAGGTCGGCACCTGGACCAAGCAGGATGTGGCCGAGCATTTCGGCATGACGCGCCTGCCGGTCGAGTACTACCCGCTGATGCGGCGCGAGGTCTGGTCCTACCGCTTCCGCCATGAAGACGTGTGGCCGTCGCTGTACCACTTCTATTTCGACGACGCCGGCATCCTGCGCCAGACCCAGATCACGCCCGACCCGATGTACGACCCCGACGAGCGCCGCCGCTGAGCCATGAAAAAAGCCCGCCATCCCCGGGTCGGGAATGGCGGGCCTGGTCCGGACGCTCAGGCCGGGTAAGCCTTCCGCCGTCTACGCAGGGGCCTGGGTCAGATCTGCGGATTGATCTTTTGCACAGCCTTGTCGTGCAGCTTGTTCAGCGCGGCCAGGTAGGCCTTGGCCGAGGCGGCGACGATATCCGGGTCGGTGCCCACGCCGTTGACGATGCGGCCGGCCTTGGACAGGCGCACGGTGACTTCGCCCTGGGCCTCGGTGCCGCCGGTGATGGCATTCACCGAATAGAGCACCATCTCTGCGCCGCTGGACACGCGTGATTCAATCGCATGCAGGGTGGCGTCGACCGGACCGTTGCCCTCGCCCTCGCCGCTCTGCTCCTGGCCGTCCATGCTGAACACCACGCGCGCATGCGGGCGCTCACCGGTCTCGGAGCGCTGCGACAGCGAGATAAAGCGGAAGTGCTCGTTGGCATCGTGCTGGGCCTCATTCGAGACGATGGCGACGATGTCCTCGTCGAAGATCTCGGCCTTCTGGTCGGCCAATTCCTTGAAGCGGGTGAAGGCGGCGTTGACTTCGGTTTCGCTTTCAAGCTCGATGCCAAGCTCCTGCAGGCGCTGCTTGAAGGCATTGCGGCCCGACAGCTTGCCCAGCACGATCTTGTTGGCGCTCCAGCCCACATCCTCCGCACGCATGATCTCGTAGGTGTCGCGCGCCTTGAGCACGCCATCCTGGTGGATGCCCGAGGCATGCGCGAAGGCATTGGCACCCACGACGGCCTTGTTCGGCTGCACCACGAAACCGGTGATCTGCGACACCAGCTTCGAGGCCGGCACGATCTGCGTGGTATCCACGCCGATATCGAGGTCGAAATAGTCGCGGCGGGTCTTCACCGCCATCACCACTTCTTCCAGGCTGGTGTTGCCGGCGCGCTCGCCCAGGCCGTTGATGGTGCATTCGATCTGGCGCGCGCCCGCCATCTTGACGGCGGCCAGCGAGTTGGCCACGGCCATGCCCAGGTCGTTATGGCAGTGCACCGACCAGATCGCCTTGTCCGAGTTGGGAATGCGCTCGCGCACCGAGCGGATCAGCTCGGCGTAGCCTTCCGGCACGGCATAGCCCACGGTATCCGGCAGGTTGATGGTGGTCGCACCCTCGGCGATCACGCCTTCCAGCACGCGGCACAGGAAGTCCATGTCCGAGCGGCTGCCGTCTTCCGGCGAGAACTCGATATCGTCGGTGAACTGGCGCGCAAAGCGCACCGCCAGGCGGGCCTGCTGGTACACCTCGTCCGGCGTCATGCGCAGCTTCTTCTCCATGTGCAGCGCGGAGGTGGCGATGAAGGTGTGGATGCGGAACGAGTTGGCCGGCTTGAGCGCCTCGGCGGCGCGGGCAATGTCCTTGTCGTTGGCACGGGCCAGCGAGCAGATGGTCGAGTCCTTGACCACCTGCGCGATCGAGCGGATGGCCTCGAAGTCGCCGTTGGAGCTCGCCGCGAAACCGGCCTCGATCACATCGACCTTCAGGCGTTCCAGCTGGCGTGCGATGCGGATCTTTTCCTCGCGGGTCATCGAGGCGCCGGGCGACTGCTCGCCGTCACGCAAGGTGGTGTCGAAAATGATGAGTTTGTCAGACATTTTGTGGAGCTCCTGATTGCTTGTCGTGTGCTGTCCCCGGCATGCTGCGTCCGGGGCCTACCGCCTGTTCCGCGCTCCACGGCTGTGGAATGCAAAACGCCCCGGCGTGCATGGAGCAGGCCGGGGCGTTGGAAAAATTCCTTGCGGATTTCGCGCTAAGGGGTAAGTCCGTCCTTAGCGCGCGCGCGTCCCGACCTGATGGCCTAGTAGGCCACCTAGGGTGGTGCGGGCGATTAGAACTTGGCGCGAAATCATGCCAGCGACTATAGCCGAGTTGGCGCGCCCATGCAATACAGGGTTTAGCCCATATTGCCCGGACCCGCCAGCGGCACGGATCAGCCCTTGGGCGGAATGCGCAGCTTCTGGCCCGGGTAGATCTTGTCCGGGTGGCTCAGCATCGGCTTGTTGGCCTCGAAGATCTTGTTGTACTCGGCACCGTTGCCGTAAGCAGCCTGGGAGATCGCCCACAGCGTGTCGCCCTTGACCACGGTATGCCAGCTCGATTCCGCGGATTCGACGTTGACGGACATCTTGTCCTCGACCTTGTCCACGCCCTCGACATTGCCGGCGCACAGGATGATCTTCTCGCGCGTGGCCTGGTCCGGTGCCACGCCGAACACGGTGACCAGCCCCTGCGAGCCGTCCACCTGCACCATCAGCCCGGTGGCATCCAGGCCCATCTTCCTGATGTAGCCCTCGATCGCATCGCCCGCGGCGCGATTGGCGGCATCGACCTTCTCCGCCGACGCATCCGCCGCGGCGGCCTCTTGCGCGGCCTTGGCCTCGCCCGTGCCGAACAGCTTTTCTCCCGCTTCCTTGATGAAGTCGAACATGCCCATGACATCCTCCTGACGGTGAGTGGAAAACACTGCAGAGTGCCACGCCTTGATGGCCGCGGCATGAAAACAATTGTGAATCCGGAAATGCATGAAGGGCGCCTGAGCGCCCTTCTGCCTGAAACGTCTAAGAAGCCTTGCCGCCGTTCTCGCGCTGCTTCTTCTCGATGGCCGGCTTGCCGTGCATCGCCCGCCAGGCCCATAGCACATAGCCCGAGATCGCATAGGCCACGAACAGGCCGAACAGCGCCACCGGCGGATCGGTGGACACCACCACGAACAGCACCAGGACCAGCACCATCATGCCGAACGGCACGCGGTAGCGAACGTCAAGCGCCTTGCCGCTGTAGAACGGCGCGTTGGACACCATCGACAGGCCGGCGTACAGCGTGATGCCGAACGCCACCCACGGCATCCACAGCTCCTTGACCGGCAGCTTGTTGTCGATCACCAGCCAGACGAAGCCCGCGACCAGCGCGGCGGCGGCCGGGCTGGGCAGGCCCTGGAAGAAGCGCTTGTCTACCACGCCGATGTTGGCGTTGAAGCGCGCCAGGCGCAGCGCAGCGCAGGTGCAGTAGACAAAGGCTGCGATCCACCCCCACTTGCCCAGGTCATGCAGGATCCACTCATACATCACCAGCGCCGGCGCAACCCCGAAAGAGGTCATGTCCGACAGCGAGTCATACTGCTCGCCAAACGCACTCTGCGTATTGGTGATGCGCGCCACGCGCCCGTCCATGCCGTCCAGCACCATCGCCGCGAAGATGGCGATGGCCGCCGCATCGAAGCGCATGTTCATGGCCTGGACGATGGCGAAAAAACCCGCGAACAGCGCCGCAGTGGTGAACGCGTTGGGCAGCAGGTAGATGCCGCGCCGGCGCGGACGCTGATAGACGATGTCGTGGTCGTCGGCGGCTTCGTCATCGAAGTTGTCGTCGGCGCCGCGCAGCTGGTTATGGCGGAACGGCCGCAGGTGGGTCACGTTGCCGCTGCTGCTGCGCTTGTTACGTCGATGGAAGGCAACCATCACAGTCCTCCGGTCAGGCTGTCTCTCACTTCACGTCGAGTTCGGCGAGGATGGTCGACGAGGCCGATACCTTCTCGCCGATGGTCACGCGCGGACGCGCATCGAGCGGCAGGTAGACGTCCACGCGCGAGCCGAAGCGGATAAAGCCGTAGCGCTGGCCGCGCGAGAGGTTGTCGCCCACCTTGGTGTAGCACAGGATGCGGCGAGCCACCAGGCCGGCCACCTGCACCAGCGTCACCAGCTGGCCGTCCGCAGCGCGCCGGATCAGCACGGCATTGCGCTCGTTCTCGACCGAGGCCTTGTCCATGTCGGCGTTGACGAACTTGCCGGGGAAATATTCGACCTTCTCGACCGCGCCATCGACCGAGACCCGGTTCGAGTGCACGTTGAAGACGTTCATGAAGACGCTGATCTTCAGCGCCTCGCGGCCGGCGTACGGGTCCTGGGTCTTTTCGACCACGACGATGCGGCCGTCCGCGGGGGCCAGCACCGCGTTGGGCTGCGACGGGATCGGGCGCGGCGGATCGCGGAAGAACTGGAGCACGAATACCGTGATGATCCACAACGGCAACGCCCACCAGAAGCCCGCGCTGGCGTGCACCAGCAGCGAGATGACAAAGGCGCCGGCCAGGAACGGCCAGCCTTCACGGGCGATCAGCGGATGAGGATAGTTCATGCAGTACAGGTGTCGGTGGATACAAGACCATGGCAAGGCGGCGCGGCGGCGGCAATAGCCGCCATCGGGCGGCGCCCCCGTGGTCGCGGAGCAGGATAATGCACGCCTTGCCCAAAGTCTGACAAGCATAACAAAAAGCCGTTCAGGTCCCGCGACTCCCCTCTGATAATAGAAGGGCGTGGCACGGAACGCTGAACGGCTTCGGCCCGCCGCCGTGCGGCGCGGGCCATCAGACAGCGATGCAGCTTAGTTCTTCGACTGGTCGACCATCTTGTTCTTGGCGATCCACGGCATCATCGCGCGCAGCTTGGCACCCACTTCCTCGATCTGGTGCTCGGCCGTCAGGCGGCGGCGCGAGATCAGCGTCGGGGCGCCGGCCTTGTTCTCCAGCAGGAAGCTCTTGGCGTACTCGCCGGTCTGGATGTCGGTCAGGCACTGCTTCATCGCCTTCTTGGTCTCTTCGGTCACCACGCGCGGGCCGGTGACGTACTCACCATATTCCGCGTTGTTGGAGATCGAATAGTTCATGTTGGCGATGCCGCCTTCGTAGATCAGGTCGACGATCAGCTTCAGTTCGTGCAGGCACTCGAAGTAGGCCATTTCCGGCGCGTAGCCGGCTTCCACCAGGGTTTCGAAGCCAGCCTTGATCAGCTCGACGGTACCGCCGCACAGCACGGCCTGCTCGCCGAACAGGTCGGTTTCGGTTTCTTCGCGGAAGTTGGTCTCGATGATGCCGGCACGGCCGCCGCCGTTGGCGGTGGCGTACGACAGCGCGATGTCACGGGCGGCGCCGGACTTGTTCTGGTGCACGGCGATCAGGTGCGGCACGCCGCCACCTTGCGTGTACGTGGCGCGCACGGTGTGGCCCGGGGCCTTCGGCGCGATCATGATCACGTCCAGGTCGGCGCGCGGGATCACGGCACCGTAGTGCACGTTGAAGCCGTGGGCGAAGGCCAGCGCCGCGCCTTCCTTGATGTTGTCGTGCACTTCGTTCTTGTACACGTCGGCGATCTGCTCGTCCGGCAGCAGGATCATGACCACGTCGGCACCCTTGACGGCCTCGGCCACTTCCTTCACTTGCAGGCCGGCGTTGGCAGCCTTGTTCCACGACGCGCCGCTCTTGCGCAGGCCGACCGTCACATTGACGCCCGAATCCTTCAGGTTCAGCGCGTGGGCATGGCCCTGCGAGCCATAGCCGATGATGGTGACGTTCTTGCCCTTGATCAGGGAGAGGTCGGCGTCCTTGTCGTAAAACACTTTCATGATGATTCCTTCAATCTCTGTCTTTTGTATGAGGGGGGCGGCATCCTCGGACGCATCGTGTGCGTCCGGATCGCGCCGCCCCGGGGATGCTGCGTGAAGCCGTATGGGTGAGCCGGGGCCCGGTCAGACCTTCAGGATGCGCTCGCCGCGGCCGATGCCCGAGCCACCGGTACGGACGGTCTCGAGGATGGCGGTGCGGTCGATGGCGTCCAGGAACGCATCGAGCTTGACGCCGTTGCCGGTCAGCTCGATGGTGTAGGTCTTCTCGGTGACATCGATGATGCGGCCGCGGAAGATGTCGGCGGTGCGCTTCATTTCCTCGCGCTCCTTGCCCACCGCGCGCACCTTGACGAGCATCAGCTCGCGTTCGATGTGCGCGCCTTCGGTCAGGTCGACCACCTTGACCACTTCCACCAGGCGGTTCAGGTGCTTGGTGATCTGCTCGATCACGTCATCCGAGCCGGAGGTGACAATGGTCATGCGCGACAGCGAGGCATCCTCGGTGGGTGCCACGGTCAGCGTCTCGATGTTATAGCCGCGGGCCGAGAACAGGCCCACCACGCGCGACAGCGCGCCCGGTTCGTTTTCCAGCAGGACCGAAATGATGTGACGCATTACAGGTCCTCCGCGCCGAGCAGCATTTCGGAAATGCCCTTGCCCGCCTGGACCATCGGCCAGACGTTTTCGGTGGGATCGGTCTGGAAGTCCAGGAACACGGTACGGTCCTTCAGGCGGAACGCCTCGCGCAGCGCCGGCTCGACGTCCGACGTCTTCTCGACGCGCATGCCGACGTGCCCGTAGGCCTCGGCCAGCTTGACGAAATCGGGCAGCGCGTCCATGTAGGAGTGCGAGTAACGGTTGTCGTACTCGATCTCCTGCCACTGGCGCACCATGCCCAGGTAGCCATTATTGAGCGAGCAGATCTTCACCGGGGTGTCGTACTGCAGGCAGGTCGACAGTTCCTGGATGCACATCTGGATCGAGCCTTCACCGGTGATGGTGACGACTTCCTTTTCCGGGAATGCCTTCTTGATGCCCATCGCGTACGGCAGGCCCACGCCCATCGTGCCCAGGCCGCCGGAATTGATCCAGCGGCGCGGCTCGTCGAACTTGTAGAACTGCGCGGCCCACATCTGGTGCTGGCCGACGTCGGAGCAGATAAAGGCGTCGCCCTTGGTCAGTTCCCAGATCTTTTCCACCACGTACTGCGGCTTGATGATCTCGGAGCTGCGGTCGTACTTCAGGCAGTCCACCGAACGCCATTGCTCGATCTGCTCCCACCATTTGGCGAGCGCTTCGCGCTTGGGCTTGATATCGCTGGCCTTGATCTGGGCGATCAGTTCCTGCAGCACGTCCTTGACGTTGCCGACGATGGGGATGTCGACCTTGACGCGCTTGGAGATCGACGACGGATCGATGTCGATATGGATGATCTTGCGCGCCTGCGAGGTGAAGTGCGCCGGGTTGCCGATCACGCGGTCGTCGAAGCGGGCACCGATGGCGATCAGCACGTCGCAGTTCTGCATGGCCATGTTGGCTTCATACGTGCCGTGCATGCCGAGCATGCCGACGAACTGCTTGCTGGTGCCGGGGAACGCGCCCAGGCCCATCAGCGTGTTGGTCACCGGGTGGCCGGTCAGCGCCGCCAGCTGGCGCAGCTCGTCGCTGGCATTGGCCAGCACCACGCCGCCGCCGGTGTAGATATACGGACGCTCGGCGCCTTGCAGCAGGGCCACGGCCTTGCGGATCTGGCCCGAGTGGCCCTTGTTTACCGGGTTGTACGAGCGCATGTCGATCGACTTGGGGTACTCGTACTTGCAGGCATTGCGCGAGACATCCTTGGGGATGTCCACCACCACGGGGCCCGGACGGCCGGTCGCGGCAATGAAGAACGCCTTCTTGATGGTCGCGGCGAGGTCGCGCACGTCCTTCACCAGGAAGTTGTGCTTGACGATCGGGCGGGTAATGCCGACCGTGTCGCACTCCTGGAAGGCGTCCTGGCCAATGGCGTGGGTCGGCACGTTGCCGGTGATCACCACCATCGGGATCGAGTCGAGGTACGCGGTGGCAATACCGGTGACGGCATTGGTCACGCCGGGACCGGAGGTCACCAGCGCCACGCCCACCTTGCCGGTTGCCCGTGCATAGCCGTCTGCGGCATGAACCGCGGCCTGCTCGTGGCGCACCAGGATGTGCTCGAACTTGGTTTGCTTGTGGAGCTCGTCGTAGATATACAGCACTGCGCCGCCGGGGTAGCCCCAGACGTACTCGACGCCTTCTTCGGCAAGTGCGTGAACGAGAATTTCCGCCCCGATCATTTCGGGTGCGGCAGATGAATTGCTGTCTGCGTGGGAGAATTCCGCGCTGGGCATGTTCATTTCAGTCCTTTGCAATTTTCGGCAAAAAATTGTTTGGATGCTCTCTGCCGGGCTTGTGGCTCGGGTTCAAGCGGTGCGCGTCTGCATGGAAGACCGCCTCATAAGCGGCCGGATGAGACAACCACTGATGTCGTGTGAACCGATGATGATACTGCAATGCACCAGCGCGGTCTACGGTTGTTTTTGCCCTGCGCATGAGGGATTTTCCGGAGTTGCGGCGGATTTTTTGCGCGCCGCAATGTATTTGCAGCAATACAAAGTGGTACAGGGGGTCGTTTTTTTGCTAGCATCGCAGCACCTCGAATGTGCCACGGGCCGTACGCAGCACATTCACCAGAACCGGGCATTTGTCCCGCAGCAACGAGCCGCAACCGCCCGAATGGCCACCGACCAGGAACTGTCCGATTTTCTTGCCAGCGTCGAGCGCCGCGCCTTCAAGCAGGCCGTATTTGCGGTCCGCGACGACGACGCCGCGCTGGACATTGTCCAGGACGCCATGATCAAGCTGGCCGAGAAGTACGGCGACAAAGGCGCCGCCGAGCTGGCGCCGCTGTTCCAGCGCATCCTGCAGAACACCATCCACGACTGGTTCCGCCGCCAGAAGGTGCGCAACACCTGGGTCTCGCTGTTTTCCAGCCTGCGCGACGACCGCGACGGCGACGACAATGACCTGCTTGAGACGCTGGAGGCACAGGCCGGCTCCGAATCGGCCGAAAGCAGCGCCGACAAGGTCGAGCGCGCCCAGGTCATGCACATCATCGAGCAGGAAATCCAGCGCCTGCCGACGCGTCAACGCGAGGCATTCCTGATGCGTTACTGGGAAGATATGGACGTCGCCGAAACCGCCGCCGTAATGGGGTGCTCCGAAGGCAGCGTCAAGACGCACTGTTCCCGTGCCACGCATACACTTGCGCAGGCCCTGCGCGCACGGGGGGTCCGACTATGAGCAGAAACGAAAAAGAAATCCGCGAACGCCGGTTTGCCCAAGAGATTCGGGCGGCACTCGATGCCGGCACCGACGACCTGCCGGCCGACATCACCGAAAGGCTCGCCGCTGCGCGCCGGATGGCGGTCGCCCGCAAGAAGGCCGAGGCGCCCGTGCTGGTCCCGCAACTGGCCATGCCCGGCGCGCACGTCCCGCTGTTTGATGAAGACAGCTCCCCGCTGTACCGCGCCGGCGCCTGGCTGCGCCGCCTTGGCCTGATCTGGACGCTGGTGGCGCTGGCCGCCGGCCTGATCGGCATCTATCACTGGCAGGAGCAGAAGCGCATCGAGGAACTGGCCGATATCGACGCCGCCATGCTGCTCGACGACCTGCCGCCCACGGCCTACGCCGACGAGGGCTTCCACGTATTCCTGAAGCGCGGGCAATAGCATGGCGCGCGCAATATTCCACCCCGACGCCTTGCGCCGCCGGCTGGCCGCGCTGCTGGCCGGTGCCGGCGCAGCCGCCTGCTGGGGCCTGCTGCCGCCCGCGGCGCATGCCCAGGGGGCTTCGGCGGTGACAGCGCCTGCGGCCGCGCAGGCAACCAATGCCCGGCCGGCCTGGGCCGATCTGAGCCCGGTCAACCAGCGCATCCTGGCCCCGCTGCAGCCGCTGTGGGACAGCCTGCCGGAACTGAACCGCCACAAGTGGCTGCGCATCGCCGAGCGCTACCCCAAGTTCTCCCCGGCCGAGCAGGCCCGGCTGCAGGCGCGCATGGCGGAATGGGTCAAGATGACCCCGCAGCAACGTCGGCTGGCGCGCGAGAACTACCAGATCACCCGCTCGCTGCCGGCCGAGAAAAAGGCCGAGGCCTGGGACAAGTACCAGCAGCTGCCTGAAGAGCAGAAAAAGAAGCTGGCCGCCACCGACCACGTGCCGCGCCGCCCCGGCGCTGTCAGCGCGCTGCCCAGTGGCAAGCGCCTGCCCAGCGAAACCAGCCGCGAGTTCCACCGCGAGCCGAAATCGGCCAGCGCCGCAGCGGGTCGCAGTGGCCACACTGCCGGCAAGCCCGCCAGCGAAGCCCAGGCGCAACCGGCCTCCGCGCCCGCGGCCGTGACCGCCGCCTCGGCGCCGGCCGCCTCGGCACCGGCAGCGCTCGCCGCACCGGCATCCGCAGCCGAGGTCGCCACCGAAGCGGCCGCGGCTTCCGACGCCACCGTGCGCCAGTAATCCCCACGTCATTTGGCATAATGGCTGTCTCACGCCGGCCAGCGCAGCAAGGCCGGCCCCGACTGACCCGCGCCGGCACCGCCATGCCCCCGTGCGCCAGCCCAGCCTTCTTCGCCTTCCATGCCCGCTGCCACCCTCGATCCCAAGCCCGCCGCAGCCGCCCGCCCCGCCGCCCCGCCCTTGCGCCGACGCATCGCCTGCATGCTCTATGAGGGCGTGCTGCTGTTCGGCGTGCTGAGCGCCTCGACCGCTGCCTACCTGCTGGTGCAACCGCTGCTGCAGAAGCTTGGTGTGGACGGGCCGCTCGTGATCCAGGTGTGGAGCTTCCTGGTGATGGGCCTGTATTTCACCTGGTTCTGGCAACGCAACGGCCAGACCCTGGCCATGCAGACCTGGCGCATGCGCGTCGAGAACGCCGCCGGCGTGCCGCCGCGCTGGCCGCAGGCGGCGCTGCGCTACGTGCTGGCATGGCTGTGGCTGCCGCCATCGGCGGCAGTCGGCCATATGCTGGGGCTGGTCAAGGGGCCGTTTGTAGCGGTGCTGTGCGCCGGCCTGCTGGTCTGGGTCCTGCTGGCGTGGCTGGATCCGCGCCGCCAGTTCCTGCATGACCGCCTGGCCGGCACGCGGCTGACCGACCTGCGCCCGCCCAAGCCATGAGCCTGTCGGCTGCCGGCATCCGCCGCCTTGCGGTGACCTTGCAGGCAGCCGCCGCGCTGGGCATCGCCGCCGGGCTGGTGCAACTGGCCGGATGGCCATGGCCCGGCGCGGTCGCCGCCGGTGTGGCGGCCATCCTCGGCAGCTTCGCCAGCGGCATTGCCTTCGCTTTCGCCCTGAGCGGGCGCGGCCTGTGGGTCGGGCGCGGCAATCACCCGCCCGCACCACCGCTTGAACTCGCCGCCACGCGCCGTCCGCTGCGCCTGCCTGAGGCGTTGCGCTGCTTTGCGGCCGAGTGCGTGGCCGTGCTGCGCATGTTCGACTGGCTGCAGCCATTCCGCGCGCACGCGCCCTTTGCCGCACCGCTCGATGCCCTGCCCGGCCGCGACGCCCCGCCGGTGCTGCTGGTGCACGGCTACGCCTGCGGGCAGGCCATCTGGCTCGACATGCAGCCGGCACTGGCCGCCGCTGGCTACCGCTGCGAGGGGATCGAGCTCAAGCCGGTGTTCGGCGACATCGACGACTACGCGCGCACGCTGCTGGCCGCCATGCGGCGCATCACAGCCGAGGCCGGACGCCCGCCGCTGCTGGTCTGCCACAGCATGGGCGGGCTGGCCGCGCGCGCCGCACTGCAGCTGGCGGGCGACGAAGACGTCTGCGCCGGCGTGGTGACGCTGGGCAGCCCCCATCACGGCAGCGCGCTGGCGCGCTTTGGCGGCGGCCCCAATGCGCGCCAGATGCGTTGCGGCAGCCCCTGGCTGCGCGCGCTCGCCGCCGCGGAAACCCCGCGCCGCCGTGCGCGCATGATCTCGATCTTCAGCTGGCATGACTCGATCGCCGGGCCGCCTTGCACCGGCTGGCTCGACGGCGCCGGGCATATTGCGCTGGCCGGCATCGGTCATGTCACGCTGCTGCGCCATCCCGCCGCGGTGCGTGCGGTACTCGACGCCCTCGCGGAGCTGTCCGCGCGCGGGCACTGACACCTGCGCCAGCCAGGACTGTTCCACTTCCGCCACGATTCATATGTCAGTCATGTTTCCGTCACGGCACCGTCATCGCGGGCTGGCTGAATGCAGCCATCGCCGCAACCGGGACTGCCATGGTGCAAGCAATCCGATCTGCCCGCGGGTATTTGTCGAAGACCGCGCAACTGACGCAATGGCTGCGCCGCAGCCCTGACAGCGACAGCGCCGCGCCGCTGACCGCCTTCATGGCGCCGGCCCTGGATGCCGCGCTGGCACCCCAGCGCGAACAGCAGCAGACCTACCCGCCCGAGCCGCACCCGATCCAGCGCTACCGCGCCATCTGGCTGTCGGACATCCACCTGGGCACGCCCGGCTGCCAGGCCAACTACCTGCTGGACTTCCTCAAGCACAACGAATCCGACCAGCTCTACCTGGTCGGCGACATCATCGACGGCTGGCAGCTGCGCCGCGGCTGGTACTGGCCGCAAAGCCACAACGACGTGGTGCAGAAGCTGCTGCGCAAGGCGCGCAAGGGCACTGAAGTGATCTACGTTCCCGGCAACCACGACGAGGCCGCGCGCCAGTTCGACGGCATGGCCTTCGGCGACATCACCGTGCGCGAAGAGGCGGTGCATGTCACCGCCTCCGGGCGCCGGCTGTGGGTGGTGCACGGCGACCTGTTCGACGGCGTGGTGCAGCACGCGCGCTGGCTGGCCTACCTCGGCGATTCGCTGTACACGGTGATCCTGGCGCTGAACCGCCACTTCAACCGGCTGCGCGCGCGCCTGGGCTTCCCGTACTGGTCGCTGTCGCAGTTCCTCAAGCACCAGGTCAAGAACGCGGTCAACTACATCGGCGCGTTCGAGAGCGCGATGGTCGATGAAGCGCGCCGCCGCGGCTGCGATGGCGTGGTCTGCGGCCATATCCACAAGGCCGAGATCCGCGAGGTCAATGGCCAGCTCTACTGCAACGACGGCGACTGGGTCGAAAGCCTGTCGGCACTGGTCGAGACCATGGAAGGCGAGCTGAAGATCGTCTACTGGACCACGCTGCTGGACGCGCCGGCCCCGGCCACGCGCCGCCGTCGCCGCGCCGCCGTGGCGGGCTGATCCCGGCCTGCCACCGTTTGCCCCAACCGCATTGCCCTTCCACCGCGCCCGAGGAGGCTGCATGAAGATCCTGATCGTCACCGATGCCTGGGAACCGCAGGTCAACGGCGTGGTGCGCACGCTCAAGTCCACGCGCCGCGAACTCGAGGCCATGGGCCACACGGTCGACATGATCACGCCGCTGGAATTCCGCACCGTGCCGTGCCCGACCTACCCCGAGATCCGCCTGTCGCTGTTCCCGGCGGCGCGCGTGCAGCGCCGCATCGAGGCCTTCGCTCCGGATGCCTTGCATATCGCCACCGAAGGGCCGCTGGGCCTGGCCGCGCGGCGCCACGCGCTCCGCCGCCGGCTGCCCTTCACCACCGCCTACCACACGCGCTTTCCGGAATACGTGCAGGCGCGCTTCGGTATCCCGCTGGCATGGACGTACCGCTTCCTGCGCTGGTTCCACGGCCAGGCCCAGGCGGTGATGGCGCCCACCCCGGTGGTGCTGGACGACCTGCGGCGCAATGGCATCACCAACGCCGTGCTGTGGACGCGCGGCGTGGACCTGGACGTGTTCACGCTGCAGCGCCCCAACGTGCTCAACACCGCCCACCCGATCTTCCTGTACGTGGGCCGCGTGGCGGTGGAAAAGAACGTCGAGGCCTTCCTGGCGCTGGACCTGCCCGGCTCCAAGTGGGTGGTCGGCGACGGCCCGGCGCTGCCGGCGCTGCGCGCGCGCTATCCGGGCGCCAACTACCTGGGCGTGCTGAGCCAGCCCGAGCTGGCCCGGGTGTATGCTTCGGCTGATGTGTTCGTGTTCCCGAGCCGTACCGACACCTTCGGGCTGGTGCTGCTGGAAGCGCTGGCCAGCGGGCTGCCCGTGGCCGCCTATCCGGTCACCGGCCCGATCGATGTGCTGGGCGACAGCCCCGCCGGCGCGATGCACGAAGACCTGCGCGAAGCCTGCCTGGAAGCGCTGCGCATCGACCGCGCCACGGCACGTGCCCACGCCGAGCGGTTCTCGTGGCGCGCCGCCTCCGAGCAGTTCCTGGCCCATCTTCGGCCGTTCGCTGCCGGCAAGCCAGGCCGCGACAGCGCAGCGGCCCAACCCGCCCCGCAAAACCATGCCCAAACCCCATCCGGAACTGCCGTCCGACCCGCCTCTGCAGAGGCCGCCGCAGGCAGTCCAGAGCGCTGACTATTCGATCGAGCAGAACCCCCACAAGGCCAACCGCGGCCTGACGCGCGCCTGGCATGCGGCCATCAATTCGCTGTCGGGGCTGCGCTATGCGGTGCTCGAGGAAAGCGCGTTCCGCCAGGAGCTGACGCTGGTGGCAATCCTGGCGCCGTGGGCATTCCTGCTGCCGGTGGACGTGGTCGAGCGCATCCTGCTGCTGGGCACGCTGCTGGTGGTGCTGATCGTCGAGTTGCTCAATTCCAGCGTCGAGGCGGCAATCGACCGCATTTCGCTGGAGCGGCACAGCCTGTCCAAGCGTGCCAAGGATTTCGGCAGCGCCGCGGTAATGCTGGCGCTGGTGCTGTGCGGCGGCACCTGGGTCGCCATCGCCGGGCCGCACGTGGTGCGCTGGGTGCGGACGCTGGCGGGCTGATCCGTCACTCGCCGGGGATGCCGGATGGGGTGGCCGGGCCGATTGCTTATAATCGCTACCCTGCCCCCGACTTACTGATCGCACCGATCGCCCGGACGCCCATGGAACCGAAACCGCAAACCGGCCCCCGCCGCACCAGGGACCGCATCCTCGACGTCTCGCTGCGCCTGTTCAACGAAGTCGGCGAACCCAACGTCACCACCACGACGATTGCGGAAGCCATGGAGATCAGCCCCGGCAATCTCTACTACCACTTCCGCAACAAGGACGACATCATCAACTCCATCTTCGTGCGCTTCGAGCAGGAGATGGAGCGGCGCCTGAAGATGCCGGACGACCACAAGGCCACGCTGGACGAAAGCTGGGGCTACCTGCAGTACATGTCCGAGTTCCTGTGGAACTACCGCTTCCTGTACCGCGACATCAACGACCTGCTGGCGCGCAACCGGATGCTGGAGACCAACTTCAAGCGCATCGTCGAGCAGAAGAAGCGCTTTGCGCACGAGATCTGCCGCCAGTTCATCGACGACGGCGAGATGGAAGCCACGCCCGAGCAGGTCGAGGCCATCTGCACCAACATGGTGGTGATCGCCACCTACTGGCTGTCGTTCCAGTTCGTGCAGCATCCGCGCCAGTACAACGACCCCGAGCAGATTCGCGGCTACCTGCACGGATCGAGCTACCACATCTTCTCGATCCTGGCGCCCTACCTGCGCGGCCGGGCCCGGGACGCATTCGACCAGCTGGCGCGCGACTACGCGGCAGCCAAGGCCGCAGCCGACGCGGCAAAGGAAGCAAAGTGAAATCGGTCTGCGTGTATTGCGGCTCCAGCCCCGGCAACCGTCCCGAATACGCCGAAGGCGCGCGCCTGCTAGGCCGCACGCTGGCCGAAAGCGGCCTGGCGCTGGTGTACGGCGGCGGCAAGGTGGGCCTGATGGGCATCGTCGCCGACGCCGTGATGGAACATGGCGGCAGCGCCATCGGCATCATCCCCGACGCGCTGATGCAGAAGGAAGTGGGCCACCGCGGCCTGACCGAGCTGCACGTGGTGCGCAACATGCACGAGCGCAAGCAGATGATGGCGGACCGTGCCGACGCCTTTATCGCCATGCCGGGCGGCGTGGGCACCTTCGAAGAGCTGTTCGAGACCTTCACCTGGCTGCAGCTGGGCTACCACGACAAGCCGGTGGGCCTGCTGAATGTCAACGGGTTCTACGACGGCCTGCTGGGTTTCCTTGCGCACGCAGTGCGGGAAGGCTTCATGAAGCAGGTGCATGCCGACCTGCTGCATGTGGCAGACACGCCCGCCGGCCTGCTGGGCCAGCTGGGCCAGCTGGCGGCCGCTCCGCGCGTGCGCGTCGACAAGTGGCAACAGGCGCGCGACAAGACCTGAGCGCGCCCCTGCTGCCGGCCCGGTTCAGAACGACGAGCCCGGCTGCCGCAGGAACGCCAGTTCCTGCTCTGTGCTCTGCCTGCCCAGCACCGCATTGCGGTGCGGGAAGCGGCCGAAGCGCGCGATGATCGCGCGGTGCTTTTCGGCCCACTCCACCACATCCACCACGCCGCCGCTGGCCTCGCGCAGCTGCGTCATCAGACGCACTGCCTCGTCCTGGTCCTCCAGCGCCTCGGAATGCTCGAACGGCATGTAGCAGAACATGCGGTGGTAGTCCGTCGGCAGCTTGCGGTCCATGCCGGTGGCGACGATGCGCCTGGCCAGTGCCAGCGCCAGCGTATCGCTGCCGAAGCTGCGCGGATCGTTGCGGAACATGTTGCGCGGGAACTGGTCCAGCAGCACCACGCGCGCGCAGGCGCCTTCGGGCGTGACCGACCAGTCGTCCGGGGCCCCGTCGCAGGCGACCTGCCAGTCGGACAGGAAGTTGGTGCGGATCTGCGCATCGAAGGCGTCCGACTTGGTGAACCATTGCGGGCGCTCGGTATTCCAGGCGGCAGAACCGGGCTGGCCGAACCAGAAATCGAGCAAACGCACGGCGTCTTCAGGCAGTTGGTCTGTCATGAACTTGCGAAACCTTTCGGTTGAAAGAAGGGAGCGGCGGCGCCTCAGCGCGCCACGTTGCGCATCCAGTCGGCGGTCTGGAAGAACGCCTGCATCAGGCGCAGCTGCAGGTCTTCGGACAGGCCGATGTCCTGCATTGCCAGCGCCATGCAGCGCATCCACTGGTCGCGCTCGCTCACGCCGATCTCGAACGGCATATGGCGCGCGCGCAGGCGCGGGTGGCCGAAGCGCTCGATAAAGTGGTTGGGACCGCCCAGCCAGCCGCACAGGAACCAGAACAGCTTGTCGCGCGAGCCCTCCAGCGAGGGCGGGTGCAGCGCGCGCAGCCCGGCGAACTGGGTCTCCAGGTCCATCAGGTCGTAGAAGCGGTCGACCAGCTCGCGCACGCGCGCTTCGCCGCCCACCAGCTCAAATGCAGTCACCTCGGCCGTGCCGGGCTTGTCGTTGGATTCAGTACTCATCACACACTCAAACAGCGCAGCCACTCAGGCATCACGCAAGGTCGCCAGCGCGGGCTGGCGCAGCACTTCGCGCAGGCCCAGCCAGCCGCCGGCAAAAGCGCACAGCATGCCAGAAACCACGCCCACCGGCACGATCCAGGCATTGAAGCGGTACGGGAAATCGAAGACGAACTGCGACAGGCCCCAGCCCACCGCGATCGCGCCCAGGCTGGCCAGGAATCCGGCCAGGCCGCCCACCACCAGGAACTCGGCGTACTGGGTCTGGCGCACCAGCGCGGCCGAGGCGCCCAGCGCCTTGAGCAGGCCCGCGTCGCGCATGCGCTCGTCACGCGCGCCGGACAGCGCCGCGTACAGCACGGTCACGCCGGCGGCCAGCGTGAACACGAAGAGGAACTCCACCGCCGCGATCACCTGGTCCAGGATGTCCTGGATCTGGCGCAGGATCAGGTCGGTATTGACCACGGTGATGTTGGGGAAGGCCGCGATCAGCCGGTTGCCCAGCGCCGTGCTGGCGGGCGGCAGGTGGAACGACGTGATGTAGGTCTCGGGCAGCCCCTGCATCGCCTGCGGCGGCAGGATCACGAAGAAATTGACCCGCATCGAGCCCCAGTCCAGCTTGCGCAGCGAGGTCACGCGGGCCTGCACCGCCTGGCCGGCCACGTCAAAACGCAGCGTGTCGCCAAGCCGGATGCCCAGCGTCTTGGCGATGCCCTCTTCCACCGAGGCGCCGGCGTCCGGGCCGTTGGACCAGCGCCCGGCAATCACGCGGTTGCCCTCGGGCAGCGCATCGGTATAGGACAGGTTGAATTCGCGCTCGACCAGGTTGCGCGCGCGCCCGTCCTCGAAGCTGTCGCCGCGGATGGCGCGCTCGCCGATATGGGTCAGGCGCCCGCGCACCATCGGGTAGAGCAGGTCGTTGATGCCGGCGCCGGCCAGCATCTGGCGCAACGGTTCGCGCTGGTCCGGCTGGATATTGATGATGAAGCGGTTGGGCGCGTCGGCCGGCGTGGCCTGGCGCCACGAATCGACCAGGTCGTTGCGGGTCATGCCGAGCAGCAGCAGCGCCATCAGCCCCACCGCCAGCGCCACGGTCTGCAGCACCGTGACCGCGCGGCGGCGTTCCAGCACTGCCAGCGCAAAGCGCCAGCCCATCGCCGCGCGCCCGCGCAGGCGCCCGCGCAGCAGGCGCGACAGCAGCGTCAGCAGCCCCAGCGCCAGCACCGCGAAGACCACGCCCGCGGCGACAAAGCCGCCCGCGGTGGTCAGCCCCAGCCGCAGGTCGCGCGCCGCCACCAGCAGCAGCGCGACAAAGGCGCCCAGGCCCAGTGCATAGGCCACCCAGGCCGACACCGGCGGCAACCCGATATCGCGGCGCAGCACCCGCAGCGGCGCCACCCGTGCCAGCGCCAGCAGCGGCGGCAGCGCGAACCCGGCCAGCAGCACCAGCCCCGCCAGCACGCCCACCAGTGCCGGCAGCAGCGACGGCTGCGGCAGCGACACCCGCAGCAGCCCGCCCAGCGACAGCAGCAGGCCATAGTGCGCCAGGTACCCGAGCAGCACCCCGGCGAGCGCGCCCGCGGCCCCCACCAGCAGGAACTCCAGGCCGAAGGCGCGCAGGATCTGCCCGCGCGACAGCCCCAGGCACTTGTAGACCGCGCAGGCATCGGTGTGGCGCTGCATATAGCGGCGCGCCGACATGGCGATGGCCACCGCCGCGATCATCGACGACAGCACCGCCACCAGCGACAGGAAGCGCTCGGCGCGGTCCAGCGTGGCACGCATCTGCGGCTGGCCCGACTCCAGCGACTCGACCCGGGTATTGCGCAGCTTGCGGCGTCCGATCTCGTCCTGCGCCCATTTCTGGAAGGCAGCGCCGGCGGCGTCGGGGCCGGCCACCAGCAGCCGGTAGGTCACGCGGCTGCCCCAGCCGATCAGCCCGGTGCTGTCCAGGTCCGACAGCGGCATCAGCACGCGCGGCGCGAAGTTCATGAAGCCGGTGCCGCGATCAAGCTCCTGCGTGATGATGCGGTCGATGCGGAAGCTGCGGCTGCCCAGTTGCAGGGTGTCGCCCACGGCAACCCCCAGGGCGCCCAGCAGCGCCTCGTCGACCCATACCGTGCCCGGCGCGGGAATGCCTTCGGCGGGCGCATCCGGCGCCCCCGCCGCACTGGCCACCTTGAGCTTGCCCCGCAGCGGATAGCCGTCGGTCACCGCCTTGAGCGCGGCCAGCTGGCTGGGCGCGTCGCCGCCGGCCGGCGCCTTGCCGTTGGCAGTCGCCATGCTCGGGAAGGTGACGGTCTGGGCCACGGCCAGCCCCGCCGCTTGCGCACGCTGCGCGAAGGCGGCATCGAAAGGCTGGTCAGCCACCAGCAGTACGTCGGACGCGATCATCTGGCGCGCGTCGCGCTCCAGGCCCAGCCGCATGCGGTCGGCCATGAAGCCCACGCTGGTCAGCGCGGCCACGGCCAGCACCAGCGCAAACAGCAGCAGGTAGAGCTCGCCGGCAATCCAGTCGCGCCGCGCCATGCGCAGCGCCTGGCGCCAGGCGGAGAAGCGACCGCCATGCGCGGGGCGCGTGCCGGCGGGGTTGGCGGCCGTGGCCGGGGCTTCGATGGCGGACTCGGGAGGCATCGGTTGCTTTGGTTCTTGGTTTCTGGCGGCGGCGCGCCTCGGGTCAGTCGAAAAAAAACGGGAATGGCCGGGAAGCTAGCGCGGTGTGCCAGGCCGCTCGGTCCTGCCGCGCAGGCTCGCATGCAGCCGGCGCACGCCGCGCCACAATTTCGGCAGCAGCCACACCGACACCAGCAGGAAGACCACCAGCAAGATCAGGAACACCACCGGCAGGAAGAACGCCAGCAGCAGGCTGCCGGTCGCGGTCAGGTCTTCAGTGAATGAGGCCGTCCAATTGGAGAACGGTTCCGGCGACACATTGATCAGCGCGCGCGTGCCCGCCTTGACCGCATGCGCGGTGCCGGCCAGCGTGCCGCCGATCAGCCCTGCCGCCACCATCCACTGCGGATCCAGCTGGCCGAAGGCGGCGGCGGCCAGGATCGCGCCGGCGGGAATGCGGATAAAGGTATGGATGCCATCCCAGACGGTATCGAACGCGGGCACCTTGTCGGCGACGAATTCGGCCACGGCCAGCACGGCGGCCACGCCGATGACCCACCAGGATTCCAGCGGCTGCAGCCCGGGCGGCAGGTCCAGCCAGCCCAGGCGCGCCAGCACGCCGGCGGCCAGCACCGCAAGGTAGAGGCGAAAGCCGCTGGCCCAGGACATGCCCGCGGCCAGCGCGGCGGTTTCCAGCATGGCGCTCCTTGCAAGGGTCTGGCGCAAGCCGATGCAAAACCGCGGTGCGCCTGGCAGGGAGTGTAATACGGACCGGGCCGCGCAGCCGCGCGCCCGTCGGCGTCATGCCGCCCGGCTCGCCCTCAGGCGTCCTCCTTGCCGCCCGGCCCGAACCACGGCAACGCCTCCTGCGGGGTCAGGATGCCGGCCGGCTCGGCCATGGTGTAGCCGGGCAGCGTTTCGATGCGCCGGGCAAAGGCCGGGTCGGCCAGCAGCGCCAGCAGTGCTGCCATCCAGCCGGCGGTCTGGTCGTTCTTGCGCAGCGCCAGGTAGTAGGCCTCGCGCGTCAACGGCACAAAGGCCAGCCCATGGGCCTCGGCATTCATGCGCAGCCCGAAGCCCACCTGCGCGCGGCCGCCGTGCACGGCCTCGGCCACCTTCTCGTTGCTGAACTCGGTCTCGTCGTAGCCGGCGATCTGGTCGGGGTACAGGCCCTGCGCGGCCAGCAGCTGGTCGAACAGCATGCGCGTGCCCGAACTGCGCTGCCGGTTGACGAAGCGCGCCTGGGTGCGCGCCAGGTCGCGCAGGTCATGCACCTCGCGCGCCACCTCCGGCGCCAGGATCAGGCCCTGCTCGCGCCAAGCCAGCCGCAGCAGCCGCACCGCGGCCGGCCGCAGCCACTTGCGCAGCGTCACATGCGCGACCGAGCCCGCGGTCTGCACCGGCGAGACATAGAAGCCGGCCAGTTCCGACTGCCGCTCCTGCAGGCAAATCAGCCCCTCCACGCTACCGCAAAACACCGTATCGAGCTGCAGCGAGGTTCCTGCCTCGCCCAGTGCGGCGGCCAGCACCTCCACCGCCGGGTCATGGCTGCCGGTGAAATGCACCTGCGACTGCGGCTGCTGGGCATCGTCCAGCTCGGCAATGAAGTCCGCCATGGCCTTCTGCACCACCGGGTCGACCGATTCGCGCAGGCGCAGCTCGGCGCGCAGCAGGCGTTCGCCGAAGCGGGTCAGCGAGGCACCGCGGCCGCGCTCCATATCGAGCACGCTGCGCCCGAGCATTTCCTCCCAGGTCCGCATCACGCCCCAGGCATGGCGGTACGACAAGCCGATCTCGCGCGCGGCGCGGTGCAGCGACCCGGTTTCGCGCACGGCCTTGAGCAGCTGGAACACCTTGCCATTCGCGCGCGGATTGTCGTCTGGCGCGATCACCGGAAACAGGTCAAAGCGGAAGATCATATGTCCTCCGCAGCATATTTACTTGTCGATCTCGGCTGGACCACAATGAATACCCCATTCTTATGTTCTTTTGCCGCATTCTCCATGAGATCGAAAGGCAAAAGCAATTATGTCTGGAAAAACATAATACAAAGGAGCCACCGCATGTCGCCTCGCCTTGCCCAACGCCTGCGCCGCCCAGCGCGCCATCTCGTTGCGATGGCCTGCGCAGGCCTGCTGTCGGCGGCCCATGCCGGGGAACTGAAGCTGGCCACCACCACCAGCACCGAGAACTCGGGCCTGCTGAAATACCTGCTGCCGCGCTTCGAGCAAAAGGCGGGCGTCACCGTGAAGGTGATCGCGGTCGGCTCGGGCAAGGCCATGAAGATGGGCGAGATGGGCGACGTCGACGTGCTGCTGGTGCACGCGCGCAAGGTGGAAGACGCCTTTGTCGCGGCCGGCTACGGCGTGAACCGCCGCGACGTGATGTACAACGACTTCATCGTGGTCGGCCCGGCCAGCGACCCGGCAGGCGTCAAGGGCGGCAAGGACGTGCTGGCGGGGTTCCGCAAGCTCGCCGGCAGCAGCAGCAAGTTCATCTCGCGCGGCGACAACTCCGGCACCGACGTGATGGAGAAGGACTACTGGAAGCAGCTCGGCATCGAGCCCAAGGGCCAGCCGTGGTACGTCAACGCCGGCCTGGGCATGGGCGAGGTGCTGACCATGGCCGCGCAGATGCCGGCCTATACGCTGTCGGACCGCGCCACCTACGGCGCCTATCGCGCCAAGACCGGCCTGGCCATCGCCATCGAAGGCGATCCGAAGATGTTCAACCCGTACGGAATCATCGCGGTCAACCCCGCCAGGCATGCGGGTATCAACCACACGGATGCGATCAAGCTGGTGGAGTGGATCACGTCAAAGGAAGGACAGGACGCGATTGCCGGGTACAAGGTGGAAGGCGAGCAGTTGTTCTTCCCGAGCTACAAGGCAAAGTAAGCCCCCTCGCCTGCTGCCCGGCCCGCTCAGCCGGCCTCTGCCTCCAGCCGCGGCAACTGCGGCAGGTCCGCCGCCACCTCGGCGATCATGCGCCGGATCCACATCACATCCGGCGCCGCATGGCAGCGCTCGTGCCACAGCTGGTAGAAGCGCATGCGCGGGAACGACACCGGCGAGGGCACCATGCGGATCGGCAGGTACTGCGCGTAGTGCGCAGCAAACTGGCGACCGGTGGTAAAGACCATATCCGTCTTCATCAGCACATACGGCACCAGGCCGAAATACGGCAGCGTGACCTGGATATTGCGCTTGTAGCCCTGCTCGGCCAGCGCCTGGTCGATCATGCTGCGCTGCATCGACGCATACGGCGCCGGGGCCAAGTGCGGCATCTCCAGGTAGTGCTTGAGCGTCAGCCCCTTGCGCGCCAGCGGATGCTGCGCGCCCAGCATGCACACCACCTCGTCGTCGAACAGCGGCGAGATATGCAGGTGCTCAGGCGGCGACAGCCAGTTGCCGACCACGATATCGAGCTGCCCCTGCTCCAGGTCGTCCAGGAAGTCCGACGACGACGTCATCGGATGCACGAACAGCTTGGCGCCCGGCGCCAGCCGGCGCACGCGCTCGACGATATTGGGCAGGAAGAACGCGTCCAGGTAGTCCGGCGCGCCCAGGTGGAAGGTGCGCGTGGTGGTGGCCGGGTCGAACTGCTGCGGCGGGCGCGCGATGCGGTCCATCGCCGCCAGGCTCTGCTCGGCCAGCGCCAGCAGTTCGCGGCCGCGCTCGGTCGGCACCATGCCGTTTTTGCCCCGCACCAAAATGGCATCGCCGGTGATCTCCCGCAGGCGCTTCAGGGTATTGCTGATGGCGGGCTGGGACTGGCCCAGGCGCACGGCCGTGCGGGTCACGCTCTGCTCGGTCAGCAGGGTGTGAAGCACCCGCAGCAAATATGTATCGAGATGGTCGCGTCCGTGCATGGCGATGGCGGCCCTCCGGCGGGGGCCAGATGGGTGGCGTGGGGGATGGGAACGGCGCATAGTGTATGACAGGCGCCCCACAAACGGTCAAATCACCTCCTCCAGGGGGGCGCCTGGCGGTGCGGCGGGGCACCAATCGGGCCGCCCGCTGATGGGGCATATCACCTGGGCCGAATATTGCATGAAAGGCCAGGGTGCTATGTTTCCGCCATCACCAAGAGAGAGAAGACCATGGAGACGCAAACCATCCGCTTTTTCCACCGCGGCCAGGTCAAGGAAGTATCCGACGCCCCCATTACCCGCACCGTGCTGCAGTACCTGCGTGAAGACGCGCGCTGCACCGGCACCAAGGAAGGCTGCGCCGAAGGCGACTGCGGCGCCTGCACCGTCGTGGTCGGCGAGCTGCAGGACGGCGGCGATGTCGAATTCAAGGCGGTCAACGCCTGCATCCAGTTCCTGCCCACGCTCGACGGCAAGGCCCTGATCACGGTCGAGGACCTGCGCCAGGCCGACGGCAACCTGCACCCGGTGCAGGAAGCCATGGTCGAGTGCCACGGCTCGCAGTGCGGCTTCTGCACTCCCGGCTTCGTGATGTCGCTGTGGGCGCTGTACCAGCAGCACACCCCGGGCGGCGAAGCGCCCTCGCGCCAGACCATCTGCGACGCGCTGACCGGCAACCTGTGCCGCTGCACCGGCTACCGCCCGATCATCGACGCCGGCGAGCGCATGATGGCCCTGCCCGCCCCTACGGCGGACAAGCTCAACCCCAAGCAGATCGCCGACACCCTGCGCAACCTCAAGCGCGGCGAGACCTTCCGCTACCGCGCCCAGGGCCAGGAGTTCTTTGCCCCGCGCAGCGCGGCCGAGTTCGGCGCGATCAAGGCGGCACAGCCCGATATCCGCATCCTGGCCGGCAGCACCGACGTGGGCCTGTGGGTCACCAAGCAGTTCCGCGAGCTGGGCAACCTGCTCTACGTGGGCCAGGTGGAAGACCTGAACCACATTGAGGAACGCGACGGCATGGTCGAGATCGGCGCCGCCGTGACGCTGGAAAAGGCCTACGCCGCACTCAACGCCGCACACCCCGAGCTGGAAGAGATGTGGAAGCGCTTTGCCTCGCTGCCGATCCGCAATGCCGGCACGCTGGGCGGCAATATCGCCAACGGTTCGCCCATCGGCGACTCGATGCCGGCGCTGATCGCGCTGGGCACGGAAGTGGTGCTGCAGCACGGCGAGACGCGCCGCACGCTGCCGCTGGAAGACCTGTACCTGGCCTACCAGAAGACCGCGATGCAGCCGGGCGAATTCGTCGCCGCGCTGCGCGTGCCGGTGGCCGGCCCGCAGCACTTCCGCACCTACAAGCTGTCCAAACGCTTTGATGAGGATATTTCCGCCGTGTGTGCCGCATTCGGCATCACCGTGCAGGACGGCCTCGTCACGCAGGCGCGCATCGCCTTCGGCGGCATGGCCGCCACGCCCAAGCGCGCCGCCGCCACCGAGGCGGCCCTGACCGGCCAGCCGTGGGATGAAGCCACCGCCCGCGCCGGCATGGCCGCGCTGGCGCAGGACTACACGCCGCTGTCCGACATGCGCGCGACCGCGTCTTACCGCAGCCGCGGTGCCGCCAACCTGCTGTACCGCTTCTGGCTGGAGACCCGCGCCGAAGCGCTGTCCGCGGCAGCCGTCAACGTCCGCGCCATCGGCGCCGGCGCCACTGAAACCGCCACGGCCTGAGCCAGAGAAAAAGGAAAGCATCGGCATGAACAAGCAAACCGAACCCTTCCTGCTCGACGCCACCGCCGAACAGGTCTCGCAGGTCGGCATCTCGCGTCCGCATGAATCCGCCCACCTGCACGTGGCCGGCACCGCCACCTACACGGACGACATCCCCGAGCTGGCCGGCACGCTGCACGCCGCGCTCGGCATGAGTACCCGCGCGCACGCCCGCATCAAGTCGATCTCGCTCGACAAGGTGCGCGCCGCGCCCGGCGTGGTCGACGTGCTGACGGTGGACGACATCCCCGGCACCAACGACTGCGGCCCGATCATCCACGACGACCCGATCCTGGCGCGCGACGTGGTCCAGTTCATCGGCCAGCCGGTCTTTATCGTGGTGGCGACCTCGCATGACGCCGCGCGCCGCGCCGCCCGCCTGGGCACCATCGACTACGAAGACCTGCCCCCGGTGCTGTCGCCGCAAGCCGCGCACGAGGCCGGCAGCTATGTGCTGCCGCCGATGCACCTGACGCGCGGCGAGCCCGCTGCGCGCATCGCAAGCGCGGCCCACCAGGACAGCGGCAAGATCCACCTGGGCGGCCAGGAGCAGTTCTACCTGGAAGGCCAGATCTCGTACGCCGCGCCGCGCGAGAACGACGGCATGCAAGTGTGGTGCTCGACCCAGCACCCGACCGAAATGCAGCACGCGGTGTGCCATATGCTCGGCTGGCAGGCGCACCAGGTGCTGGTCGAATGCCGCCGCATGGGCGGCGGCTTCGGCGGCAAGGAGTCGCAGTCGGCGCTGTTCGCCTGCTGCGCCGCGCTGGCCGCCTGGAAGCTGATGTGCCCGGTCAAGCTGCGCCCGGACCGCGACGACGACATGATGATCACCGGCAAGCGCCATGACTTCGTGTTCGACTACACCGTGGGCCACGACGATGAAGGCCATATCGAGGGCGTCAAGGTCGAGATGGTGTCGCGCGCCGGCTTCTCGGCCGACCTGTCGGGCCCGGTGATGACCCGCGCCATCTGCCACTTCGACAATGCCTACTGGCTGCCGAACGTGCAGATCGACGGCTACTGCGGCAAGACCAACACGCAGAGCAATACCGCCTTCCGCGGTTTCGGCGGCCCGCAGGGCGCGTTCGCGGTCGAGTACATCCTGGACAATGTCGCCCGCACGGTCGGCAAGGATTCGCTGGACGTGCGCCGCGCCAACTTCTACGGCAAGACCGAGCACAACGTCACGCCCTACGGCCAGACCGTGGAAGACAACGTCATCCACGAGCTGATCGACGAACTGGTGGCCAGCAGCGAATACCGCGCCCGCCGCGAGGCCACGCGCGCGTTCAACGCCACCAGCCCGGTGCTGAAGAAGGGCATCGCCATCACCCCGGTGAAGTTCGGCATCTCGTTCAACGTGGCCCACTTCAACCAGGCCGGCGCGCTGGTGCACGTCTACAACGACGGCTCGGTGCTGGTGAACCACGGCGGCACCGAGATGGGCCAGGGCCTGAACACCAAGGTGGCGATGGTGGTGGCGCATGAGCTCGGCATCCGCATGGAACGCGTGCGCGTGACCGCGACCGATACCAGCAAGGTGGCCAATACCTCGGCCACCGCAGCTTCCACCGGTGCCGACCTGAACGGCAAGGCCGCGCAGGACGCCGCGCGCCAGATCCGCGAGCGCCTGGCCGTGTTTGCCGCGCGCAAGGCCGGCGTGGAGCCGTCCGAGGTGCGCTTCAACGATGACCTGGTCAGCGCCGGCGAGCTGCGCGTGTCGTTCGGCGAGCTGGCGCGCGAAGCCTACGTGGCGCGCGTGCAGCTGTGGTCCGACGGCTTCTACACCACGCCCAAGCTGCACTGGGACCAGAGCAAGCTGCAGGGCCGCCCGTTCTACTACTTCGCCTACGGTGCCGCGTGCTCTGAGGTGCTGGTCGACACGCTCACCGGCGAATGGAAGCTGCTGCGCGCCGACGCGCTGCACGACGCCGGCCGCTCGCTGAACCCGGCGATCGACATCGGCCAGGTCGAGGGCGCTTTTATCCAGGGAATGGGCTGGCTGACCACCGAGGAATTGTGGTGGAACAAGGACGGCAAGCTGATGACGCACGCCCCGTCCACGTACAAGATCCCGACGGTCAACGACTGCCCGGAGGAATTCAACGTGCGCCTGTTCCAGAACCGCAACGTCGAGGACAGCATCCACCGCTCCAAGGCCGTGGGCGAGCCGCCGCTGCTGCTGCCGTTCTCGGTGTTCTTCGCGATCCGCGACGCCGTGGCTGCCGTTGGCGACTACCGCATCAACCCGCCGCTGAAGGCCCCGGCCACCAGCGAGGCGATCCTGGACGCCGTCGACGCCGTGCGCGAAGCCGCGGCGCAGCCAGCCTGAGCTGGCGGAACGATCGCAGGAAGCGCGCGCCTGCGGGCGCCCCCGGACTTTCCCCCCTTGGCCGCGTTGACGGGCATGGGGCCGGTGGAAGAAGCAGGCGCGCGCCACCCTTGCGATGACACAGCGCAGGCAGCACCACAGCATCAAGCAGCAACCAGGCAACACCGACAAGGCCCCCGACATGCAGGACGCACCGCTCAAACCCTTCCGCTTCGCCGACGCCGCCCGCATGGTGCGCGCCGGCCTGCCGGCGGCGATGGTCACCATCGTCGAGGTCAAGGGCTCGGCCCCGCGCGAGGCCGGCATCCGCATGCTGGTCAGCGCCGACGACCTGGTCGGCACCATCGGCGGCGGCCACCTGGAGTGGCGCGGCATGGATATCGCGCGCGAGATGCTGGTGCGCGGTGAACAACGCCGGATCGAGCGCATCCCGCTCGGGCCGGCACTGGGCCAGTGCTGCGGCGGCGTGGTGCAGCTCGCATTCGAGGTGCTGGGCGAAGCCGACCTGCACTGGCTTGACGCGGTCGAACGCAATTTCACCGCCGGCAAGGCACTGCAGCGCCAGGTGCCGGCCAGCGGCGCGATCACCCATGGCGACAGCCATGCCGTGACCCCCGGCGTAACGCTGCACGCCGACGGCAGCTGGACCGATACGCTGGTGCCCGACACCATGCACGTGGTGCTGTTTGGCGCGGGCCATGTCGGCCATGCACTGGTCAAGGTGCTGGCCACGCTGCCGTGCCGCGTGCACTGGGTCGACGAGCGCGACACGCTGTTCCCCGGCGGGCTGCCCGACAATGTCGAGGCCGAGGCCAGCGACACGCCCGAAGCGGTAGTGGCGCAGGCGCCCGCGGGCAGCTACTTCCTGGTCATGACGCACAGCCATGCGCTGGACCAGACCCTGTGCGAAGAAATCCTCAAGCGCACCGATTTCGCCTACTTCGGCCTGATCGGCTCCAAGACCAAGCGCGCGCGCTTTGAACACCGCATGGCCGAGCACGGCATCGACCCGGCCCGGTTTGCGGAAATGACATGCCCCATGGGGGTTCCCGGGATTACCGACAAGGCTCCGGCTATGATTGCGGTAGCCATCGTCGCCCAGCTGCTCCAGGTCCGCGAACAGCGCCTTGCCGCGCTGCGTCTGGGCCGCCCGGAGGCGGTGCATCCCTGAACCCGTGCCGCCGGCCCCGCCGGCAGGCACAGAAAAGCCCAGAAACGAGGCCCCCATGACCATCGATGCCGCGCTCGCGGAACAGATCCGCCGCACTCCCAAGGCCGAACTGCATGTGCATATCGAAGGCACGCTTGAGCCGGAACTGATCTTCCGGCTCGCGCAGCGCAACCAGGTGGCGCTGCCCTATCCCAGCGTCGAGGCGCTGCGCGCCGCCTACGCCTTCACCGACCTGCAGTCGTTCCTGGACATCTACTACGCCGGCGCCAGCGTGCTGCTGACCGAGGAAGATTTCTTCGACATGACCATGGACTACGTCAAGCGCGCCGTCGCCGACAACGTCCGCCACGCCGAGATCTTCTTCGATCCGCAGACCCATACCGCGCGCGGCGTGCCCATCGGCGTGGTGATCGACGGCATCGCCGATGCCCTGGCCCAGGCGCGCACCGAATATGACTTCTCCAGCAGCCTGATCCTGTGCTTCCTGCGCCATCTGCCGGAGGAAGACGCCTTCGCCACGCTGGAGGCCGCGCTGCCCTACCGCGACCGCTTTGTCGGCGTGGGCCTGGATTCGTCCGAGCGAGGCAACCCGCCCGAGAAGTTCGCGCGCGTGTTCGCCAGGGCGCGCGAGCTGGGCCTGCACCTGGTGGCCCACGCGGGCGAGGAAGGTCCGGCGCAATACGTCACCGACGCGCTCGACATCCTCAAGGCGCAGCGTATCGACCACGGCGTGCGCGCCATCGACGATCCGGCGCTGGTGGAACGCCTGGCGCGCGAGCGCGTGGCGCTGACCGTGTGCCCGCTGTCGAACGTCAAGCTCAAGGTCTACCCGGACCTGCGCGACCACCCGCTCAAGCGCATGCTCGATGCCGGCGTGGTGATCACGCTGCATTCGGACGATCCTGCCTACTTCGGCGGCTATATGAACGCCAACTGGGAAGCCACCTTCGAGGCGCTGCCGCTGGACGCGGCCGATGCCCACAAGCTTGCCCGCAACAGCTTTGAAGCGGCCTTCCTGCCTGCCATGCAGAAGGCCGAATTCCTGGCGGAAGTCGACCACTTCTGGTCGAGCCCGCCCAAGTCCCCGCCCGCAACGGCCCCAGCGGCCTGAGCGCGGCGCATGCCAATAGCCCGGCCCGCTGCTTGAACCATGCCGTTCCGCGCGGGCCGGCCACAAGAGACACACCATGACGACCAACCCCAAGACTGACTCCCTCACCCGTGCCATTCGCGGCCGCGTGCTGCATTTCCTGCGCGATCCGCAATTCCATGAGGATGCATATCAGTATTGGGACGACGGGGTGCTGATCGTCACCAACGGGCGCATCGCCGCTGCCGGCGACTATACGCAGCTGGCTGCGCGCATTCCGGCCGACGCCGAGATCGTCGACCACCGCGGCAAGCTGATCGTGCCCGGCTTTATCGACACCCACGTGCACTACCCGCAGACCGACATGATCGCGTCGCCGTCGCCGGGCCTGCTGCACTGGCTCGAGACCTACACCTTCCCCGAAGAGCGCCGCTTTGCCGATCCCGACTACGCGCGCGGCGTGGCCGGCTTCTTCACCGAGGAACTGCTGCGCAACGGCACCACCAGCGCGGTGGTCTGGAGCACGGTGCACAAGGCCTCGGCCGAGGCCCTCTTTGCCGAAAGCGAGGCGCGCAACCTGCGCATGGTCACGGGCAAGGTGATGATGGACCGCAACTGCCCGGAATTCCTGCGCGATACGGCCGAGACCGGTGCCCGGGACTCCGCCGACCTGCTCTCGCGCTGGCATAACAAGGGACGCCTGGCCTACGCCATCACACCGCGCTTTGCCCCGACCTCGACCGAGGCGCAGCTGGCCGCCTGCGGCGAGCTGGCGCGCGCCTATCCGGACGCCTTTATCCAGACCCACGTGGCCGAGAACCGCGACGAGGTCAAATGGGTGGCCGAGCTGTTCCCGGACGCGCGCAGCTACCTGGACGTGTACGACCGCTACGGCCTGCTGCGCCCGGGCGCGATGTACGGCCACGCCATCTACCTGGACCAGGACGACCGCCGGCGCCTGGCCGACAGCGGCGCCGCGGTGGCGCATTGCCCCACCTCCAACCTGTTCCTGGGCAGCGGCTTCTATGACTTCCACCAGTCCGACGCCAACCGCCTGAACGTGACGCTGGCCACCGACGTCGGCGGCGGCACCTCGTTCTCGATGTTCCGCACCATGAACGCGGCGCACAAGGTGGCGCGCATGGGCGGCTACTACCTGACCGCGCTGCGCATGTTCTACCTGGCCACCCGCGCCGCGGCCGAGGCGCTGGGCTGGACCGACCGCGTCGGCAGCTTCAGCGTTGGCTGCGAGGCCGATTTCATTGTGCTGGACCCCAAGGCCACGCCGCTGATCGCCCGCCGCAGCAACCGCTCGGAAACGCTGGAAGAAGAGCTGTTCGCCTTTGCCATGCTGGGCGACGACCGCGTCATCGACAGCGTCTATGTGATGGGCGAGGCCGCCCACGTGCCGGCCGCCTGATCCGTCACCTGGCCAGCAGCCGCCCGCCGCCATGCGGCGGGCGCGCTTTTACCGCTTCGCCCCCGCCTCCGGCTTGACGACCGTCAAGGCCGTCTTCGACAAAGCCTTCTAACCTTGCGGTTCCGCCGCGGCCGTTCTGCGCGCCGTGCGCCCTTACCCATCCGACCGCAATCAGAAGGTTCCGCATGACCGCTTTCCAATCCGCCGCTCACGCCCCTGAGCGCGCCAGTGGCCCGCATGACGTGCCCCATGCCGCGCGCAAGGGCGCGCCCAACCACGCCCCGCTGCCGGAGCCGATTGCGCCGGACGCCCCGCTGCCCTCGCGCAAGATCATCCGCGGCTGGCTGATCCCGCTGGGCCAGCGCAGCACGCCGCGCGCACTGCTGCTGTTCGCCTTCGACTACCTGTTGTTCGGCGCCGTGCTGGCCGGCGTGGTGCTGGCGCAGCACTGGGCCGCCAAGCTGGCGCTGGGCGTGCTGGCCGGGCTGATCATCGCGCGCCTGTTTATCATCGGCCACGATGCCTGCCACCAGAGCCTGACCCCGCGCCGCGGCCTGAACAAGTGGCTGGGCCGGCTCACCTTCCTGCCCTCGCTGACGCCGTACAGCCTGTGGGAAGTCGGCCACAACGTGGTGCACCATGGCTATACCAACCTGAAGGGCTTCGACTTCGTCTGGGCGCCCTACTCACTGGAAGAATTCAACGCGCTGCCGCGCTGGCGCCGCGTGATGGAGCGCATCTACCGCACCGGCTTCGGCCCGGGCCTGTACTACCTGGTGGAAATCTGGTGGTGCAAGATGTTCTTCCCCAGCAAGCGCCAGATGGCTACGCGCCGCCCGATCTTCACCGGCGACTGTGTGCTGGTAGCCGCCTTCGGGCTGGCCTGGATCGGCGCGCTGGCGGGCCTGGCGCTGGCCACGGAGCAGTCGGTGTGGTTGCTGACCGGCGCGGGCTTTGTGCTGCCATTCCTGGTCTGGAACGTCACCGTCGGCTTCGTGCTGTATGTGCACCACACCCACACCAGCGTCGCCTGGTATGACACCAAGGCCATGTGGGCCAAGGCACAGCCCTTTGTCTCGACCACCGTGCACCTGCGCTTCCGCCACGGCATCGGCGCGGCGCTGCACCACATCATGGAACACACCGCGCACCACGTCGACATGAGCGTGCCACTGTACCGCCTCAAGCGCGCCCAGGCACTGCTGGAGCACGCGCTGCCGGGCCGCATCATCATCGAGAACTTCTCCTGGCGCTGGTATTTCGATACCGCGCGCCGCTGCAAGCTCTATGACTTCAAGGCCCTGTGCTGGACCGATTTCCGCGGCCGCCAGACCAGCGACAACGCGCCTGTACCCGGCTGAGGGTGCAGGCCTTGTGGCGGGGGCAGGTGGACGCCTGCCCCCGCCGCCGCTATAATTGCCGCTTCCATTGGGGAGTAGCCGCCCTGCTCTCACCGCGCCGCGCAATGCGGACTCCGGGGGACAGGGGCGTACGTCAACAGACTTGACCGCTTGCGGTTATGGCGTGCGCAGCTCCGGACCCGCCCGGCCGTACTGATACGGACCCGGCAGCGTCCAGCCTGGCGAGACCGATGACCATACCTTTCTGGCCGGGCCGGGAAAGGTGTGCGTCATTGGCATCTCGCGATGCATTGCGGCCCGGTTACCCCACAAGACCAATATGGAAGCCTTCCTCGTCTCCACAGGCATCGTCGCCCTCGCTGAAATGGGCGACAAGACGCAATTGCTGTCGCTGGTGCTGGCCGCGCGCTACCGCAAGCCCGTTCCCATCATCCTTGGCATCCTGATCGCCACGCTGTTCAACCACGGCTTTGCCGGTGCGCTCGGCGGCTGGATCACGCATGTGCTGGGCGAAAGCCTGCTGCGCTGGATCCTGGGCCTGGGCTTTATCGCAATGGCGGCATGGATGCTGATCCCCGACAAGCTCGACGACGCCGAACAAGCCAGGCCGGTCAAGGGCGCCCTTGGCATCCTCGGCACCACCATCGTGGCCTTCTTCTTTGCCGAGATGGGCGACAAGACCCAGATCGCCACCGTGGCGCTGGCCGCGCGCTTCAGCGATGCGGTGATTGCCGTGGTGGCCGGCACCACCTTCGGCATGATGGTCGCCAATGCGCCGGCGGTCCTGCTTGGCGACAAGTTTGCCAACAAGATGCCGATCGGACTGGTGCACAAGATCGCGGCGGGGATTTTCCTGGTGCTGGGGGTGCTGGCGTTGCTGAATATCGGCGGATAAGTCGCCGAAAAAAAACGGGGCACAAGGCCCCGTTCAAACCCTCGCCGGTCCGGTACTGACGGTTGCCAACTGCACAACCCTCCGGACCGTCGATCACCGATGCTCGGAATTCGCGGGCCGGCGGCACGCGCCGGCCCTGATGCTTTTCAGATCAGGCCACCCTCAGTTGGTGGTCTTGGCACCGCCTTCGAACCACTGGCCCAGCAGGGCGCGTTCGTCGTCGGTGATCTGCGTCACGTTGCCCAGCGGCATCGCCTTCTGCTGCACGGCCTGCTGGTAGATCAGCTGCGCGTGGGCCTTGATGTCTTCCGCGGTATCGAGCTTGATGCCCTTGGCTGCGGTCGGCATCATCTTCGGCTGCTCGGCGTGGCACTGCACGCAGCGTGCGTTCATCACTTCCTGCACCTTGGCAAAGCTGACGGCGGTGGCGGCTTCACCACCTTCTGCCTTGGCCACGGCCGGGCGCGGTTGCGGCGCGATCAGCACGGCGACCACGGCCAGCACGGCAACGCCGGCTGCGGGCCAGGCCACGTTGATCTTGCCCTTGTGCTTGAGGATGAAGAACTGGCGGATCAGCACACCGGCGAGCATGATCAGGATCAGCGCGGCCCAGTTGTACTTGTAGCTGTAGGTCATGCTGTAGTGGTTCGACAGCATCGCGAACAGCACCGGCAGCGTGAAGTACGTGTTGTGCACGCTGCGCTGCTTGGCGTTCTTGCCATGGACCGGATCGACCGGCTGGCCCGCGCGCAGCGCGGCAACCACCTTGCGCTGGCCCGGGATGATCCACACCAGCACGTTGGCGCTCATGATGGTGGCGATCATCGCACCGGTCAGCAGGAACGCCGCACGGCCCGAGAACAGGTGGCACGCCACGTAGGCAGCCACGGCCACGTAGATCGCCACCAGCACGCCCACGGTCTTGTCGCTCTTGCCGAACACGCGGCAGATCACGTCATAGACCACCCAGCCCGCGGCCAGGTAGGACAGCGCCAGGCCGACCGCCGCGCCGGGCGACATGTCGTAGACGTTCTTGTCGATCAGGAACGTGCTGGCGTTGAACAGGTACAGCACCACCAGCAGGCCGAAGCCGGTCATCCACGTGGAATACGACTCCCAGTAGAACCAGTGCAGGTTCTCAGGCAGCGTCTTGGGTGCGGTCAGGTATTTCTGCGGGTTGTAGAAACCGCCGCCGTGCACGGCCCACAGCTCGCCGCCGACACCCTTCTCCTGCAGGTCAGGATCGGTGGGACGGGTCAGGCTGTTGTCGAGCCAGACGAAATAGAACGAGGAGCCGATCCACGCGATCGCCGTGATGACGTGCACCCAGCGCAGCAGCAGATTGGCCCAGTCGAGAATGTAGCCTTCCATGTCTTGTCTCCTGTTTCCCTATGCCACCGCTTCAGCTGCCGCGGTAGGTCGAGTACGACCAGGGCGAGACCAGGAGGGGCACGTGGTAGTGCGCGTTGACATCGGCAATGCCGAAGCGCAGGGGCACCACGTCCAGGAAAGCCGGCTCGGGCAGCTGCGTGCCTTGCGCGCGGAAGTAGTCGCCCGCGGCGAATTCCAGCTCATACACGCCAACGGCGAAGTCCGCACCTTCCAGCAGCGGCTGGTCGCAACGGCCGTCGTGGTTCGTCACGACTGTCTTCAGGGTTTCGCGGCGATTGTCGACAATTTTATGAAGAGTAACCGACATGCCCTTGCCGGGCGTGCCGGCAGCGGTGTCGAGTACGTGTGTGGTCAAGCGTCCCATCGTGTTTTTCCTTAGGCGATTGGGTTGTGAGGGGCGCCGCTGCCTTCACTAGCACCATTTGTGGGAATGGTGCCCGCTCGGTACGTCTGGTAACGCATCCCGGCGCTGGGTGGTGCGTGGCGACAATGCGCCTGCACTACCCGGTTGGCAATTCAGGGATTTCCCTGAGTTGTCGAAAACCTGAGTCGGTTTTGTTGACAATATTGGAGCAGTAACCAAATAATTGTCAACAATTTTTGGATCACCGCTGCCTGATGTCCAGGATTTGCGGTGCCCCGCCTGACTGCTGGTGCCACGATGTCCAAGAGCCTGAAGCTGATTGCCGCCAACGCCGAAACCAAGGCCGACGCCGAGCCGACCGAAATCCAGGCGGGCAAGCCCGCCAGGCCCGCACGCAAGGGCTCGGTCGAAGAGCGCATGTATCACGAGATCTACGACGCGATCATGGAGCACCGGCTGCCGCCGCGCACCAAGCTGACCGAGCATTCCCTTTGCGAGATCTATGCCACCGCGCGACACACTGTGCGCAAGGTGCTGTCGCACCTGGCCGCCGACGGCATGGTCGACCTCGAGCCCAACCGCGGCGCCTTTATCGCCAGCCCCTCCACCGACGAAGCGCACGACATGTTCGAGCTGCGCCAGATGCTGGAACGCGCGGTGCTGGAAAAGCTTGCCGGCATGCCCGACGTCAAGGCCGTGATCGCGCCGCTGCGCCAGATGGTGGCCAGCGAGCGCCAGGCCTTCCTCACGCATGACCGGCCCAAATGGATCCGCCTGTCCGCCGAGTTCCATACGGCGCTGGCGGAACTGTCGGGCAATGCGCTGCTGGTCAACATGATGCGCCGGCTGGTGTCGCGCACCACGCTGATGATCGCCAGCGTGGAAGCCCCGGGCAACAACGCCTGCTCGTTCGATGAACACGAAGAGATCCTCGACGCACTCGAACAGGGCAATGCCGCGCTGGCCCAGTCGCGCATGGCGCACCACCTTGGCGCCTGCGCCGACCGCGTGCAGCCGGACGAGCCGGGCAACTTTGATCTTCGCAGCGTGCTAGGCCGCTCCACCTAGCACGGTGTTCCCGCCCCTGCCCCCAACTACAAGGCCAGACCTGATCGGCAAACAGCACCCGGCTCACCGACGAGAGTGCTGAGACGACAGGCAGATAACGGTCCGGAGACCCTCCGGGATCCAGGACCGGGGCCATGGCAGTGGTGTTCCCATCAAACCAAAGGAGAGGAGACGCACCCATGAATTCCGCAAGCACCACGGTCCCGACGGACCTCACCAACGAGCGTTTGCCTTCCGGGCGCCTGCTCGCGCTCGGGTTGCAGCACGTTCTGGTGATGTACGCCGGCACGGTTGCCGTGCCCTTGATCGTTGGTGGCGCGCTCAAGCTGCCCAAGGACCAGCTGGCGTTCCTGATCAACGCCGACCTGTTCGCCGCGGGCCTGGCCACGCTGATCCAGGCCTTTGGTTTCTGGAAGTTCGGCATCCGCCTGCCGGTGATGATGGGCGTGACTTTCGCCTCGGTGGCGCCGATGATCGCCATCGGCACCGATCCCAATGTCGGCCTGCTCGGCATCTATGGCGCGGTGATCGCATCGGGGATATTCGGCATCCTGATCGCGCCGATGATGGGGCGCATGCTGGGACTGTTCCCGCCGGTGGTGACCGGCACGGTGATCACGCTGATCGGCGTGTCGCTGATGCGCGTGGGCATCAACTGGGCGGCCGGCGGCCAGCCCACCACCCGTGCCGTGATCGACGGCGTGGTCAAGGAGGTGCCCAACCTCGCCTACGGCGACCTGGCCAACCTCGGCATTGCCGGCCTGACGCTGCTGATCATCCTGCTGCTGACCAAGTACGGCCGTGGCCTGGTGGCCAACTGCGCAGTGCTGCTGGGCATCATCGCCGGCACGCTGGTGGCGATGGCGATGGGCAAGGTGTCCTTCGAAGGCCTGGATGAAGCTAGCTTCGTCGCCGTCATCACGCCGCTGCACTTCGGCATGCCGACCTTCGAAGTGACCGCCATCCTGTCGATGTGCATCGTCATGCTGATTACGCTGGTGGAGTCCACCGGCATGTTCCTGGCGCTGTCCGACATCACCGGCAAGAAGCTGAGCAACGAGGACCTGACCCGCGGCCTGCGCGCCGACGGCCTGGGCACCGTGATCGGCGGCATCTTCAACACCTTCCCGTATACCTCGTTCTCGCAGAACGTGGGCCTGGTGACGGTGACCGGCGTGCGCTCGCGCTACGTGGCGGCTGCCGGCGGCATCATCCTGATCGCCTTCGGCCTGTTCCCCAAGATGGCCCACGTGGTGGCCTCGGTGCCGCAGTTCGTGCTGGGCGGCGCCGGCATCGTGATGTTCGGCATGGTGGCCGCCACCGGCATCCGCATCCTGGGTTCGTGCGATTTCAACCGCAACCGCCACAACCTGTTCATCGTCGCCATCTCGATCGGCGCCGGCATGATCCCGACGCTGGCACCGACCTTCTTCCAGTACCTGCCGAAGTGGACCGGGCCGTTCACCCACAGCGGCATCGTGCTGGGCACGATCGTGGCCGTGGCGCTGAACCTGTTCTACAACGGCATCCAGTCGCGCGAGGAGGCCATGCGCAACGCCGCCGCCAACTCGCACGGCACCGAGTAACTGAAGCAACGGTATCGAAGTATCCGACACCGCCGCCGGCACGACTGGCACGTTCATTGCGTGATGGTCGGCGCTTGCGGGCGGCGCGGCGGTGCCGGGCGTTTTCCTGAAGCAAGCAAAGACACATGACAAAAGATAACTATCCACGCGATCTCATCGGATATGGTGCCCGGCCGCCGCACGCCCGCTGGCCGGGCGGTGCGCGCGTTGCGCTGCAGTTCGTCCTCAACTACGAAGAAGGCGGCGAAAACTGCGTGCTGCACGGCGACGCCGCCTCCGAGCAGTTCCTCTCCGAGATCGTCGGCGCCGCGGCCTACCCCGACCGCCACATGAGCATGGAGGGCATCTACGAATACGGCTCGCGCGCCGGCGTCTGGCGCCTGCTGCGCGAGTTCGAGAAGCGCGGCCTGCCGCTGACCATCTTCGGCGTATCGATGGCGCTGCAACGCCATCCTGAACTGACCCGCGCCTTTGTCGAACTGGGCCACGAGATCGCCTGCCACGGCTGGCGCTGGATCCACTACCAGGGCATCGACGAAGCCACCGAGCGCGAGCACATGCGCATCGGCATGCAGATCATCAAGGACCTGACCGGCGAACTGCCGCTGGGCTGGTACACCGGCCGCGACAGCCCCAACACGCGCCGCCTGGTGGTGGAGCACGGCGGCCTCCTGTACGACTCGGACTACTACGGCGACGACCTGCCCTTCTGGACCGAAGTGGAAGTCACCGGCGGCGAGAAGAAGCCGCACCTGGTGGTGCCGTACACGCTCGACTCCAACGACATGCGCTTTGCCACGCCGCAGGGCTTCAATACCGGCGAACAGTTCTTCCAGTACCTGAAGGATGCGTTCGACGTCTTGTATGAGGAAGGCGACCCGAGCGGCCAGGACAGCCCCAAGATGCTGTCGATCGGCATGCACTGCCGCCTGCTCGGCCGCCCGGGCCGCTTCCGCGCGCTGCAGCGCTTTCTCGACTATGTGCAGGGACACGACAAGGTGTGGATCTGCCGCCGTGTCGACATCGCCCGCCACTGGGCCGATACCCACCCCTACACCCCCCGGAACCAAGCATGAGCCAGACCTGCACCATCGCCCAACTCAACACCATGCCTGTCGCGGAGTTCGTGCAGGTGCTGGGCGGCATCTACGAACACTCGCCGTGGTTTGCCGAGACCGCAGCCGCGCAGCGGCCCTTCGCCGACGGCGCAGCGCTGGCGCAGGCACTGCGCAAGGCGGTCGATGAAGCGGGCGAGGCGGCCCAGCTCAAGCTGGTGCGCGCCCACCCGGAGCTGGCCGGCAAGGCCGCCGTGCGCGGCGAGCTGACCGCCGAATCCACGCGCGAACAAAGCGGCGCCGGCCTGAACCTGTGCACGCCCGAGGAGTTCGACCGCCTGCAGTCGCTCAACGCGGCCTACAACCAGAAGTTCGGCTTCCCGTTCATCCTGGCCGTGCGCGGCTACGACCGCCACGGGATCATCGCGGAGTTCGCGCGGCGACTGGAAAACACGCCGCAGCAAGAGTTGCAAACTTGCATCAACCAGATCCATCGCATTGCGCAGTTCCGGCTTGACGACTTAGTATCCGCCTGAGCAAAAAAGCGTCACCTGTATAACAAAAAACGCTGTACCCGATGCCGCCGGCACCCATGCACCACCCCTCACCGAGCCAAGCCAGGCGGCACGAATAAAAGCACCAAGACATTAGAAGAACCCGACAGGGACCCAGTACACAACGTTCCAAGCAGGATCAAAAACCACGGAGGTCTAACAATGCAGAAGCAGTACAAGCCGGCACTAAAGCTGGCGGCAGTAGCGGCTACCCTTTTTTCCGGTGCGGCCATGGCCCAGTCCAGCGTCACGCTGTACGGCCAGGCTGACATGTTCATCGGCGGCGTCAAGAGCCCGGGTTCGGGCGAGCGCGCATGGGTGGCCAACTCGGGCGGTATGCAGACGTCCTACTGGGGCATCAAGGGCACCGAAGACCTGGGCGGCGGCACCAAGGCCATCTTCGACCTGAACGGGTTCTTCCGCACGGACAGCGGCAACAGCGGCCGCTTCACCGGCGACTCGATGTTCAGCCGCAACGCGTACGTCGGCCTGCAGAATGACAAGCTGGGTACGTTGAAGCTGGGCCGCAACACCACCCCGTACTTCATCTCGACCATCCTGTTCAACCCGCTGGTCGACTCGTACGTGTTCTCGCCGACCATCTTCCACACCTACTTCGGTGCGGCCAGCAACGGCGTGGTGGATCCGGGCATCATCGGCGACTCGGGCTGGAGCAACTCGGTGCTGTACTCCACCCCGAACTTCGGCGGCCTGAGCGCGAACCTGATCTACTCGGCAGGCGAGAAGGCAGGTGCTGCGGGCCAGAACAAATGGGGCGGCAACCTGATGTACTTCAACGGGCCGTTCGCCGCGACCGTCGCGTTCCAGCAGGTCCGCTTCAACGCGGTTCCGGACGACCTGTCGGTAGCAGGCCTGAGCCGCCAGGACGCTGTGCTGGGCGGCATCACATACGACTTCAAGGTGGTCAAGCTGTTCGCCCAGGGCCAGTACATCAAGACCAAGGCCAGCACGGCCGCCAGCGGCGACATCAAGCACACCAACGGTCAGGTCGGGGCCTCGGTGCCGGTCGGTGCCGGCAGCGTACTGGCGTCCTACGCCTATGGCAAGACCGAGAACGCGATCGGTGACTTCAAGCGCAACACGTTTGCCGTCGCCTACGACTACAACCTGTCCAAGCGCACCGACGTCTACGCCGCCTACTACTACGACAAGATCACCGGCATCGAGCACGGCGATACCTTCGGCGTGGGCATGCGTCACAAGTTCTGATGACGTAACCGCCTCACCGGCAGTCCTGGAGCCCGCCCTTCCGGCGGGCTTTTTCATTGCCGCGTTGACATCACACTGCGCCGAAATTAGGCGCCAGAATGCTGCGCCGCGCCATCCCATGCCGTCGGGCAGTATGGATCGGAAGCCGGTATTTCATAGGTGGATTCAATTGGAAGCGCTCTTTGACGCTTCCTAGATTGGTGATCCGGACCTCAAAAACGACATTGAGAGAGGTGATTCATGCGGCGATACCCGAAGACCCGTTCCGAACTGATGGCCATCCTGAACCAGTGCCTCGACAACAACCCCGAGTGCGGCGAATGCGAACTGCACGCGGTGCGAATGCACCAGCCTGACCATACCGGATGCAACTGGAGCGCCGAGGTCGATTTCCCGCAAGAATCCGTCGACAACCTGGGCACGCAGCTCGCCGCGGCCAAGTCGATCATTGTCGTGATGCGCGAGCAGTACAACGTGCTGCAATAGCCACCGATCCCGCAGCGCGCCGTGCGCGCTTGCCGCGGGGCAGCATCAAAGAAAAAGCCGGGTCACCAGACCCGGCTTTTTGCATTGGCTCACGCCCGTCAGGACATCAGCGCACCGCGTTGCTCTCCGCCACGGCCACGGCCGTCATGTTGACGATGCGGCGCGTAGTGGCTTGCGGGTTCAGGATGTGCACCGGCTTGGCCGCGCCCAGCAGGATCGGGCCCACCGTGACGCCCTGACCGCCCGTGATCTTGAGCAGGTTGAAGGCGATATTGGCGGCGTCCAGCGTCGGCATCACCAGCAGGTTGGCGCTGCCGGCCAGCTTGGTCGACGGCAGGAAGTGGCGGCGCACGTCTTCGTCCAGGGCAGCGTCGCCCTGCATCTCGCCTTCCACTTCCAGGTGCGGAGCCACCTTGGCAAGGATCCCCGCGGCCTCGCGCATCTTGCGCGCCGACGGACGGGTAGAGGAGCCGAACATCGAGTGCGACATCAGCGCGACCTTGGGAACGAGGCCGAAACGCGCGATTTCCTCAGCGGCCAGTTGCGTGATCGCGGCCAGTTCATCGGCGGTGGGATCGTCGTTGACGAAGGTGTCGGTGATGAACAGCGTATGCTTTTCCAGCATCAGCGCGTTCATCGCGGCGAACACCTTGGCGCCCGGCGCCAGGCCGATCACGTCGCGCACGTGCTCGAGGTGTGCCTCGAAGCGGCCCACCGTGCCGCACAGCAGCGCATCGGCATCGCCCATATGCATCAGCATGGCGCCGATCAGCGTGTTGGAGCGGCGCAGTGCCACCTTGGCCATGTCCGGCGTCACGCCGTCGCGGCCGCGCAGCGCGTGGTAGGCCTCGTGGTAGGCGCGATAGCGTGGGTCTTCTTCCGGATTGACCAGATCGAAGTCCACCCCGGCCTTGAGGCGCAGGCCGGCCTTCTCGATGCGCATCTGGATCACGTGCGGGCGGCCGATCAGGGTGGGGCGGGCCAGCCCTTCGTCGACCACGGTCTGCACGGCACGCAGCACGCGCTCTTCCTCGCCCTCGGCGTAGGCAACGCGCTTGGGCGCAGCCTTGGCGGCCGAGAATACCGGCTTCATGATCAGGCCGGTGTGATAGACATAGGTGGACAGCTGCTGGCGATACGCCTCGAGATCCTTGATCGGGCGCGTGGCCACGCCGGATTCTTCCGCGGCCTTGGCCACCGCCGGCGCGATCTTCTCGATCAGGCGCTGGTCGAACGGCGTCGGGATGATGTAGTCCGGGCCGAACTTCAGCTCGCGGCCGCCGTAGGCGGCGGCAACGGCGTCGTTGAGTTCGGCCTCGGCCAGCTCGGCGATGGCCTTGACGCAGGCCAGCTTCATCGCTTCCGTGATCTTGGTCGCGCCGCAATCCAGCGCGCCGCGGAAGATGTACGGGAAGCACAGCACGTTGTTGACCTGGTTCGGGTAGTCCGAACGGCCAGTGGCGATGATGCAGTCCGGGCGCGCGGCCTTGGCCACTTCCGGGCGGATTTCCGGCTCGGGGTTGGCCAGCGCCAGGATGATGGGCTTGTCGGCCATGGTCTTGACCATCTCGGCGGTCAGCACGCCGGCGGTCGAGCAACCCAGGAAGACGTCGGCGTCCTTGACGATGTCAGCCAGCGTGCGCGCCGAGGTGTCCTGCGCGTAGCGCGCCTTGTTGGCTTCCATGTTGGCGTCGCGGCCAACATAGATCACGCCCTTGGAGTCCACCACCGAGATGTTCTCGCGCTTCACGCCGAGGCTGACCATGGTGTCCAGGCAGGCAATGGCAGCCGCGCCGGCGCCGGACACGGCCAGCTTCACCTTGGCCACGTCCTTGCCGACCACCTTCAGGCCATTGAGCAGCGCCGCGGTGGAAATGATGGCGGTGCCGTGCTGGTCGTCGTGGAAGACGGGGATGTTCATGCGCTCGCGCAGCTTCTGCTCGATGTAGAAGCACTCCGGCGCCTTGATGTCTTCCAGGTTCACGCCGCCCAGCGTGGGCTCGAGCGCGGCAACGATCTCGACGATCTTGTCCGGGTCGCGCGCGTCGAGCTCGATGTCGAACACATCGATGCCGGCGAACTTCTTGAACAGGCAGCCCTTGCCCTCCATCACCGGCTTGCCGGCCAGCGGGCCGATATCGCCCAGGCCCAGCACGGCGGTGCCGTTGGTGACCACGGCCACCAGGTTGGCGCGCGAGGTGTACTCGGCGGCAGTGGCGGGATCCTTGGCGATTTCCTCGCAGGCATAGGCCACGCCCGGCGAATAGGCCAGCGACAGGTCGCGCTGGTTGGACAGCGCCTTGGTCGCGGTTACCTGGATCTTTCCCTTGGTGGGGCTGCGATGGTATTCCAGCGCGGCGAGGCGCAATTGCGCTTCAGGACTGTTCGGGGCATGTTGCGGTGCATCACCGCTATTCTTGCTGCTCATTGGCTCGTCCGGAAAATGGCCCGGACCGGAAGCGCCCCTCTCCCCGCCAAGATCCGGCTCAGCCCCGATCGAGAAATCTCAGGATACGGGCCGGCAGCGAAGGACAACGCCTGGCAGCGATACTGGCGATCCCGGCAGACAGGCCGGAAAAATCGAGCAACCATTCTAGCCCACGTGTCCGCGCAAAGTACCACCAGAGCCCGCCTGCAGGCCGCTTTTTGGGTGGATTATTCCAGTTAAACAGCTTTTACCATTGCGTATGCAATACAGGTGCAGACGCATGCCCGTGCATGCATCCGCACGCATCGCCTGGCCGGGACCGCGCGGCCGGCCCCGGCGACCCTACTTTGCGTCCTTCTCGACCTCGAGCGTCACCCGGCGCGGACGGCCGCTCTCGGCCGGGAAGTCGGTAAAGGCGCTGCGGATCAGGTAGGGCATGACCGCAGGCAGGCTGCCGTTCTCGGTCTGGTTCTGCGCGGTGACCTGGTAGACCCGCTTGCCGCTGGCCGCATCCCTGAAATACACCCGCAGGCTGGAGAACGTCACCGAAATGTCGCGCACCACGGTCTGCGGCGGCCAGTAGCCCGGGCCCCATGGGCCCCACGGACCCCAGGGCCCGTACGGGCGGTAGTAGCCAGGCCCCCAGTACGGGCCCCACGGGCCGTACCACGGGTCCGGGTAGACGGTCTCGGCCACGCGCACGATGCCGGGCGCGGCATCGAAATCCATGCTGACGCGATAGCGCGCCTGTTTCGCCGGCACCTGCTCGAAGCCGATCCCCGCCAGCGCCGTGGCCAGCCACTGCTCATAGGTCTGGCGGTCCAGCTGCGCCGCCTGCTCGGCGCTGCGCTCGAAGCTGTAGGTGCGCGGCGCATCGTTCTGCCAGCCGGGCTGGCGGAACGCCGTGACATCGGTCACCACGGTGCTGGCGCACCCCGACAGCAGCAGCGCCGCCAGCAACGCCATCGCCCCCCAACACCCGCGCGGCCCCGGCCACGCGCCTGCCGCTCCTGCATTGCCGACACCGCCTGCGCGCTGCCACATAGTGCTACCTCGCTTTCCTCTGAATACCCACGTGTCTCTGAGACCACGCCGCCGGCGCGGAATTCCCCGCAGCATGCCGATGCCGTGCCGCGCCGGGCCGCGCCCCGACCCCTTGGCTACAATGAGGACTTCAGCGCCATGCTTCGCTGCCGCGCGCATGGCCCGCCCCCTTTCCTAACGGTCTTCCGAAGACAGGATCTTTCCATGCTGCGCACCGACACGCCCGTTACCGTCTATCGCAAAGACTATACCCCGCCGCCGTTCGCCATCGACCACGCCGAACTGGTGCTGGACCTCGATCCCCAGCGCACCTTGGTCACCAGCACGCTGCGCTTCGCGCGCCAGGCCGGCGCGCCCGACGCACCGCTGGTGCTGGCCGGCGAGGAACTCGAACTGATCGGCGTCAGCCTGGACGGCAAGCCGGTCGCCGACGCGACCCAGGATGCCGGCACGCTGACCATCCCCGGCCTGCCGGCGCAGGGCACGCTGGAGATCACCACCGCTTGCCAGCCCGCGGCCAATACCACGCTGTCGGGCCTGTATGTGTCCAACGGCAACTTCTTCACCCAGTGCGAAGCCGAGGGCTTCCGCCGCATCACCTACTTCCTGGACCGCCCCGACGTGATGGCGACCTACCGCGTCACGCTGCGCGCCGACCGCGCCGCCTATCCGGTGCTGCTGTCCAACGGCAACCTGGTGGGCCAGCGCGAACTGCCCGACGGCCGCCATGAAGCCGTATGGGAAGACCCGTTCCGCAAGCCGGCCTACCTGTTCGCGCTGGTCGCGGGCAAGCTCGAATGCATCGAGGAACGGATCCAGTCCGCCTCCGGCAAGGACAAGCTGCTGCAGGTCTGGGTCGAGGCGCGCGACCTCGACAAGACCCGCCACGCCATGGATTCGCTGATCCATTCGATCCGCTGGGACGAGCGCCGCTTCGGGCTGGAACTGGACCTGGACCGCTTCATGATCGTCGCCGTGGGCGACTTCAACATGGGCGCGATGGAGAACAAGGGCCTGAACATCTTCAACACCAAGTACGTGCTGGCCAACGCGCAGACCGCCACCGACACCGACTTCGCCAATATCGAGGCGGTGGTCGGCCACGAGTACTTCCACAACTGGACCGGCAACCGCGTGACCTGCCGCGACTGGTTCCAGCTTTCGCTCAAGGAAGGCCTGACGGTGTTCCGCGACCAGGAGTTCTCGGCCGACATGATGGGCTCGGAATCCGGCCGCGCGGTCAAGCGCATCGAGGACGTGCGCGTGCTGCGCCAGGTGCAGTTCCCCGAGGACGCCGGCCCGATGGCGCACCCGGTGCGCCCCGACAGCTACGAAGAGATCAACAACTTCTACACGGTCACCGTGTATGAGAAAGGCGCCGAAGTCGTGCGCATGTACCAGACCCTGCTCGGCCGCGAGGGCTTCCGCAAGGGCATGGACCTGTACTTCCAGCGCCATGACGGCCAGGCTGTCACCTGCGACGACTTCCGCGCGGCCATGGCCGATGCCAACGGCCGCGACCTGACGCAGTTCGGCCTGTGGTACAGCCAGGCCGGCACCCCGGTGGTGACGGCGCGCACGGACTGGAACGGCGACGACGGCAGCCTGACCCTGACGCTGTCGCAGCGCTGCCCCAAGGTCGGCATCGAGACCCGCGCCGGCACGCCCGAGAAGCAGCCCTTCCATATCCCGTTCGCGCTCGGACTGCTTGGCGCAGACGGCAAGGACCTGCCGCTGCAGCTCGAAGGCGAAAGCACGCCCGGGGCGACCACGCGCGTGCTCGACTTCACGCAGGCCGAGCAGAGCTTCCGCTTCATCAACCTGCCGCGCGGCGCCAGTGCCCCGCTGCCCTCGCTGCTGCGCAACTTCTCGGCGCCGGTGATCGTCGATGCCGAGTACACCGACGCGCAGCTGACCTTCCAGCTGTCGCACGACAGCGATGCCTTCAACCGCTGGGAAGCCGGCCAGCGCCTGGCCACGCGCGCGCTGCTGCAGCTGGTGGCCGAGGTCCAGGCCGGGCGCGAGCTCAAGCTCGATCCCGCGCTGGTGCAGGCCATGCGCGCCGTGCTCACCGACGACACGCTCAACCCCGCCTTCCGCGAACAGGCGCTGGTGCTGCCCGCCGAGGCCTACCTGGCCGAGCGCATGGGCGTGGCCGATCCCGCCGCCATCCACCGCGCCCGCCAGTTCATGCGCGAAGGCCTGGCGCGCGCGCTGCAGGCCGACTGGCTCGCCGCCTACGAGGGCAACGCCACGCCGGGCGCCTACTCGCCCGATGCCACCTCCGCCGCCAGGCGCGCACTGCGCAACCTGGCGCTCGGCTACCTGGCCGACGGCGGCGATGCCGCAATGCAGGCGCTGGCCGAGCAGCAGTACCAGAACGCCGACAACATGACCGACCGCTTCGCCGCGCTGTCGGCGCTGGTCAACAGCTTCGCCCCCGGCCGCGAGCACGCGCTGGCGGACTTCTACGAGCGCTTCGAGGACGACCCGCTGGTGATCGACAAATGGTTCTCGCTGCAAGGCATGCAGCGCGGTGACGTCGGCCCGCACGCCGGCAAGCGCACCATCGACACCGTGCTCGCGCTGATGGAGCACCCCGCCTTCAACCTGCGCAACCCCAACCGCGCGCGTTCGCTGATCTTCAGCTTCTGCTCCGGCAACCCGGCCCAGTTCCACGCCCAGGACGGCTCGGGCTACCGCTTCTGGGCCGACCAGGTGCTGGCGCTCGACGCCATCAACCCGCAAGTGGCGGCGCGCCTGGCGCGGGTGATGGACCGCTGGCAGAAGTACGAACTGGCGCTGCGCGACCGCATGCGCGCCGAACTGGAACGCGTCGCCGCCAGCAGCACGCTGTCGCGCGACGTGCGCGAGATCGTGGGCAAGGCGCTGGCCGCCTGAGCGGCGGGAACGACACAAGGAGGCCCGCCAACGCCCCCCTTTGCCCGGCCAAGCGCGGCCGGGCATGTAGAATTGCGGCCATCCAAGGAGAACCAACCATGACTCGCATCAGCCTCACCCGCTACCTGGTCGAGGAGCAGCGCAAGCACAACACGATCCAGCCCGAACTGCGGCTGCTGATCGAAGTGGTCGCGCGCGCCTGCAAGGCCATTTCCAACGCTGTCAGCAAGGGCGCCCTCGCCGGCGTGCTGGGCTCGGCCGGCACCGGCAATGTCCAGGGCGAAACCCAGCAGAAGCTGGACGTGATCGCCAATGAAGTGCTGCTCGACGCCAACGAATGGGGCGGCCACCTCGCCGCGATGGCGTCGGAAGAAATGGAATCGTTCTACGAGATTCCCAACCGCTACCCGAAGGGCGAATACCTGCTGATGTTCGACCCGCTGGACGGCTCGTCGAACATTGACGTCAACGTCTCGATCGGCACCATCTTCTCGGTGCTGCACATGCCCAAGCCGGGCCAGACCGTGACCGAGGCCGACTTCATGCAGCCCGGCACCCACCAGGTCGCCGCCGGCTACGCTGTCTACGGCCCGCAGACCACCCTGGTGCTGACCGTCGGCAACGGCGTGCACATGTTCACGCTCGACCGCGAGGCAGGCAGCTTCGTGCTGACGCACTCCAATGTGACGATCCCGGACGACACCAAGGAATTCGCCATCAACATGTCGAACATGCGCCACTGGGCCCCGCCCGTGCGCCGCTATATCGACGAATGCCTGGCCGGCGAAGAAGGCCCGCGCGGCAAGAACTTCAACATGCGCTGGGTCGCCTCGATGGTCGCCGACGTGCACCGCATCCTGACCCGCGGCGGCGTCTTCATGTACCCGTGGGACAAGCGCGAGCCGGAAAAACCCGGCAAGCTGCGCCTGATGTACGAAGCCAACCCGATGGCCATGCTGGTTGAACAGGCCGGCGGCGCCGCCACCAACGGCCACCAGCGCATCATGGACGTGCAGCCCGAAAAACTGCACCAGCGCGTCTCCGTGATCCTGGGCTCCAAGAACGAAGTGGAACGCGTCACCCGCTACCACCTGGAAGCCGAAGACAAGGCCTGATTCCGGCCGAGCGGCAACAGGACGGGGCGCCCAGGTGGCGCCCCGTTTTCTTTTGGCCCCGGCCGGATGGCACGGGCGACACAAAAGGGGTTCACAAGGCGGAAAAACGCTGCTACTATTGCGGGCTGTTCCAGTTCACCGGAACATGTTGCCGAAGTAGCTCAGTCGGTAGAGCAGCTCATTCGTAATGAGAAGGTCGGGGGTTCGATTCCTCTCTTCGGCACCACAGAATTCCAGGGCATCGCCCACACAAGCAAACCCGGACAGCATCACGCTCTCCGGGTTTTTTGTTGCCTGTGATCGGGCAAAGTCGGCGGTGGCAGCGGGCGCCCCAGCCGATGCGCCCACCAGTAACGGAAAGGATGGTCGAAATCGGGATAAAGCACCGGCTGGCTGAAGCAGCCGGCACGCTTCATCAGGAGGTAGGCAGCAAGCATGGCCGCCCAAAAAACTAGCAGTTCCACGATAACGGCCACCCTTGGATTTACAGGTGGCTGTTTTCATTATAGGTAGCCGCCTACCCCAGGGGGACGATGGCGCACCCGTGCAAACCCTAGGGGCTGTTCCCTCAATACACATCCGGAACGATCATCTCCTTCGGCACCGGTTGCCGCACATAGTCCTCATGCCGTTCGCGCCCCGGCAGCACCACGCTGGGCGCCTCCACTTCCGCATAGGGCACCTGGCTCAGCAGGTGATGGATGCAGTTCAGCCGTGCGCGCTTCTTGTCGTCGGCCTGCACCACCCACCACGGCGCCTCGGCAATATGCGTGCGCTCGAGCATGATTTCCTTGGCCTTGGTGTAGTCCTCCCAGCGGCGCTGCGATTCCAGGTCCATCGGGCTCAGCTTCCACTGCTTGAGCGGATCGTGGATGCGGCTGAGGAAGCGCAGGCGCTGTTCGTCGTGCGTGATCGAGAACCAGTACTTGAACACCTGGATGCCGGAGCGCACCAGCATCCTTTCGAACTCGGGCACTGAGCGGAAGAACTCCTCGTACTGGTCGTCGGAGCAGAAGCCCATCACGCGCTCGACGCCGGCGCGGTTGTACCAGCTGCGGTCGAACAGCACGATCTCGCCGGCGGCGGGCAAGTGTGCCACGTAGCGCTGGAAGTACCACTGGGTGCGTTCGCGGTCGTTGGGCGCTGGCAGCGCCGCCACGCGGCAGACGCGCGGGTTCAGGCGCTGCGTGATGCGCTTGATCACGCCGCCCTTGCCGGCGGCGTCGCGTCCTTCGAAGATGATGACGATCTTGTGTCCGGTGGCTGCCACCCAGCTCTGCAGCCGCACCAGTTCGCCCTGCAGGCGGAACAGCTCGCGGAAATAGTGGCGGCGGCTGTCCTGCTCGGCCTCGTCGTCCAGGTGCACCGGATCGCCGAAGGCCTCGCTGGCTTCGCGGTCGTCCAGTTCCAGTTCGATCTCTTCGTCGTAGTAGTCGGCCACCTCGTTGTGGATGCGCCGCACCAACTCTGCTTCGCCCGGTCTCATCTGATCTGCTCTCCCTGTGGATACAACGCGGTCGCGCCGATACTCGCATGCCGGTATTGCAGCCGCGTGAAAGCGGGGCAGGCCACCCGCCCTGCCCCGCCTTCCTGCCTGTCCCTGCAGATTACGCCAGTTACGCCGCCGGATTGATGTTGTGGTTGTGGCGGAACAGGTTGCCCGGGTCATAGCGCCGCTTCACCTCGACCAGCCGGTCGTAGTTGGGCCCGTAGGCCGCGCCGATGCGGTCGGTTTCTTCCTGCGTCAGGAAGTTCACATAGACGCTGCCCAGCGCGAAGGGCGCTGCCGCGCGGAACACTTCACGGGCCCAGCTGATGCACTTGTCGTCGTCAGCGGGCGCGTCCCAGCGCCCGTGCAGGTTCATGATGAAGTTGGCATCGCGGCTGGCATAGGCGGTCGCATCGGGCGCGACGCGGTTGGTCTGCCCGCCCATGGCGCCGATAAAGACCTCGCATTGCGGCGAGGGCAGCTTGCCGATCTGTTCGATCAGCATCGTGATCAGGCCGTCGTCCAGCCCGGCGAAGTTGTGCGATTTCCAGTAGTTGCGAGCGCCCGGTGTCAGCAACGGATCGAAGGCCTGCTGCCATGCCGTGAGCGGCATCGGGCCGAGATGCTCGCCATAGGGCGTGCCGAGCTTGCGCAACGGCTCGACCAGTTCGGGGCCTTTGTCAGGCGGGCCGATATAGCAGATCGCCAGTGCCGCGACCGGCTTGCCGTGCGTCTCGGGCGGCAGGAACGGCAGCGGCGGCGCCTGGCGCAGCACCACCCAGACGGTCAGCTCGTCAGGCATCGACTTGAACAGTTCACGGTAGGCCGGCAACACCGCGGCGGCCTGTTCCAGCGGATAGACGATCAGCCCGCCATAGATCTCGGGGCCGACCGGGTGCAGCCGGAACTCGAACATCGTCACCACGCCGAAGTTGCCGCCGCCGCCGCGCAGCGCCCAGAACAGGTCGGCGTTCTCGTCGGCGCTGGCGCGCACCAGCTTGCCGTCGGCGGTCACGACCTGTGCCGATACCAGGTTGTCGACGGTGGTACCGAACTTGCGGCTGAGCCAGCCGAAGCCGCCGCCGAGCGTCAGCCCGGCCACGCCGGTGGTGGAGTTGATGCCCAGTGGCGTGGCGAGGCCGAAGGCCTGCGCCTCATGGTCGAAATCGCGCAGCGTGGCGCCGGGCTCCACATAGCCGCGTTGCGCGTGGGGATCGATGCGCACGGATTTCATCTGCGACAGATCCAGCACCATGCCGTCCTCGCAGATCGCCAGCCCGCCGATATTGTGGCCGCCGCCGCGTATCGACAGCAGCACGCCATGGTCGCGCGCGAAGTTGACCGCGGCGATCACGTCGGCAGCGCCCGCGGCCTGCACGATCAGTGGCGGACGGCGGTCGATCATCGCGTTCCAGATGCGGCGCGCTTCGTCGTAGCCGCTGTCGTCCGGCTGCAGCAGGCGCCCGCGCAACTGCGCCTTGAGTGCCTCAATGTGTTCCTGCGATGGCTGGGCCATAGTGTGCCTCCCGATGCTGGTTGGAAACATCGGACGGCGCGCGGCGTCTGGGTGCAGGGAAATGGCCACGAGGACCGATGACTAGATCATTTAAGGCAGTCACCGCTTGAATGTAAATGGGGCTCTGGCCCCACGCGCACAATCCCCATGGCAAGTGCCGCAACGCGTTCATGCCGCCCCGCCACCCTGCCGGCCTATCATGAATGAACAGCCGGGACGGCGCCCTCGCGCCGTCCGTCCGCACCATGAACACAGCCAGCCACCCTCCCCTGTTCCTGTGCGGCGACGTGATGACCGGGCGCGGCATCGACCAGATCCTCGCGCATCCGAGCCAGCCGCTGCTGCATGAATCGTATGTACATTCAGCGCTCGACTACGTGCGCCTGGCCGAGCATAAGGCCGGCCCGATCGCACGCCCCGCCGCGCCGGAATACCCCTGGGGCGATGCCCTGGCGGAGCTGGAAAGCCGCGCTGCGCGGCCGCGCATCGTCAACCTGGAAACCGCCATCACCACCAGCGACGATGTCTGGCCCGGCAAGGCGGTGCACTATCGCATGCATCCGGGCAATGTCGCCTGCCTGCAGGCCGCCGGCATCGACTGCGCGGTGCTGGCCAACAACCATGTGATGGACTGGGGACGCGCGGGCCTGACGGATACGCTGGCAGCGCTGGACGGCGCGCATATCGCGCATGCCGGCGCCGGCCCCGACGAGGCAAGCGCGGCGCACGCCGCACTGCTGCCGCGGCCCGGCGGCGGCCGCGTGCTGGTGCTGGCCCTTGCCATGGAAAATGCCGGCACCCCCGCGGCCTGGCGCGCCAGCGCCGGACATTCCGGCGTGAACCTGCTGGAAGACTGGTCGGTGGCATCGCGCGAACGCATTGCCGCGCAGGTGCGCAAGTTCAGGCGTGCCGGCGACATCGTGGTGGTATCGATCCACTGGGGCCCGAACTGGGGCTACCACATCGACCCCGCGCAACGCTCCTTCGCCCGCGCGCTGGTAGAGGGCGGCGAAATCGACATCGTGCACGGGCATTCCTCGCATCATCCGCTCGGGATTGAGCTGCATGCCGGCAAGCCGATCCTGTACGGCTGCGGCGATTTCATCAACGACTACGAAGGCATCGGTGGCTACGACGAATATCGGCCGGACCTGGCGCTGATGGCCTTTGTCAGCTTCGATGCCGGCGGCAGCGCCGACCTGCGGCTGGTGCCGTTGCGGCGCAGCCATTTCCGTCTGGCCTACGCGCGCGAAGTGGATATGGCGTGGCTGCAGGCCATGTTTGAAGACGAGGGACGGGCACTCGGCACCCGGGTGGAGCGCAGCGGCTTGCATGAACTGCGTTTGCGGGCGGCATAAACCCCAGCCCATGAAAAAGCCCGCCGTTGCGGCGGGCTGCACGAAAGCCAATCGCCAGGCGTCAGTGGCGATGGATCATGTGATCAAACCATGTGCGCACTGACTGCTCCTGCTGCTGCAGCAGCGTCGGGTTCTTTTCCCGCAACATCCAGATGGCAAATGCGGCGCACGCAACGAGGGCGATCAGGACCAGCGCGGTAATCAAGGTCGCGGCCATAGCAACCTCCTTTGGGTAATGGTTGCACCTTCAGTGTAGTTCGCCTGGCAGCCGTCACGGAAAGCAGAAAGGCCAGCCTTGCTGGCTGGCCTTCCGGTTATTCCAGTGCCACGTGAGTTGGTTCCGTGTAACGCTTCCGCAGAGTGCTGATCCGCTTCTTCATTCACTGCCCGACTCTAGCTCTCTCGCCCATCCTGCGGCACCCCAGGACATAACTGCAGCATAGTACAAATCCCCGCGGATAACAGCGCGCGTTCAGTTGACGGCGATGCGGTCGTCGACCAGGCGGATCTGGCCGCCAGGCTTGTCTTCCATCACTTTGAGCACGCGGCTGCCTACCTGCAGCGTGACGCCGCCATGGATGCGGCGCGCGGCGTCGATCACGGCCTCGGCGGCCGGCTGCATCTGCTGCCCCAGTTCGGTCAAGCGTGCCTCCAGCTCGAACAGGTCACGCGACAGCTTGAACAGTGTCGCGCGCGCCTTCTCGCGCAGGTCGCCAACGGCCTTCTCGGGATGCTTGGCAAAGAAATCCACCAGCTGTTTGACCTTGTTCTGCTCTGCCAGCATGCCGCGGCGCTCGGCTTCCAGCGCGGCGCGCTGTGCGTCGGCAAATGGATTCAGGCCGACCTGGATGCTGGTGGCGGTGCCGGCCGGTGCGCCCAGCACCGCGGCGCGCACCGCCAGCAAGGCACGGCTGCGGCCGCCGCTGATGCTGCCCTGCGCGCCGGTGCCGCCCACCACGATGCGCTCGCCGGCAGCAACATCGCTCTGCCGGATGCCGCTTTCGACGTTGACCTCGGTGCCGGCCTCGACCACGGCGTTTTCGATAAAGCGCGCCTTCACCGCGCCCTTGCAGCGCACGCTGGCGCGGCTGATGCCGCCTTCGGTGCGGCCGGTGTCGGCCTTGCCGATGATGCCGCCCTTGACGATGACATTGCCGCCGGCCTCGACATTGGCGGCTTCGATGGTGCCCTCGACCACCACGTCGCCGCTGACGTTGACCGACATGCCGGTGCGGATGTCGCCCGACACGCGCAGCGTGCCGTCGAACGCCACGTTGCCTGAGTGCAGGTCGACCGATTCCACCTGCACCACGGGGCTGACCGAGATGCCGTGCACGCCCACCACCGGCGATCCTGCGATCACCGCGCGCAGCAGCTCCGCATCGTCGGCATCGGCGGCAGCGCCGGTCAGGCCTTCGGCAAAAGGCGGGTCATCGACCGGATCGGCGGCGACGGGCTTGCCAAATACGTCGACGCCGTCATTGCCGCGCACCGCCGGAACGCGCCGCATCAGCGGCGTGCCGGGGCTGACCAGCAGCAGGTTGCCCAGGTCGCGCAGGTCGACCTTGCCGGCCTCGTCGTCAGGCTGCGCCGGCTTGCGCGGTTCGAGCAGGTTGATGAAGCGCGCCGGCTCACCCTGGCGCGGCGCGACGCCGGCGGCAATGGTGCGCAGCTCGCAACGGCCTTCGGCCAGCGCGGCGTCCAGTGCCAGGGTCTGGATCGGCGCCACCACGCCGCGCGCCGCCGCGGCGCAGCGGATGTCCTCCGCGCCGACCGGACGGCCGCCTTCGGCTGGCAGCAGCGTCAGCCGCACGGCCAGGCCGTCGGCGGTGATGTCGAGCTCGAACGCGCCGTCGATCAGCGCACCGATGGTGGCATCGATCTCATGCTCGGCGCGCTGGCATTGCGCCAGGAACTGCGCCACCGCGCGCGCATCCAGCCGCGCCCCGGCCCAGCCCAGGCTGTCCAGGCATTGGCGCAGGCTGGCCTGGTCCGGCGGCAGCCTGCCTGGCTGCGGCGTGTAGCGCGCATGCACCTGCTCGCCTGGCTCGGCAAGCTCCAGGCGCAAACCCGACTCATGCGTCATGCGTCCCCTGAATCGTCTTGTGCAGCCGCGCGGCGGGTGCCGGCGCTCCGCTTGTTATCGATCCATAAACCAACGGCAGCAGCGCGGAGAACTTTAGCGCACACCTTGCCGCGTCGGCCGGGCTGCCATCGCCTTCGTGGAGAAGCCTGGGGGACGATCCGGACGATGTCCGGGCTATTTGACCGAGACCACCTCGATGGTGCCGGTCTGGCCGTTCTGCACGACCTCCTGCTTCATGACCAGGCCCATGTCGGGGCAGTACCAGTCCGTAACGCTGGCGCTCGCCGGCGGCACCGACACGGTGTGGCCCGCCACCGTGACCGGCGCCATGGTCGTGCTGCGCTCGTAGCGGACCGGCCAGCAGGATTTCTGGCCGAGGCGGGTGGGGATGGTCGCGCGCTTGCCGACGACCTTGCCGCCGATGGTGACCTTGGCGGACGGGATCCTGGCCTGGCCGGCGCTCTGGCCGGCGGCGGTCATCTGCAGGTCCATGCGCACCGTCTGCGATTCGCCCGGCAGCCGCTGTCCTTCCGCTTCAATGACGCCGCCATAGGCCAGGGTCCCGACCGCGCTGCTGTCGAGCATGCCCGATGCCGTGCCGGCGGCGCTCTTGCCCTCGACCTTGCCCGGCGCGCCGCCGCGCGAGATGGACAGGCGGTCTTCGATCACCGCCATGGTGTAGTCCAGCCGCGTCTCGTTGCCCGAGCCGGCCGCGGCCACATTCGACACGACGCTGATATTGGCATTGCACTGGCCCTTGCCCGACTTGCGCACGCCGGACACGGACATGGTCGCCGTGCCCGGCGCACCGCCCTGCATGGTCATGCGGATCTCGCCGCCGTCATGCATCCACGGCGCATCGCAAACGCCGGCCGCTGCGGCTGCCGGCAGCAGCAGCGCAGCGAAGGCCACGCTTGCGCCAAGCGCCGTGCGGCGGTCCAGGGATTGCCGCGCGCTAGCGCGGTCGGAATTCTTCGGCATCTGTCGCCTCTCCATTGGTCAGTTCAGCAAAGCACCGGCAGTCAGTCCTTGCATTGCGGCATGTCGCGGAAGCTGTCGCGCACCGTCGCACAGGACTGCGCCAGGCCATCCTTGTCGGAGACGCCGGCCCAGCGCGTGCGGATCGATTCCAGCTCGCCGGGCAGCCCGTCGCGCAGGGTCTGGGCGGCCGCGGCCTGCCCCGACTTGTCGAGCTTGGCCGCCATGTTCTCGGTGCAGGCGCGCTGCGCGGCCTCGGCTTCCTGGCAGGCCTTCGGCAAGGCATCGCTGGCCGCTACGGAATGCCCTTCTTCCTTGCCACAGCCGGCAACGGCCAGCGCCAGCATGACCGGCAGGCAGGCACGCGGAATCCAGTACGACATCATGACTTCTCCTCTTTCTTCACCGCGGAGGCGGGGGGTTCTGATACGAGACAATGGCAAGGCCGCCGTGCTGCGCCGGCGACGCCGGCTGGCGCAAGGGCGCCGCGGCGCTGCCGTCCTGGCCGCCGCGCAAGCGCGCATAGCGGCCCAGCACCTGCGGCACGTAGGCCTGGGTCTCGGCAAACGGAGGGATGCGCGACCCGTGGCGCAGCACCGCGCCTTCGCCCGCGTTGTAGGCGGCCAGGGCCAGGCTGGTGTCGCCGTTGAAGCGCGACAGCAGGCCGCCCAGGTAGGACGCACCGGCCTGCAGGTTCTGGGCCGGGTCATAGGCATCGGTCACGCCCAGCATGCGAGCCGTGGCCGGCATCAGCTGCGTCAGGCCGATGGCGCCCTTGTCGGAGGTGGCTTGCGGGTTCCAGCCCGACTCCACCTCCACCATGGCCATCAGCAGATGCGGGTCCACCGCCGCGGCCTGCGCCGCGCGGTGCGCGAGGGCAACCAGCTCAGAGGGTGGGGACTTGGCGCTGACGACCGCGGCCTTTGCCGCCGCCAGCGTTGGCAGCCCGATAAACGCCCGCGCTGGCAATGCCGCGGGCGCCGCGGTGGACGCCAGCCGTGCCGGCGCTGCGCTGCGCGACGTGAGGAAGGTCACGCCGCTGCCGCGGTCGGCATGCATCACGATCTCGGCGCCGGCCGGCACCGCGCCCGCCAGCAGCATTGCCGCCACCACACCGCGCGCCGGCGCGGCCACGAGCGCAGGCATCACTGCTTGGCCAGCTCCACGCGGCGGTTCTGCGCGCGGCCGAACGGCGTGTCGTTGGACATCAGCGGATGGGTGGCGCCATAGCCCTTGGCATCGAGCCGGTCGGCGGGCACGCCGGCGCTTTCCAGATAGCGCCTGACGGCGGCGGCGCGGCGCTCGGACAGCGGCTGGTTGCGCGCGTCGCCGCCGGTGCTGTCGGTATGCCCCTCGACGCGCAGGCGCCAGTCGGGGTGCGCCAGCACCGCCTTGGCGGCACGGTCCAGCAGCGGCCGGGCCGCCGCGCTCAGCACGTCGGAATCGGTTTCGAAGTTGACGCCGTAGAGCTGCACGCGGCCCGCGCCTTCCAGCGCCTGGCCGATGGGATCGGGGGCGGCCTCGGCCTTCGGGAAGCACGGCGGCGCCTTGTCCGCCAGGCGCCAGCCGCCGGCCTCGCGCACGCTGTCGAAGGTGCGGGCATCGCCCTTCACCAGCGCTGCGTAGGCATGGCTGCCGTCGGGGCTGAAGGCCATGGCGCCCTTCTCAGGCGTGCCCTCGGTGGTGCGCCGGAAGGCCAGCAGGGCACCGTTTTCCAGCCCGCCGGAAATCGTTCCCAGCACCTGCGTGATCTTCATCTGCTTGTTGCTGTAGTCGCCTTCCACGTAACAGCCTTCCACCGCGGCACCATCCTGGTGCAGCAGCACGTAGCCGGACGAACCGAATTCCACCGGAAACTGGTAGATGCCGCCCACCTGGCGCACCTTGTCGGCCGCGGCCTCGGGCTTGCCGTAGGCCATGAACTGCTGCAGGCCGATCTGGCCCTCGTCCTGGTCGCCCGGCCAGCGGTTGCCGGTAAGCGTCAGGCGCAGGGCCCCGGCCTTGACGGGCTGGGCCAGCGGCACGCGGGTATCGTAGCCGTCCTGCCCCGGCAGGTCCGCATCGTAGATCACGGTCCAGGGGCCTTGCGTGCCGCCGGCCGAGGCTTCGACGCGGGCATGGCGCGCATTGCTGCGCGCCCCGGCATCGGACAGGCCGCGGAAGCGCAGCACGTCGACGGACGAGGCCTGCGCCAGCGCAATCACCAGCTCCTGCCGGCTGCCGTTGCGCATAAAGCCGGCATGGTCCGGAATCTCATTGAGCAGCGGATACCACGAGCGGTCTTCCTTGTCGCGGTTGACCACGAACGCGCCCGACCACAGCCCGGCAACGTTGGTTTGCGCGGGCGTTGCCGGCGCCGATGCCACGGGCTGCGCCGATGCCGCTGCAGGCGCGGGCTGCGCATCGCCTTGCGCAGCGGCGCTGTCAGCAGGCTTCTTCTTGCAGCCCGCCAAGGCCAGCAGGGCCACGACGCCCAGGCCAATGGCGGCCTTGCGGGTCGTCAGTCCAAACGTCATTCCCTTCAAGGTACTTCCCCTTCTTCTTTTTGTGATGCCGGCCTGTCCGGTACGCGCCTCAATGCGGGGCGCGCATCAGCATGTCGATCTTCTGCAGCCGCACGCGGACTTCGCGCTCCAGCGGCGCCAGTGTTTCCGGGCCGGCTCCGGCCTTGCTGGCGCGCGCGTAGTTCGCGATCGCCTCGTTCATGCCGCGCTGCTCTTCGGCCAGCGCACGCTTGACCAGCTCGCGCTCATCGCTGGCCGCCACGCTCGGAATCGCCGCCTGCGCGGCCCCCGCGACGGCGGCCTGCGCCAGGTCGGGCGCGTTGCCGCGTGCGGACGGTGCCGCTGCCTGGGGCGCGGAAGCCGCCGGAGCCCGCGCTGCCGACGCCGGCACGGCGCCGCTCACCGCCGGCGGCGCACGCCGCGTGGTGATGATCTGCACGCCTTCGGAGCGAGAAACCTCCATCGCCGCCAGCGCCGGTTGCGGCACGAACCCGAGGTTACACAACAACAGCAACGCCAAACAACCCCGCTTCGGCAATTTTGTCGACCTTGTCGATTCTGGCATCGGTGTCTTCGGGCTTATCCCGGCAAATTTTCACAAATACTTACAAAAACGGCGACTGCGGATGCGTCAGTTGCCGCGATACGGCGATTGCATCCGCACGATCGCCTCGGACTCGAGCGGGATGCGCCATTCCGACGCCAGCGTGGCCCGTCCGGTGCAGAAATTGGGCGTGGTCGGGACCTCCATGCCGCGGTACGAACCGGTCGCAACAAAATTCCGGATGCCGTTGACCAGCGAGTAGATGGTGCGGTCGGCAAACGGCACGAACATTTCGTAGCAGTACGTGACCCGGATCTTCAGCAGGTTGGCGTCCTGGATATTGACGCCAGAGGACGGCCCCGCGCTGGTGGCGCGGTACATCAGGCTGTCGTTGGGGATCTCCCGCGTGGTCTTGCCGGCGTAGTAGCCGCTTCGCCCGAAATCCTGCAGCGCCGCCGGCGTCGGGTTCAGCACGTCGATCCTGGCCTGGGTGCGGGCCTCGAACTGGGCCTTGGCATAGCCGGTGGCATGCGCGGTACGGTCGGCGGAGCGCACGAACAGCGGCGTCAGCCCCAGCGCCAGCCCCTTGCGCATGCTGGCCAGCCGGCCGTGGTCGACGGCGCCTTCGCGCGCGGCCTGCAAGGCGGCGTGGTCTAGCGTGGCCTTGGCCTGGTACAGCAGCCCGAACTGGATCACGCCCAGGCACAGCAGCAGCAGCGCCGGCGCGATGATCAGGAATTCCACCGCGGACTGTCCCCGTGCCCCGCGCCGCGCCGCGTGCTTTTGCTGGTGCGTCATGGCCCCTCCTCCCGCAGTTCCAGGTTCTGGCCCGGCGCAATCCCCAATGCCGCCGCGCGCCCCGCGCCGAGCTCAAGCGTCTGGCGCGCGCGCCAGTGGGCACGCACGCGCAGGCGTCCCACGCACGGGTGCACCGCCAGCACGCGCTGCCGCTTGTCGAGAAACACCACGTCGATCGCCATGCGCATGCCAAAGGTGTGGACTGCGCCGCAGGGGGACAGCAGCAAGGCTTCGTCCGGTGCCATCGAATCGCGGCTGAGCAGCCCCGTCATGCGTTCGCGCGCAGTGGCCGCCACCGACACGCGCACGCCGGTGTCGAGCGTGCTGTGGCCGGCCCGCAGGTAGAGGCGCGCCTGCCTCACAGCAGCCCTTCCTGCATAAACTTCATCACGATCGGGAAGCCAAGCACGATAAAGGTGACCGGGAAGATAAACACCACCAGCGGAAAGATCAGCTTGACCGGCGCTTCCATGGCCTGCTTCTCCGCGCGCTGGAAGCGCTCGGTGCGCCGCTGCTCCGACTGGAAGCGCAGCGTGGCGGCCAGCCCCGAGCCCATGCGCTCCGCCTGGATCACGGCACCGACGAAATTGGTGACCTCCTTCACGCGCAGGCGGTCATCCATGCGGCGCAGCGCATCGGCGCGGCTCAGGCCCGACTTCAGGTCGCGCAGCACGTGCTCGAACTCGCGCCGCAGCGGGCCCTCAGGCCCCTTCTCCACCGCCTGCAGCAGGGCGCCGTTGATGTTCAGGCCGGCCTCTACGCTCAGTGTCAGGAAATCCAGAAACACCGGCAGGTGGCGCGTGACCTGCAGCAGGTTGCGCTTGCGCACGTCGCGTAGCCAGATGCGCGGATAGAAGAAGCCCAGCGCGCTGGCGGCAAGCAGCAGCAGCGGCGAGAACACGCCCAGCCCCAGCATGGCTATGCCCGCCAGCAGGCAGAACGCCAGCGCCGAAACGATCGACAGCGACAGGAACTGGCGCGCCGTCATCAGGAACGACATGCCCGTCAGGCGCAGTTGCTCGTCCACCGCGGCGCGCAGCGACTTCGGCGTGATCCAGACGAGATGGTGGTCGAAGAAGCGCACCACCGGCCAGACCGCGCGCAGCGACGGCGGCAACGGGTCGAGGTAGTCGCGCGCCTCGTCGGGAACGGCCACGGTGAGGCGGCGCATGGCCATGGTGGTGGCGGCGAGCACGCCGACCAGGCCGGCGGCAAGGGCGAAGGCAACAACAAGCATCATGGTCGGCCCCGGTCAGACATCGATATGGGTGATCTTGCTGATCGCCTTGTAGCCAAGCAGCTCCATCACCGCGATCACGGACAGCGTGCCCCAGCCGATCGGCGAACTGAACAGCGGTGCCATCGCCACCGGCTCCATGTGGTTCAGCACCACGATCAGGAACAGCGGCAAGCCCGTCATCACCAGGCCCTGCATCTTGCCCTGCGCGGTCAGCGCGCGGATCTTGCCTTCCATCTGATGCTTCTCGCGCAGCGTGCGCGCCACCGACTCCAGCGTCTCGGCCAGGTTGCCGCCCACCTCGCGCGAGATCGTGATGGCCGCGGTCACCATCAGGAAGTCGGGCACTGGAATGCGTTTTTCCATATTGCGCAGCGCGTCCATCAGGTCCACGCCAAGCCGGACTTCGCGCATCAGCAGGTCGAACTCCTGCGAGATCGGCGGGCGCGACTCCGCCACCACGCTTTCCAGCGCCATCGGGAAGCTGGCGCCGGCGCGCAGCGCGCTCGACATCATCAGCAGCGCGTCGGGCATCTGGTCTTCGATGGCCATCAGGCGCTTGCGCTGCATCTTCTTCACCAGCGCGCGCGGCAGCAGCAGGCTCACCGGAATGCTGAGCATCGCGAAGAACACGTTCTGCGATACCAGCCAGGTCAGCAGCGGCAGCGCGAACACCGCCACCACCGAGATGCCGGCCACCTGCCGCATATTGATGAAGATAAAGAGATCGGCCAGCGAGGCCTCGACCTCGGTCGCCAGCGTCTGCGTATGCCGCACGAACCAGCGCTTGCCCTGCGACAGCACGGCCCACGCAATCAGCACGGTCATCAGGAAGGCGCCGCACAGCACCAGGGCAAGGTTCATATTGCCTCCTTACTCGTCGCGGGCGGTGAAGATGCCCGTATTGACCTGGATGCCGCGCCGGATCAGGTCCTGGTAGAAATCCGGGATATACGAGGTCGCGACATAGCGCCCCTTGACCTTGCCGTCGGCACCGTAGCCTTCCTCGCGGAACATGAACACGTCCTGCAGCTGCACCACGCCCGTTTCCATGCCGCTGACCTCGGTGATATGCGTCACGCGCCGCGAACCGCAGGAGAAGCGCGTCTGCTGCACGATCACGTCGACCGCCGAGCAGACCTGTTCGCGAATGGCCTGCACCGGCAGGTCCAGCCCCGCCATCAGCGTCATCACCTCAAGACGCGACAGGCAGTCCCGCGGCGAGTTGGCGTGGGCCGTGGTCAGCGAGCCGTCATGGCCGGTATTCATGGCCTGCAGCATGTCCAGCGCTTCCCCGCCCCGGCATTCGCCGACGACGATGCGGTCCGGGCGCATGCGCAGGCAGTTCTTGACCAGGTCGCGGATCGTCACCGCGCCCTTGCCTTCCATATTGGGCGGCCGCGCCTCCAGCGACACCAGGTTGGGCTGCGACAGCTGCAGCTCGGCCGCATCCTCGACCGTGACGATGCGTTCGTCATCCGGGATGAAGCTGGACAGCACGTTCAGCAGCGTGGTCTTGCCTGAGCCCGTGCCGCCGGAGATCACGATATTGGCGCGCCGCTCCACGGCGGTGCGCAGGAACTCCAGCATCTCGGGCGACAGCGAGCCGAAGCCGACCAGGTCTTCGCCCCTGAGCTTCTTGCGCGAGAACTTCCGGATGGTGATGTTCGGCCCCTTGAGGGCGAGCGGCGGGATCACCGCGTTCACGCGCGAGCCATCGGGCAGGCGCGCATCGACCATCGGCGAGCTTTCATCGATGCGCCGTCCCAGCGGCGCGACGATGCGCTCGATGGCGCCCAACACGGCGCGGTCGTCGGTAAAGATCACCGGCGAACGCGTCAGCCTGCCGGCGCGCTCGACAAAGATCTCGTCATGGCAGTTGACCATGATTTCCGAGACCGCGTCATCGTCCAGCAGCTCTTCGAGCGGACCCAGCCCGATCACTTCGTCAAAGACGCTCTGCTTGAGCGCGTCCAGCGGGATCTCCTGGCTGCGGAACACGCTCTCCTTGAGGATGTCGTCGAGCAGCGAGCCGACCAGTTCGCATAGCTCGTCCTCGGCCATGCGCGCGACGTTGACGCGGCGCAGGTCGAGCGCAGCGATCAGGCGCTGGTGCGCCTGCTTGCGCAGTTCCACGCCGCGCGGCGAGTTGATGGGTGCGCGCAAGGCCTCGTCGAGCGGCGCCACCGGCGCAGGTTTGGCGGCCACCGGCGCTGGCTTCGGCGCAGGTGCCGGCGGCCTGGGTGCGGGCACCGCTTCGCGCGGCACCGGCACGCTTGCCTGGGGCGATGGCGACAGGGTCACCGCCTCCCGCGGCGGCGACGGAGGCGGCACAGGCATGGGCACCGGCACCACCGGTTGAGGCGCCGCGGCATCCTGTGGTGGTTGGGCGTGGTGCTGCTGCGGCGATGGCTGCGCCGCCACGCCCGCTCCCGCTCGCCCCGGCTCGGCCACGACGGACAGCACGAAGCCGCCGATCTCGATCTGGTCGGCCGCCGCCAGCGGGCCATAGCGCGTGACCGGGTCGCCATTGATCAGCGTCGAGGCAATGCCGCCCTGATCCTCGATATACCAGCCGCCGTTGTGTCCTTCGATGCGGGCGTGGACCTTGCCGATCAGCAGGCCCTTGAGGACGATGTCGCAGCCGGGATCCTTGCCGATGGTACAGCCCGGCCCCTTCACATGGATCACCTCGGCGCTGCCATTGCGCTGCTGCAGGCGGATATTGAGCATGGCCGGATCAGCCTCCGTTCATCGGATCGACGCCGGGCGGGGGCAGCGGCGGCCGCTTCTGCTCCATCACTTCCTGCTCACGCACGGCATTCGCAGCGGGCAGCGGGCTTGGCTCGCCGAAGCGGTGGCGGTAGTTGGCATCGACATCCGCGCCACGCTGCAGCAGCGCGGCGTTCTCCGGGCTGGCCGGGTCATAGACGACCGGGGTGACAAAGATCACCAGGTCGCTCTTGTTGTTGCGGAATTCGTCGGAACGGAACAATCGCCCGAGGATAGGGATGCTGCCCAGCAGCGGCACCTTGTCGACGGCCTTGGATGCGTCGGCATTGACCAGCCCCGAGATCGCCAGCGTTTCGCCCGCGCGGATCGAGGTCTCGGAGGTGGTGCGGCGCGTCAGGAAGGCCGGGAAGCCGCCGAACGATACCGACGGGTCGATCTGGCTGATCTCGGTTTCCAGCGTGGTCGAGATGACATTGTCGACGTTCACCGCCGGGCGGATGTTGAGCTTGATGCCGTACGGCTTGTAGTCGACGTCGGTGGTGCCGAACGCGCCGGCCTTGGGAATCGGCACTTCGCCGCCGGCCAGGAAGGTGGCCAGCCCGCCGCTCTTGCTGTTGAGCTCCGGCGCGGCGAGCACGTAGGCATCGCCATCGGAAATGGCCAGGTTGATGCGCGAGAAGATGGTCGTGGCAATGCCGAGATAGAAGCCGCTGGCGGCGCCGGCCACCTGGCTCGGGGTATCGGTGAAGGTGGCCGCATCGGTGGACGGCAGCGTGCGATAGCGCCCGGTGTGCACCGGATTGCCCGCGAACGCGATCTGCGGGCCGTTGAAGCTCTGCTGCCAGGCAATGCCAAGCTTCTCCATGCCGCGCCGGGTGATCTCCATGATGTGCACCTTGAAGTGCACGGTCTTCTTCAGCGCATCGCCCTCGTCGGCGCGCACCAGGTTGACCACGCTGTCCAGGCCCGAGGTGGCGGTCTTGATCAGCGGCACCATCTGCGGATCGACGATGCCCGACAGCACCACGCTGGGACCGACCACCTCGATCTTCAGGCCGCGCACGCTGCCCAGCGACGCCCGCAGGCGCTGGGCCACGTCGGCGGTATCGGCCGGCGCCACGCGCAGCTTGCCCTGCAGCGCCACGCCGCGCTCGTTCCAGACGATCAGGCTGGTGGTGCCGATCTCCTCTGCCAGCAGCAGCAGGCGGCCGTCGACCACGGTGCTGCTGACCAGCGCGCCATTGCCGATGGCCACGCGCCTGATGGTGCCCGGCACCTCGAGCGCGCGCACCTCGCCCTTGAACAGCTCGATCGCACCAAAGCGCGCCGGCAGCTCGTACGACGGCGGCTGCGCGCCTGTGCGGGCCGCGGTGGTCACGGGCTCGGCGGCCCAGGCTCCCGAGGCCAACGCTGCTGCCGCCAGTGCTGCCATACCCCCGCGCACCGCATGGCGCGCCCCCTTACCCGTTTTCCCGTCCGGTGCTCCGTGTACCGTGACCGCCTGCAGGCGCCCGGCGATGCCGCCGCGCTGCGCGAAAGACCCATCCATTGCGTGTTCCGTCAGTTGGTGTTCTGGATAATCCGATGTCGTGCACCGCCGCGCTCAACGCGAGGCCGGCCGGCCCGCCATGGCGTTGGCGGCGTTGGCAACGGCGCCCTGCTGGGCCTGGGCGATGCCGCCCGCGGAACCGCCCATGGACCCGCCATTGGCCAGCGCCGAAGAAATGGCGTTGCCGATGTCCTGCGCGGTAGGCAGCTTGGAGATCATGTTGGCGCCCGCGGAACGGCCACCGACGATGTATTCGATGGCCGCTTCGTCGCCACCGGCGAAGAGCGCGTGCTCGCTGACCGCGATCTGCGGGGTCGCGGTCTTGTCGGCCGCATTGCGCAGCACCGCGCGCAGGCTGCCGACCTTCTGCGCCAGCGCCAGCCGCGCCGCCTGTTCGGGCGACACCATCAGCGTGAGGCTGTCGTAATCCGGGTTGGTGTCCACGCCCTCCGCGCCTTCCGCGGCCTGCGCCGCCATGGCTTCGCCATAGTCGCGCGGGCGCACGTCCTGGCCGGTGGCCAGCACCAGCATGTCCGACATCAGCAGCCGCGCGGTCTGCTTGTCGGTGCCTGCCGCAGTGGGCGAGGTGGAGCTGATCAGGAACAGGTCGACATGGTTGCCAGGCTTGAGCATCTTGGCCGTCGAGTTGACCATGTCGACCTCGATGGTGAAGGCGCGCTTGCCGGGCTTGAGCAGGTCGGAGAAATCGCGCGACTGCAGCGCTTCAACGTCGGCACGCCGCACCGGCTGGCCCTGCCGCACCTGGCGCACCAGGCGCAGGTTCGCCACCTTGTCGAAGCTGCTCGCCAGGATCATGTCTTCGTAGACCAGGTCGGCCGGAATCTCCCGTGCCGCGAAGCCATTGCCGTCGATCACCGTGCCCGGCGCGGCGTTGCGCACCGGCACCATGACAGCCACGCGGCGGCCCTCGTTCAGCTGCGCGGCCAGCTGCTCTTTCAGTGCCGCTTCGCGCCCGCTCAGGAAGTGGTAGATCCACAGTGTCAGCAGGCCGGCGACCAGCACGGCGATGACGAGGACGACCCAGGGATTCCCGATGATTGAATGAATCTTGATTTTCTTCAGCATGAATGTGCTTGCAGTAGCCAGACGCCGCCCGCTGGCGGTGCGTCAGGGAAGTGACAGGGAAAAGCTGTATGCCTGAAAGAAGGACCTGAACGCCGCGGCCAGCATGCTGATGACCGAGTTGTCGCCGCCGGCGACCAGCACGGCAACGACCAGCAGCGTGATGACGATGTATTCGAACGCGGCCTGCCCGCGCTGGCGCCTGCTACGGATTGCCATCGCGCTACTCCGGCCGCGCCACGGTGATCACCGCGTCGGTCTGGCCGGCGCGGTCGACAAAGGTGGCATCCATGCGTTCCTGCTGCCGCTGCATGGCCAGCGTGAGGCCCTCGATGCGGCCCGAACCGTCGGCCACGGGCGCGGGCATCTGCACCACCGAACTCCAGCCCTGCGCCGCCAGCCGCTCGGCGGCGCGCTGCCGCGCCGCCTGCGCGTTGCCGGGCAGCCGGACCACCAGGGTGCGCCCGCGCTGGCCGCGGTCCGTGCTCTGGACATCCGACAGGACCTTGGCGCCGGGCGGCAGGCCCAGGTCGCCCAGCCCGGTGCCGGACGCCACCGGCGCCAGCTTGCTGACCGAGAAGATGCCCGCCACATGCCCGCCCGGCGCGGGCCTGGGCTCCAGCGACAGCACATAGTGGCAAAGCCCGTCGATCGCGCTCAGCACGTACTGGCCGCCGGCCCGCTGCCCGCGCGCCGGCACGCCTTCGCGCGTCCAGTACTGGCGCCACGCGTCCGAGACCGCTTCGGCGGTGCCGGCGAACTCCATCGTCAGCACCCGCGTGGGCAGGCCGTTGACCACCATGTCGGTGCCGACCGCATGCGCCCTGGCAGGCGCAACCGGCTGCCGCGTGCAGTCCGTCGCGGTCGCTGCCGCCGCGGACCAGGCGAGCGCGGCCGGCAGCAGCGCGGCCAGGCAGCGCATCAGCACGCCATGCATGCAGGCTTTCATCTCAGCGGCTCCCCAGGCGGTCGGCGGGGACCACGTCGGGCTGGATGCGGCCCAGGTCCAGTTTCAGGATTTCCGGCCCGAAGGCGGCCAGCCCGACGGTCAGCGCGGTGTCGATCACGCCGCCCTTGCTGGTGGGCACCGCTTCCTTGATCACGGCGAGCGTGCCGTTGCGCCCCTCGGGCGTCCAGGCGTTGGTCAGCAGCACGGTGTGGTCCTGCATGCCGAAGCCGGTCCAGCCCGGCCACAGCGCGCGCAGGGCCGCGTTGTCGCCGGCGACGGACAACCCCACCTCGGCCCGGTAGAGGTTGCGCGTGGCCAGGTCGAAGCCGGCACTGACCGCGTTGGCCGCACCCATGGCAGCCGTGATCGGCTTGAGCGTGGCTGCCGGGGTTTCGTCGACGCCGCTGCCCAGGGTCACGTCGGCATAGTTGCGCAGCATGTCGACGCCGGCATGGTCCTTCCACATCGGCGCCATGCCGCCGGGCAGGCGGCGCGCGGTGCGGTCGCTCGACGCCAGCGCGGCCTGGTCGTGCCCCAGCACGCGCTGCACGAATTCGCTGCGGATCTCTTCGTCGCCCTTGCTGGCGAAGCTGCCGTGCGACGCGCGCCAGCCCGGGTCGACGGTCCAGACCGTGCGCTCCCAGCCGGCATAGCGCGAGGCCATCAGCGCCTTGTTGCGCACGTCGCTGAACTTGCCCAGCATCGCCATGCCGAGAAACAGCACGCCGAGCACCGTCATCGCGGCGATCACGAATTCGATCATTGCCTGTCCGGCTGCCCGGTTCGGCCTGGCTGGCCTGCGCATGCGCATGTCCGCTCCCTCAGTTGCCCTGTGCCGCGATCGCGGCAACGCGTTCGAGATCGCTGGTCTGCGTCAGCGATGCCTGCCAGTACGGATTGAAGAGGCTCGGGTATTCGATGCGCGAATCGGCGCGCCGCCACCCCGCCGCGCTGCGCAGCGCACCCGCCATGCCGCCGCTGTCGGTCGGGCGGATAAAGTACGCGCTGCCGCTGGCCAGCGCGCGCATCATGCCGCCGGCCATGCGCCCGTCCAGCGTCAGGCGATCTCCGCCCGGCAGCACGCGCGAACTGGTGACGACTGAAGTGTCCTGGCGCTGCGCCTCGATCGTGATCGAGGGCGCGCGGTTGAAATCGTCCACGGGCCCGGTGCCAGGCTTGGGCTGGTTGCTCAGGTCGGCGTACTCCTGCAGCCCCGCGGGCTTGTTGTGCAGGGTCTTGCCCGGGCCCGACGAGTACTGCATCTGCGCGGCGATCAGCGTCAGCGGGTTCAGCAGCGAACCGCCGAAGTTGCTGTAGCCGCCATAGCCGGAGCGGCCCGAATAGCGCCCGCCCGGGCCATTGGCCGCGCCGCCGCGCCCGACACTGGACACCGTGGGAATCGCAAACCCGACCGGGCCGGCCGGCGTGGCCCAGACACAGGCAAGCGTGCCGTTGGCCTGCGAGGCATCGAGTGCTTCCCAGCCCTTCTTGTCGCGGCGCAGATGCGTGCCGCCATCATGCGTGACGACGGTCACCATGATGGCCACCACCGCGCCCTTGCAGCCCTTGTAGGCAGTGGGGACCGCCGTCGGCGAGCGCGGCGAGCCGCGGTCCTTCAAAAAGCCGTCGAGCGTGGTGCCGTCGGTGGTGACGTCGGCAAAGCGGTCCTTGCCGGTGGCCGAACCCTGCTTGGGATTCTGCGGATCAGTCACGGTGGTGAACTTGGTCCAGCGGGCCAGCTGAACGCCATAGCGCGGGCCAAAGAAGTAGCCGGAACTGACCGTCGAATCCGGCTGGTTGCGCTTGGCGACTTCGTCGGTCACCAGCGGTACCGCGGCGATGGTGCCCGCGTGGTAGGCGCGCTGCGCCATGCTGAGCGCGGCGATGATGTCATCAAGCCCGGTCACCAGCGGCGGCAGCAGCGTGTTCAGGGCGGATCGCACCGGCGTGATCGCGGCCTTGCCCAGTTGCTTGGGCGTGGTCCACAGCAACTGCCCGTCGGAGAAGATCTTGACCAGCGTGTCGATCCAGGTGTTTTCCGTGTAGGTGCCCTTCAGCTCGTCGATCCACGACTTAAGGCTCACGGCCTGGGCCACGGCCACCTGGTTGGCCACCATCGCGCGGTTCGCGTAGGCGGCAAAGTTGTAGTCGCGCGCCTGCAGCACCGCGGCGCTATAGGCCGCTGCGTCCGCCGTGTTCTGCAGCTTGGTCTTGGCGCTGGTCAGCTGGCTCGCGTTGAAGGCGAGATACAGGGCCAGCCCGCCGATGGCGAGGAACACCAGCGCGAAGGCGAGTGCCTGACCGCGCTGGCCGGGACGGCTGCGTCGATGCGCAAGACCTGTTTTGCCCATGTTCCGGGATCGCGAGTGCTGGAGCGCAGCGAGCAACTGGCGGCGATGCCGCTTAGTTGTTCTTGCCCGTGTCGTTGCCGACGTTGTAGTTGTTCAGCCCCTTGCCCTGGTTGGCCTTGGAGCTGGCATCGTCCGCGGCGCTGCCGGCTTGCTTGATGGCCTGCTTGGATGCCGAGTTCTTGCCGGCCATTTCCTGGGCGAGGCCCGCGGTCTGGTTGCGGATGGTCTGGCCGAACATGGCATAGACGCCGATCGCGGACACGGCGATCAGTGCCACGATGATGATGTATTCGGTCATGCCCTGACCTTGCTGACGCGCCTTGCGGCGCAGATTTGCGAATGTCATAACGACTCCTTCCATGGGAATGCACAGAAACGGTTGCGCCATATGAAAGGCGCCTCATATGGAAGCCATATGTAAAGGAAAACACTGATGCGAACGGTTATCCGGCAGCAGCGGCGTGCATGCTATCAAAAGGTTCCTTAGGGCCGAAGAGGAATAATTTCAATATTTTTAATAGCGTTGAAATAACCCTACCAGGGACTCCCCCGAATGTAACAAAAAGTAATCCTTCACAATGGGCGGAGGTTATACGAACTATTCTCGGAACCGGCACATTGCCAGCAATGGGGTGCTGTTGAGCGTTGATTTACGGATGACAAGCCGCGCCACGGGCGGCAGGCCGCATGCGGCCTGCCTGCTGGACTTCAAGGCGAACCGGGGCAGTCATACCGCCCCTGCCAGCTGCCCGCGGCATAAAATAAAGAAGCAAAAAAATGGCAGAACTGGATATAAAGAATGCAGTGGAAATACTGGGGGCGTTAGCACAGGAAAATCGGCTCAGGATATTTTTACTGCTCGCCGATTCCGGACCGGAAGGAATACCGGCAGGTATTATCTCCGCATCTTCCGATTTAACTCCCTCTTCCGTAACATTCCATTTGAAGGAATTGGTCAGGACGGGGTTGGTTAAAAGCCGCCAGCAAGGGCGGTTCATGATTTACTCCGCCACCACCGACGGCATTTCCTCAGTCCTCGCATTTCTTGGCGGGAAATGCGCTTCCCTGCAGTAGAGGGCACTGTTCCGGCGGCGCGCCGCGCCGCCGGACGTCCCGCCGCGCGGGCCTGCGCCGCCAGCCCGGCACCTCATCCCGACAATCCCGTCTGCCAAATTTGCGTATTTCGAATTCATGACACAAATCGTGTCAATTATGTTGTTTCAGGATCATTGCCGATTTCGGAATTCAGCCTTGATCCAGATGCGACACGCCGCCGCTGGTGGCCAAGGCAGGCGGTTTCTGACCATTTGCCGCGCTTTCGCCGGAGCCGAGCGGCAGACGCCCGGAGAAACGCAGGCATCCCGTGACGGTAACAATGCAGCATTTTTAATACTTTTACCATTTATCCGACAGCAGCTCGCAAGCTCGATCGAGCCCGCCGAGAGTCCGTGCCGGCGATGCGAAAGCGCCAACCACACCGCGCCCCGCACCGGTGAGGCCAGCGTCACTCGGGGACCAAGCGGGACTTTTCGGTAAACTGTCGGCATTCCGGGACGCGCCGCGTCCCGCAGCCTGCGCAGTCCCCCTCATGTCAAATACCCACGAAATCCGCCCCGGCCAGTCCATCGAACTGCTCAAGGAACTCCATATCCTGACGCGCGACGGCAAGATGAATCAGGACAGCCGGCGCAAGCTCAAGCAGGTCTACCACCTGTTCCAGTTCATCGAACCGCTGCTGCAGGAGGTCAAGGCCGAGCGCGGCCGCGTCACGCTGGTGGACCACGGCGCCGGCAAGTCGTACCTGGGCTTTATCCTCTACGACCTGTTCTTCAAGGCGCTGCAGGACGACTCACACATCTTCGGCATCGAAACCCGTGAAGAACTGGTGAAGACCTCGCAGGCGCTGGCTGCGCGGCTGGGCTTTGCTGGGATGTCGTTCCTGAACCTGTCGGTGGCGGATTCGATCACCTCGCCGCAGCTGCCGCCCACCGTCGACGTCGTCACCGCGCTGCATGCGTGCAATACCGCGACCGACGACGCGATCCGCTTTGCGCTGGCCAAGCAGGCCCGCCATATCGTGCTGGTGCCGTGCTGCCAGGCCGAGGTGGCCAGCGTGCTGCGCAAGCACAAGGGCAAGCTGCTGGCGGGTAATCCGCTGACGGAAATCTGGCGCCACCCGCTGCACACGCGCGAGTTCGGCAGCCAGGTGACCAATGTGCTGCGCTGCCTGCAGCTGGAGGCGCATGGCTACCAGGTCAGCGTGACCGAGCTGGTGGGCTGGGAACACTCGATGAAAAACGAGCTGATCATCGCGCAGTACAAGGACCTGCCGCGCCGCCGCCCGGCCGAGCGGCTGGAAGAGGTGCTGGAAAGACTGGGGCTGGAAGAGATGCGCGAGCGCTTCTTCACCGCGCCGGTGTCGGCTGCGTAATCAGCCTTTGCCGGGCTCGTCCTCGCCCGCCATCCAGCGCTGCCAGCCCTCGTGGCCCAGGCGGCGCATGGTGGCCTGGTTGCGCTCGTAGATATCCGCCGCATCCGGGAACGCCGCCGCCGCGCGGGCGATGGAGTCCTCGCGCAGCAGGTGCAGGATCGGATACGGGGCGCGGTTGGTGTAGTTCTCGATATCGTCCGGCTCGGTCCCGGCAAACTGGTACTGCGGATGGAAGCTGGCGATCTGCAGCGTGCCTTCCAGCCCGAGGCTGCCGAGCAGGCGCTCGGCAAAATACAGCAGGTCGTTGAAGTCGAGAAAATCGGCCACGGCATCCGGCAGGATCAGCAGCGTGGTGTCGATCTGGTCGGGGTCGGCGTCTGCCAGCAGGCGCAGTTCGCGCTCCAGGTCGTCCATCACGTCCGGCGCTTCGGTGACGGTGCTGACCGCGTAGCGCACCTGCTCCTTCACATACACGCTCTTGGCGAACGGGCACAGGTTGAGCCCGATCACGGCGCGCTCCAGCCAGTGGCGGGTGGCGGCGATGACGGTGTCTGCGGAGTGAGTGGCGGAGGTCATGATGGCGATGCGCGGCAAAGCGTCATTCTAGCGCTGCCGCAGGCTCTATAATCCGCGGCGGAAACACCCCGCCCCCTGCCGAGCCTCCTGATGCCCTCTTCCGCCACTTCCTCCCCTTCCCAAGCCAGCGTCGACGTTGCCGTCATCGGCGGCGGTCCGGCCGGCCTGATGGCGGCCGAAGTGCTGGCGGCGCAAGGTGCCAGCGTGGCCGTCTACGACGCGATGCCGTCGGTCGGGCGCAAGTTTTTGATGGCCGGCAAGGGCGGCATGAACCTGACCCACGCGGAGCCGGAGCCGGCCTTCCTCGGCCGCTATGGCGCCCGCACCGCACAGATCGCGCCGATGCTGGCGGGCTTCGGCCCGCAGGCCCTGCGCGACTGGGTGCACGGGCTTGGCATCGAGACCTTCGTCGGCAGTTCCGGCCGCGTCTTCCCGACCGACATGAAGGCCGCGCCGATGCTGCGCGCGTGGCTGCACCGCCTGCGCGAGTCCGGCGTGCAGTTCCATATGCGTCACCGCTGGCTGGGCTGGGACGAGGGCGCGCAGCATGCGCTGCGCTTTGCCACGCCGCACGGTGAAATGGTCGTGCAGGCACGCGCGGTGGTGCTGGCGCTGGGCGGTGCCAGCTGGGCAAGGCTGGGATCGGATGGTGCGTGGGTGCCGCGGCTGGCCGAGCGCGGCGTCGAGATTGCGCCGCTGCGGCCTGCCAACTGCGGCTTCGATGTGGCGTGGAGCGAAGCGTTTGCGGCGCGCTTTGCCGGCGAGCCGGTCAAGCCAGTAGCCATCGCCCTGACCGACCGCGACGGGCAAGCGCACTACCGCCAGGGCGAGTTCGTCATCAGCGCGACCGGCATCGAAGGCAGCCTGGTCTACGCGCTGTCCGCGCCGATCCGCGACCGCATCGAGGCCGATGGCGGCGCCACCATCCACCTGGACCTGCTGCCGGCGCATAGCGCCGAACATGTCAGCGCGCAGGTAACGCATCCGCGCGGCGCGCGCTCGCTGTCGAGCCACCTGCAAAGCCGGCTCGGCCTCACCGGCGTCAAGGCCGGACTGCTGCGCGAATGCCTGTCGAAGGAAGCGATGCACGATGCCGGCACGCTGGCCGCATCGATCAAGGCGCTGCCGCTGCGGCTGCTGCGCCCGCGGCCCATCGACGAAGTGATCAGCAGCGCCGGTGGCGTGCGCTTCGAGGCGATGGATGAAGGGTTGATGCTGCGCGCGCTGCCGGGCGTGTTCTGCGCCGGCGAGATGCTGGACTGGGAGGCACCCACCGGCGGCTACCTGCTGACGGCGTGCTTTGCCAGCGGGCGCACCGCAGCGCTCGGCGCCGCGGCTTACCTGCAGCAGGCTTAGGCGGCCTTGCCGCCGACGATGCTGAGCGCCACCGCCTCGGCCACTTCGATGCCGTCGATCGCCGCGGAGTAGATGCCGCCGGCATAACCCGCGCCTTCGCCCGCCGGGTACAGGCCCTTCACATTGATGCTCTGGTAGTCATCGTTGTTGCGGCGGATGCGCAGCGGCGACGAGGTGCGCGTCTCCACCCCGGTCAGCACGGCATCATGCAGGGCAAAGCCAGGCAGCTTCTTGTCGATCTCGGGAATGCCCTCGCGGATCGCCGCGATCACGTAGTCAGGCAGCGACGTGCTCAGGTCGGTCGGCGTCACGCCGGGCTTGTACGAGGGCTCGACCGAACCCAGCGACGTCGACGGCCGTCCCGCGATGAAATCGCCCACCAGCTGGCCCGGCGCGCAGTAGTTGCTGCCGCCCAGCTCGAACGCGCGCTCTTCCCACTTGCGCTGGAATTCGATGCCGGCGAGCGGGCCGCCGGGATAGTCCTCGGGCGTGATGCCGACCACGATGCCGGCATTGGCGTTGCGCTCGGCGCGCTTGTACTGGCTCATGCCGTTGGTCACCACTCGGCCCGGCTCTGACGCAGCCGCCACCACCGTGCCGCCCGGGCACATGCAGAAGCTGTACACCGACCGCCCGTTGCTGCAGTGATGCACGACCTTGTAATCGGCCGCGCCCAGCAGCTTGTTGCCGGCGAACTTGCCGAAGCGGCTGCGGTTGATCAGCCCCTGCGGATGCTCGATGCGGAAACCCAGCGAGAACGGCTTGGCCTCCATGAACACGCCGCGCCTGTGCAGCATCTCGAAGGTGTCGCGCGCGCTGTGGCCGACCGCCATGATGACGTGGTCGGCTTCCAGGTATTCGCCGCTGGACAGCTTCAGGCCGCGCACCTGGCCGTTGTCGATGTCGATATCGTCGACGCGCGTCTCGAAGCGGATCTCGCCGCCCAGTTCGATGATCTCGGCGCGCATCTTCTCGACCATGCTGACCAGCCGGAAGGTACCGATGTGCGGGCGCGCCTTGTACAGGATGTCCTCCGGCGCGCCGGCGCGCACGAACTCGTTGAGCACCTTGCGGCCATAGTGCTTGGGGTCCTTGATCTGGCTGTACAGCTTGCCGTCCGAGAACGTGCCCGCGCCGCCTTCCCCGAACTGCACGTTCGATTCCGGATTGAGCACGCTTTTGCGCCACAGGCCGAAGGTGTCCCTGGTGCGCTCGCGCACTTCCTTGCCGCGCTCCAGGATGATCGGGCGGAAGCCCGACTGCGCCAGGATCAGGCCGGCCAGCAGGCCGCACGGGCCCATGCCGATCACCACCGGGCGCGGATGCGAGCTGCCCGCCTGCGCGCGCGCGACGAAGTGGTACGCCATGTCGGGCGTCACGCTCCAGTTCGGCTTGCCGGCCATGCGTTTGATTGCCGCGGCCTCGTCGCCGACCTCGATATCGATGATGTAGGTGAGCTTGATATCCGAGCGCTTGCGCGCATCGTGGGCACGGCGGAACACGGTATAGCCGATCAGGGCGTCTCCCTTGACGCCGATCTGCGCGGCGCTGGTGCGCACGGCGGCGTCCAGGTCGCTTTCGGTATGGTCGAGCGGGAGTTTGACTTCACTTAGACGTAGCATGGGGAACCCGAGAACTGCGGCCGGGGGGTTGGGCACACCAATGTGCCAGGCCGGCCGGAGCGCAATTTTATAGGCTTTCGGGCGCGGAGTCGGGAATCTGGCGGGATTCGGGCTGGCGGGCCGGGCCGGTGCGGCGCCAGGACAACGCCAGCCAGGCTTGCAGCCGGGGCAGCCAGCCCGGCGGGTCAGTGATCGACAATGCGCCGGCGCGGCTTGCCGACAGCGTCAGCCAGCCGCGCGCGGGCACGGTCCACGTATCGCCCGCGCGCAGGCGCCGCCGCGGTACGTAGCAGGTCTCGGCCAGCCATTGGGGCGGCCCGGCCAGCTCCAGTTCACCCGCGCCGGCATGCAGCACGGTGCCCGCCGCCACGCGCAGGCGCAGGCACTGGCCGGCCAGAAGCGGTACCACGGTTGATGTGTCGTTGAGATCGCTTTGCATGGCAGGACTCCGGTAACAGGCACAGGACTCCAGCCTATCGACCTGATCTCAGCCGCGGCAGGCACACCGCGGAACCGCCTGGACCGGAACAGCCATGCGAATTCAGCCCTGTTACGATACAGTCGCCCCGCTTCTGTATCTGTACTGATGCGGCCAACCGCGCCACGATGGCCCCAATGGAATCCGCCCCGCTCTACCGCCAGGTTGCCGGCCACTACCGCCGCGCCATCGAATCCGGAACGCTCGCCGCCGGTGACCGCATGCCGTCGGTGCGCGCGCTGATGGCGCTGCACAGTGTGAGCCTGTCCACCGCGCTGCAGGCATGCAGGCAGCTCGAGAGCGACGGCTTGCTGGAAGCGCGGCCGCGCTCGGGTTATTTCGTCGCGGCACCGCTGCGTTCGCCGCTGGCGGCGCTGGCCGAGCCGGCCGCGGCCTTGCCTGATCCGGCGCAGTATGTCGGCATCCACCAGCGCATTTCCGGCTTGCTGGCGCGTGGCCAGCACCAGCATGTGCATACCAACCTGGGCGGCGCCTATTGCGCGCCGTCACTGTATCCGACCGAGGCGCTGCGCAGCGCCGCGACCCGTGCGCTGCGCCGGCATCCGATGCTGTTCGGCGAAGCGGTCGAGCCCGAGGGCTACCAGCCGCTGCGCTCCGCGCTGGCGCGCCAGGCGTTGCGGGCGCGCGTGCAGCTCGCGCCGGAAGAAATCGTCATCACCAACGGCTGCACCGAGGCGCTCAACCTCGCGCTGCGCGCGGTGGCGGGGCCGGGCGACGTGATCGCGGTGGAATCGCCGACCTACTACGGCCTGCTGCAGATCCTGGAAAGCCTGGGCATGCGCGCGCTGGAGATCCCGTGCAGCCCCCAGACCGGCATCTCGCTGGAGGCGCTGGAGCTGGCCGCGCAGCACTACGACAACATCCGTGCGGTGGCGGTGGTGCCCAACCTGCAGAACCCGCTCGGCTGCATCATGCCGGACGCGCACAAGGCGCGGCTGGTGCAGTGGTGCGAAGCGCGCGGCATCGCGCTGATCGAGGACGACTGCTTCTCGGCCACCGCCGACAGCGATGCGCCGCCGGCCGCGGCCAAGGCCTGGGATGGCAGCGGCAACGTGATCCACTGCGCTTCGCTGCACAAGGTGCTGGCGCCCGGCATGCGCCTGGGCTGGATCGCCGCCGGCAAATGGCAGGCGCGCGTGGAAATGCTCAAGTTCGGCCTGTCGCGGCCCAACGAGATGCTGTCGCAGATGGCGGCCGCCGACTTCCTGGCTTCCGGCGCGCACGACCGCCACCTGCGCCGGCTGCGCACCCGGCTGTGCGCGCAGCGCGAATGGTTCGCGCAGGCCATCGCCGCAAGCTTTCCCGCCGGCACGCGGCTGGGGTCCCCGCGCGGCGGCATGCACCTGTGGGTGGAACTGCCCGCCCAGATATCGTCCGAGGCGGTGTTCGACCAGGCGCTGCAGGCCGGCATCCGCGTGATGCCGGGCGTGATGTTCTCCAACGCCGGCCGCTTCGACCACTGCCTGCGCGTCAACTGCGGCACGCCGCGCTCGGCGCAGATCGAGCGGGCGCTGGGCACGCTGGCCGCCATCGTGCAGCGGCTGGCGGGCTAGCCCTGGCGCCTGCCTGCAATATCCCTCCCCTTTTGCCTGCGCCTCGCCTATGCTAATGCGCTGGTGCGCAGGGGCGGCCCGGCTGGTCTCCGGGGGCGAAGACCGACCACGGGGCGCCGTGCACCACGGGAAAAAGAAGAAGGAGAAAAGCCTTGAGCAGTGCATCCGCGGCAACGTCCGTCGGCAAGAGTGCCGGCAACCCTGCCGGCAACAACCTGGACGACTATCAAACCCTGTTCCAACTGGCACCTGTCTCGCTGTGGCTGGAAGACTTCAGCGCCGTGCGCGAGTATTTTGCGCAACTGCGCAAGGAAGGTGTCACCGACCTGCGCGCCCACCTGCGCGCGGACCCGCGGCAAGCGGCGCAGTGCTCGGCGCTGATCCGCGTGATCGACGTGAACCAGCGCACGCTGGAGCTGTTCCGGGCAGCCGATCTCGACGACCTGGTGGCCAACCTCGACACAGTCTTCCGCGACGACATGCTCGACCAGCATGTCGAGGAGCTCGGCCAGTTGTGGGACGGCGGCAATCGCTTCGCCAGCCAGACCGTCAACTACGCGCTGGATGGCGAGCGGCTCGATATCCAGCTGGAGGCCACGGTGTTGCCGGGCCACGAAGATACCTGGGAGCGCGTGCTGTTGTCGATCAGGGACATCACCCCGCGCATGCGCACCGAGCGTGAACTGCGCCGCAGCGAGCAGTATGCGCTGGGACTGTTCGAGCATTCGCCGGTGTCGCTGTGGGTAGAGGACTTCAGCGCGGTCAAGGTGCTGCTCGATGAAGTGCGCGGCGCCGGCATCACCGACTTCCGCACCTTCCTCAACGTGCATCCGGACTTTGTCTCACGCTGCATGCAGGAGATCCGAGTGCTCGACGTCAACCAGCAGACGCTGCAGATGTTCGGCGCGGACAGCAAGCAGGCCCTGCTGTCGCGGCTGGGCGATGTGTTCCGCGACGACATGCGCATCCATTTTGCCGAGCAGCTGATCGACCTCTGGCACGAGAAGCTGTGGCAGCAGCGCGAAGTCATCAACTACGCGCTCGATGGCCGCGCCGTGGACGTCTTCATGCAGTGGTCGGTATTCCCCGGGCGGGAAGCGGACTGGGACCAGGTGCTGGTGTCGCTGACCGATATCACGGCGCGCAAGAAGGCAGAAGCCTATGTCGAGTTCCTGGGCAAGCACGACGTGCTGACCAAGCTCTACAACCGCGCCTACTATGAGGACGAGCTGGCGCGGCTGGGCCGCAAGGGCCCGTGGCCGGTCAGCGTGGTGGCGGTGGACCTGAACGGCCTCAAGGTGGTCAACGACCAGTTCGGCCATGCCGACGGTGACGGGCTGCTGCGCCGCACCGGCGAGGTGTTGAAGAAGGCGGTGGGCGAGCAGGCCTGCGTGGCGCGTATCGGCGGCGACGAGTTCATGATCCTGCTGCCCGGGCGCGACGAGCGCGGCGCCGCCACGGTGGTCGAGCAGATCGGCAAGGTGGTGGAGCTGAACAACCAGTTCTACCCGGGCACACGCCTGAGCCTTTCCATCGGCCACGCCACCTGTCTGCAGGGCGACCGGCTGAATGAGGTCGTCAAGCTGGCCGACAGCCGCATGTATCAAGCCAAGCGCGACTACTACACCACGCTGGCCAACGAACGCCGCCGCGATTGAAGCCTGGCGGCTCAGCCCGGCGTGCATTCGCCGCGCATCAGCGCCCACTCCTCGCATTGCTTGCCTGACGGGAAGATGCAGATGCCGGACTGGCCGGCCGGGGTCGACACGATCTGCAGCTTGCCGCCGCGCTGCGTGCAGTTGACGGAGGCGGGGTTGGGCTTGCCGATTGTCTGGGCGCTCCCCGGGCGCTCTGCCGGGGTGTTGCTGCAAGCGGCCGCGCCAACGACAGCGAAGGCCAGCAACACTGCAATACGGGTGCGCATCGGGATCTCCGCGAGGAAAAGAAACGGGCCCATTGTTTGCTCCCCTCTCCCGCCTGCGGGAGAGGGGAGCAAACCGCCGGATTTTGCTTCTTACAGGAAGACGATCAGCCCCACGCCCAGCACGATCAGGCCGAACTTGGTGACGTAGTAAAGCTGGCGGTTCCAGGCCTTGAAGCGGCGGCGATACTGGCCGCCCAGCCAGACAAAGCGGAACAGCCGGTTGATCATGCCGGTCTGGTCGTGCTCGTCATTGGGCGAGCTGGCCGCGGTCATGACCTTGCGGCCCATCCAGTGGTTGAACTTCGCAGCCCAGCCGTAGCGCATCGGGCGCTCGATATCGCAGAACAGGATCAGCCGGTTGGCATCGCTGCGGTTCTCGGCCCAGTGCAGGTAGGTTTCGTCGAAGACCACGCCCTCACCGTCGCGCCAGCTGTGGCGCTCGCCGTCGACCTCGATAAAGCAGCGGTCGTCGTTCGGCGTGGCCAGGCCCAGGTGGTAGCGCAGCGAGCCGGCGAACGGGTCGCGGTGCGGGTTGAGCTTGCCGCCCGGCGGCAGCTCGGCAAACATCGCCGCCTTCACCGTGGGCAGCTCGCGCAGCAGCGCCACGGTCTTGGGGCAGAGCTGCTCGGCCGACGGGTGCTGGGCCTCGTACCACTTCAGGTAGAAGCGCTTCCAGCCGTACTTGAAGAAGGAATTGAAGCCGGCGTCGTCGTTCTTGTCCGCTGCCTTGATCTTGCGCATCGCGGTCAGCGCCAGCCCTTCGTCGCGGATCTCGGGCCAGGCGGCGCGCAGCTTTTCCAGGTCGGGGAAATTGTCGACCGGGATGTACGGCGTGCGGGGCACGCCCGAGAACGCATACATGAAGCAGTTGATCGGGGCCACCAGGGCCGAATGGTCCAGCAGCTGGCGCCAGATGCGCAGGCGCACCTTGCCGCGGAAGTGCACATACAGCACGGCACCGAGGTAGCCCGCGACGATAATCCACTTGATCACCGAAATCCTCCTGGTCAGCCGCCTCCGCCGCGTGTCAGTCACAGCGCGGACCGGCTGGGTGAAAACGCGTATTTTAGCGAAACGGCAGAGCCGCCGCAGCTTGAGACGATTGCGGCACATGGCCCGCGGTGCGGGCCGGGAAGTCAGGCTGGCGCGTTCAGGCCCCGCCGCGCGACTGCCGCGCGATGCGCTCGATCAGCGCCTGGGCGTCGTCGGGCAGGCCCTGCAGCCTCAGCAAGCGCGCGTTCAGCACCAGGTTTTCCAGCACCAGCTTGGCTGTCGAGGCCCACATCGTGGCCAGCAGCGCTTCCACCGGCAGGCCGGACGCCTCCATCTCGCTGGAGCGCTCGGCGATCAGCCGGCACGCCAGCCGGCGCAGCGCAGCGTCGTCGAACGGCAGGTCGGCGTAGTCGATGGGGTCTTCCTTCTCGACTTCCGTCATCAGTTGCAGCAGGGTGTCTTCTGTCATGGGCAGACTCCTGGCCAGGCAAGGCGCGTGGGCTACACGCGGAAATCAGCAGCCATGTCGGCATCGGTGCGCGCCTCGAGGCGCCCCGAACGGCACGCGGCGACAAACTGATCGTAGTCGCGCTCGACCTGGTCAGCATAGCCATTGGCATAGCCTACCATCGCCTCGGCCATGCGGTCGCTGCGGCCCAGGTAGCCGCTGACCTCGGCGGCCAGTCCGCTGGCCTTGGCGTGCGCCCGCGCCAGCACCCAGCCACACAGCGAGGCATAGCGGCCGAGCAGCTCGCCGTCCATCAGCTCGATCTGTGCCGACAGCTTCATGTCGCGCAGCTGCCGCAGATAGAAGTGCCGCCCGAACGGCCCCTTGGTCCAGCCGAGGAACAGGTCGCTCGCGGCCTGCATCAGCCGCTGGCCCTCGACCACGCGGCGGCCCTCGTGCGCGGTCGGCGCGCTCTTGAAGTAACGCGCCACCACCGACCTGGTGGCCTCCTTGACCTGCAGGAACAGCGGCTTGTCATGCTGGTCCACCAGCAGCTGCACCAGGCAGCGCTTGCCCACGCTGCCCACCCCGGCCACCTTGAAGGCCAGGTCATGGCGCGTGAAATGGCCGAGCAGCCGGCGCCGGTCGGCGGCCAGCGTGGACAGGTAGTCCTGGTAGGCCTGGTCCAGCGCCAGGTCCGCGTCGCTGGCGGCCAGCCAGTCGTCGTCCGGCCCGAACAGCGTCTGCTCGCCGCGCACGTGGAAGATCGCCGGCGGCGCATCGAGTATCGACCAGCGGTCGCCGATGCGCTCGGCCAGCTTGGGCAGCAGCGACTCGTGGGTGCGGTCGGCGGCGCGCTCCATGCCGCGCCGGATGCGTTTCTGGACTTCGGGCAAGGTGTCTTCTTCGAGCAGCCGCTCGAAGGTAATGCGGTCGTACCAGGTGTCGAGCATGCCCATTTCGCCATAAGCGAGCATGCGGCGCTGGTAGCTGCCCACCGCCTCGCGCACCATGTCTTCGGCCACAGCGGACTTGTGCCGCAGGTGGCGTGCCGCCACCACGAAGCTTGCGCACAGGCGCTTGAGGTCCCATTCCCACGGACCGGGACTGGTTTCGTCGAAATCGTTGAGGTCGAACAGCAGCGCGCGCTCGGGCGTGGCAAAGCCGCCGAAGTTGGCCAGGTGGCAGTCGCCGCAGATCTGCATATGCAGGCCGGAATCCGCGGTGCCGGCCAGGTCGTGGGCCTGGAGGATGGCGCTGCCGCGGTAGAACGCGAACGGCGACTGGATCATGCGGCCGTAGCGCAGCGGCACCAGCCGCTCAACCCGGCCCTGGCTGCTGATTTCCAGCAGTTCGACGGGGTCGCGGTCGACGTTGCCGATGGCCTCGTGCGCACCGCGCGGCACCTGCTGGCGGGCGGCCCTGCCGCGCTCGCGCCGGGCCTCGACAGTACCCTTGGCCACGGCTTGCCCGCCCTCCTGACGTGTCGCCACCATGCCCCCAATGCCGGCGCCGCCGGCGGTTGCCATTTGTGCAGCATCTGCAACAGAAGCTAATGCACTGCGCCGCGGCTTGTCAATCGGCAGGCCACGGCGCGGGTCAGGCTGGGGTCGGGCGGATGTGCGCCGTGGCTCAGAGCGCAGGCGGCTGGCGACGGAAACCGACGCCGAAGCGGTTCCATGCATTGATGGCCGAGATCAGCAGCGTCAGGTCGGCCATTTCCTTTTCCGAGAATTGCTCTCGCAAGTCCTGGTAGTCCGCATCCGGCGCCTGGCTTTGCGGCAGCAGCGTCAGCGCCTCGGTCCACGCCAGCGCGGCGCGCTCGCGCGGGGTGAACCAGCTCACTTCACGCCAGGCCGGCAGCAGGTTCAGGCGGCGCTCGCTTTCGCCATGCTTGCGCGCATCGGTGATGTGCATGTCCAGGCAGAACGCGCAACCGTTGATCTGCGAGGCGCGGATCTTCACCAGTTCCTTGAGCGTGGTCTCCAGCGAGCAGCGTGCCAGATAGACCTCCAGGCCAATCATTGCCTTGTAGGCGTCAGGGGCCACGTCTTGCCAGTTCATCCGTTCTTCCATGATCGATCTCCGCTTTGACAGGTTGGATTCGGCGGGCACTGGTGTCGCGCCCGTTGGGATGAAAGATAGACCCATCGATTGGCCCCGCACACTGCCAATTTCCGGCAGAATCAGTAGACCAATCCTGACCGACGCGTACCTTATGGAACTGCATCTCGCCCTGGACCAAGCCAGCGACCTGACCGCGCAGATCGTCCACCAGATCCGCGACGCGATCCAGGGCGGCCGGCTCGAGGCCGGCGCACGCATGCCGCCTACGCGCCTGCTTGGCACCCAGCTGGGCGTGGCGCGCAAGACGGTGACCACGGCGTATGAACGACTGGTGGCCGAAGGCTGGCTGCACGCGCGCGTCGGCGACGGCACCTATGTGGCCGAGGGGCTGGCCCGCCCGGCCATGCGCATGGCGGCGGCGCCGGTGCTGCCGCCTGCCGTGCAGCGCTGGATGGCGGTGCCGACGCCGTTCCTGGACTCCGGCGGCGGCGCGCGCTCTGGGTTCCAGCCGGGGCAGGCCGATACCACGCGCTTTCCGCATGAAGCCTGGTCGCGCTGCGTGCGCGCGGCGCTGGCCGCCGAGCGCCAGCGCCCGCCCGGCGTCGCCGATCCGGCCGGTGAGATGGTGCTGCGCCAGGCCATTGCCCGCCATATCGCCTTCACGCGTGGCGTGCAGAGCATGCCGACCGACATCCTGGTCACGGGCGGCGCGCAACAGGGCATCGACCTGCTGGCCCGGCTGCTGCTCGGGCCCGGCGCCGTGGTGGCGATGGAGGATCCCGGCTATCCGATGGCGCGTTCGTTGTTCCAGGGGCTGGGCGCACGGGTGGTGCCAGTGCCGGTCGATGGTGAAGGGCTGGTGGTGGAGGCGCTGCCGAACGATGCCACGCTGGTCTATGTCACGCCATCGCACCAGTCGCCGCTGGGCGTGCCGATGAGCCTGGCGCGGCGCCAGGCGCTGCTGGACTGGGCGGCACTCCGCCACGCGGTGATCCTGGAAGACGACTACGACAGCGAATTCCGCTACGGCGGCCAGGCGCTGGACGCACTGCAGACGCTGGACCGGCATGGCCGCGTGGTCTACCTCGGCACGTTCTCGAAGACGCTGGTGGCCAACCTGCGCTGCGGCTACCTGGTGGTGCCGCCCTGGCTGATGCCGGCCGCGCGCAAGGTCAAGCACCTGATGGACTGGTACACGCCGACGCTGATCCAGCAGGCGCTGGCGCGCTTCCTGTCCGAGGGTCACCTGCTGCGCCATATCCGGCGTTCGCACGCGCGCCACGCCCAGCGCCGCGCCCGCCTGCTGGCGCGGCTGCACGGCGACCTGTCGCCGTGGCTGGAGCCGCTGCCGGCAATGGCGGGCTTCCACCTGGCGGCGCGGCTGCGCGTGCCGGTGGCGTCCGAGGCACTGGTCTCGACTGCGCGCCTGGCCGGCCTGGCACTTGCCACGCTCGATCCCTGCTATGCCACGCCCCCTGCTACCTGCGCGGGGCTGCTGCTGGGCTTCGGCGCCATCGACCTGCTGGATATCGATCCTGCCCTGGACCGGCTGGCAATGGTACTCTCTGCACTGGTACCTGAGCCGGCGCACGCCACGTGATGCGGGCCGCACAGGAGCGATACCAGGTGACGCATGCCACGCGCATGCCATCACAGCGACATGGCGCCGCTGTCATGCTGGTATTTCGCAAACCGACGTGAACAAACCGGAAGCGTGCGGGTCTCATTCGCACTTTCCACACAACCAGAGTCGCGTTCATGACCAAGCGTTTGTTGTCCGCCATGCGTCAGTACGCATGGTTTGCCGGGGTGAAGCACCATGTCGTGCAGGGCGTCGAAGCCCTGGCGGAACTGCTCAAGTCCCCTTCCGCCGCGGCGCGCGCCGTCGCGGCCATCGTTGCCGAAACCGAGCACGGCGTACAGGTCTGGGTCTCGTACTTCGGCAAGCCGCTGGATCCGCACACCAACTACGTGCTGTGGCCCAACCGCGCGCTGCGCCCGGCGCGGCGGCGCATCCAGCCCTCTCCGATCGAACTGTTGCAGATGCAGCGACGGCGCGACGGATAGCCGCGCCTGCTTGCTGGCTGACGGGATGCAGCGCCGCCGGAGTTCAGGAGTCCGCCCAGCGGCGCAGCAGGTTGTGATAAACCCCGGTCAGGCCGATCACCGATTCATGCGCCTGGCCGAGTTCCTGCGCCACCTGGCGGATACGCGCGTCCAGCTCGAACAGCAGCGCGCGCTGGCCATCGTCGCGCACCATGCTCTGGATCCAGAAGAACGATGACACCCGCGCCCCGCGCGTGACCGGCGTCACGTGGTGGATGCTGGTGGCCGGGTACAGCACCATATGCCCGGCCGGCAGCTTCACGCGCTGCTGGCCGTAGGTGTCCTCGATCACCAGTTCGCCGCCGTCGTATTCGTCTGGCTCGGTCAGGAACAGCGTCGCCGACAGGTCGCAGCGGATACGGAAGCTGGTGCCGCGCAGGTAGCGGATCGCGTTGTCGACATGGTTGGCAAAGGTATGCCCGCCTTCATAGCGGTTGAACAGCGGCGGATAGACCTTCAGCGGCAGCGCCGCCGAGAAGAACAGCGCGTTGTTGCCGAGCGCGTCCTGGATCAGGTCGCCCACCTGGCGCGCCGCGGCGAGCCCTCCGGCAACTGCAGGTTGCGCTTGGCCAGCGCCGACTGGTAGCCCGAGGTCTCATTGCCGTCGGCCCACGCCGCCGCGTCGACGACCTGCCGGACTTGCGCCACCTGGCGCCTTGGACAGTACGTCGGGAATCTGCAGCATCATGATGGCAATAATGTCGGGATGAATCGGGCAGGTGCACATTGTATGGGAAGCGCGGCAGGGACCCGAACAAGAATCATTACCGTTTGATCCTGTGCAGGCGGCGGCTTCACTACAATGGGTTCTGTATCCCCGTCACCGACAAGGAGCCGACATGTCCGAACCGCTACACGATGAAGCGCTGGTCAATCTCTACCTGGAACGCATCTCGGCTCTCTCGGTGAGCGCCTTCGATGGTGCCGATGTCAGCGGCGAGCTCGATGCGGTGATGCGCGAAGCGGTAACCAAGTGCCAGGCCGCGGGCGGGCCGCAGGCGCACGGAACACTGACGGTGCTGGCCACGCGGCTGCGTGAGCATGCCGACGCCGCGGAGCGTGAAGACCAGCCGCTGGTGCGCGATACCTTCAGGCGTGCGGCGGAACTGGTGCGCACCTAGTGGTGCCAGCGCACGAACGCTGCAAGGCATGCCTTTGGGTTGCGCGGAATGACATCGGAGCAGTGAGTGAGTCAGGCCGGACGGCCTTGAGAACAACGCCTTGAAGGACTGCGGCGAATGCCGCTGGATACTGATATAAGGCGTTGGTTGCGGGGGCAGGACTTGAACCTGCGACCTTCGGGTTATGAGCCCGACGAGCTGCCAACTGCTCCACCCCGCGTCTGAAGGAGACGGATTATGGGTGATTCATCCGCGCATGGCAAGCGCTATTTTGCCGTGCGCATGAAATCGTTCGCTCGTGCCTCGCGCCATCATGCAATGCGCCTGACTTTGCCGTCCGGTTCGTGCGTTGCAAGCAAGGCTTCGACATAGCGATTGACGTGTTCGAGCGCCTCGAGCTTGGTGTCGAACGGCTGGTTGGGAAACGGGTTGTGCCGCCTCGCGAGAATCTGACCGTCGGTGCGGCGCATGATCTCGATCAGGATGGCCCACTTGGACCTGGGCAGCGCAATCACTTCATAGACGATCTTGTAGCCTGCATATTCCGGCATGGCGGGGGGCACTCCGTTCTGCTGCAATGGCGAGCGAGACTTCGCTCGCTTCATTTCCAGCGTAGGAGTGCCGCGCAGGATCAAGAATGATCCGCGTCAATAGCAATAGATCACGGCATGATATAAGCCGTTGCGCCAACCACAATGACGCGCAACCCTTATTCGGCGGGCCCGAGCAGTCGGTCCACCAGGGCATAGCCCGCGCCGAAGGCAGCCACCTCCGCCGCATGGCGCGTGGCGAACTGCTGCGGGCCGCTGGCAAGCAACTCGGTATCGCCCGCGTCGGCCGGGTCGGCGCCTTCCTGCGACACGCGGACTTCATAGCCCCAACGGCCGATGCTGTCCTGCCCGTGCGGCGATACCAGGACATAGACATCCATGCCGCGGTACTCTTCAACGCGCCACTCTGCGTTTTCCATGCGCTCAGCTCCCAGGGTCGAGGTTGTGCCTGATTCGAGCCTAGGAGGCCGCACGCGCGACCGCAAGGCGTGACGCAGCAATCGCAGGTTTGCGTGGGTGCAGACGGAAAGCGGGAACGGTAGCCGCGGCGCGCAAGTCGAACGGCACGACGGCGAAAGGACGGAAACGAAAAAGGGCTTCCGTTTCCGGAAGCCCTCTTCTTTCTGCATAGGTGGCGCGGCTGGCAGGATTCGAACCCACGACCCCTTGGTTCGTAGCCAAGTACTCTATCCAACTGAGCTACAGCCGCACGCGAGAAAAAGATTATAACCCAGTTTTTATTTTTGGGAAGCCCCTTCGCAACTTTTTTGTGATCTTTCTTTGGAAGGGGTGCAGCAGATGCCCGCCGGCGAGGTTCGCCTGTGGCGTTTTCCTATAATGACAGATCCAAGAAGTGATCCGGAACATGAACAAGGCATTTGTCAAAGAGTCGTCCGGCGACGAGGACGACGACCTCCCCGAAGGCGCAACGCCGCTACCTCCCGGCACCAAGAACTACATCACCGCCGAAGGCTACAACCGCCTGCGCAATGAGCTGATGCAGCTGATCGACGTCGACCGGCCCGATGTAGTGCAGATCGTGTCGTGGGCGGCCTCCAATGGCGACCGCTCGGAGAATGGCGACTATCTCTACGGCAAGAAGCGCCTGCGCGAGATCGACCGCCGCATCCGCTTCCTGACGCGCCGCCTCGACAAGGCGGAAGTGGTCGACCCGTCGCTGCAGGGCGACAACGACCAGATCTTCTTCGGCGCCACCGTCACCTACGCCAATCGTGCCGGCGAAGAAACCACCATCACCATCGTCGGCATGGATGAAGTCGACCTGGACAGCAACCACGTGAGCTGGATCTCGCCGATCGCCAAGGCGCTGATCAAGGCGCGCGAGGGCGACACCGTGGCGCTGCGCACGCCGGCCGGGGTCGAGCAGATCGATATCCTGGAAGTCCGCTACCCGTCGCGGAAACAATAGCCTGGAGTGGAGGCCGTTTTAGGGCGGCCCTGGCTAGGCGTGCGGCCGCAGACAGTACAAGTAGCACGGCAAGGCCGCACAACGACGCCAGGGCCGTCCTAGAACGGCCTCCTAGCCGTCGTTGCGGTCGCGGAATATCCGGATGACGTCCGGGTTGCGGCGCAGCCCGCGCATCACGTTGGCCAGGTGCAGGCGGTTCTGCACCTGGATGATAAACTGCATATAGGTGGCTTCCTGGTGGCCGGCGTCCTGCTGCTCCATGGCCACGTGCGCGACGTTGGCGTCGGCGGCGGTCAGGTCGGCAGCCACGCGCGCAACGATGCCCTTGACGTTGCGCACCATCACCTTGATCGACACGTCGAAGGCGCGCGTGGTCTTCTTGGCCCACATCACGTCGATCCAGTGCTCCGGATCCTTGCTGTGCAGGCGCTTGGCGATCTTGCAGTCCTGCACGTGGATCTGCAGCCCTTCGCCCTTGCCCAGGTAGCCAACGATGGAGTCGCCCGGGATCGGGCGGCAGCACGCCGAGAAGATCATCGACATGCCTTCGTCGCCGGTGATCGGCACCGCGGGCGCTTCTTCGCCGGCGAAGGTCTGCACCGCCGCCAGCAGCGCGCTGTCGACATCGCCGGACAGCTCCTGGAGCAGGATCTCCATGCGCTTGGCCACCACCGCCGGCACGCGCCGGCCCAGTGCCAGGTCGGCAAAGATGTCTTCGCGCTGCTTGTTGCCGGTCCACTGCACCATGCGGTCCCACACCGACTGCGGCACCGCCTTGAGCTCGAAGCCGAGCTGGCGCGCCGACTGTTCCAGCAGGCGCTCGCCAAGCTGGATGGCTTCGTCGAGCTTGGTGGTCTTCAGGTAGTGGCGGATCGCCGCGCGCGCCTTGCCGGTGCGCACGAACGACAGCCACGCCGGATTGGGCTTGGAGTACGGCGCCGTCACCACCTCGACGATATCGCCGCTCTTGAGCTCGGTGCGCAGCGGCAACATCTCGTTGTTGATCTTGACCGCGACGCACTGGTTGCCCAGGTCGCTGTGCACCGCGTAGGCAAAGTCCAGCGCGGTGGCGCCGCGCGGCAGCGCGCGGATATGGCCCTTGGGCGTGAACACGTAGACCGCATCCGGGAACAGGTCGATCTTGACGTGCTCGAGGAATTCCTGCGAATCGCCGGTCTGGCTCTGGATATCGAGCAGCGACTGCAGCCACTGGTGCGCCTGCTGCTGGATATCGTTGGCGTGATCGGCCTGGTGCTTGTACATCCAGTGCGCGGCCACGCCGGCCTCGGCGATCTGGTGCATGTCGCGCGTGCGGATCTGGAACTCCACCGGCGTGCCGAACGGACCCACCAGCGTGGTGTGCAGCGACTGGTAGCCGTTGATCTTGGGGATGGCGATGTAGTCCTTGAACTTGCCGGGCATGGGCTTGTACAGCCCATGCAGCGCGCCCATCGCCATGTAGCAGTGCATCTGCGTTTCCACCACCACGCGGAAACCATATACGTCCAGCACCTGCGAGAACGACAGCTGCTTGTCGTGCATCTTGCGGTAGATGCTGTAGAGCGTTTTCTCGCGCCCGGACAGTTCGGCCACGATGCCGGCGTCGGCCAGCCCCTTCTGCGCGGCTTCCAGGATACGCTTGACCACCTCGCGGCGGTTGCCGCGCGCGGCCTTGACGGCTTTTTCCAGCGTGGCGTAGCGGAACGGCGAGCCGACCTTGAAGGACAGCTCCTGCAGCTCGCGGTAGATCGTGTTGAGACCGAGACGGTGCGCGATCGGCGCATAGATCTCCATGGTCTCCAGCGCGATGCGGCGGCGCTTCTCCGGCGGGACGAAGTCGAGCGTGCGCATGTTGTGCGTACGGTCGGCCAGCTTCACCAGGATCACGCGCACGTCGCGCGCCATCGCCAGCAGCATCTTGCGGAAGCTCTCCGCCTGCGCCTGCTCGCGGCTCTGGAATTCGAGCTTGTCCAATTTGGTCAGGCCGTCGACCAGTTCGGCGACCTTGGGGCCGAATTTCTCGACCAGCTCGCTCTTGGTGATGCCCTGGTCTTCCATCACGTCGTGCAGCAGCGCCGCCATGATGGACTGCACATCCAGCTTCCAGTCCGCGCACAGCTCGGCCACCGCCACCGGATGGGTGATGTAGGGCTCACCGCTCTGGCGGTACTGGCCCAGGTGGGCTTCGTCGGAAAACTGGAAGGCCTCGCGCACGCGCGCCAGGTCGGGCGCCTTCAGGTACGCGAGTTTCTCCATCAGCCGGGTGATGGAGATGACCTGCTGGCGCGGCGGCACCGCCGGCTGCGAGGTCGGGCCGAAGAAGTGCCGGTATGACTGCGCCAGCACTGCGTCGATAAACAGGCTGTCAGCCGCCGGCGCCACATCCTGCATCGCGGCCAGCTCGTCCTGCAGCGCCGCGCCCCTGGACTTGCCCGGCGCCAGCGCGGGCGCGACGGCACGCTCGCCGACGACATCGTCGCCGAGCGGATCGGGAAGATTGGGAGCGCCGGTGCGCGCGTTCACGGAGGGCTGGCCCGGAATGGTGCGCTTAGGCGCCGTAGGCGGGGCCGCATCGCCAAGCGCCGGCGCCACGGCAGTCGGCGACGGCTGGGAGGGAGGCTTGGAGGGCGAATGCGGCGAAGGCATGGCGGCGGCCCCTGGAATCCGGCTGGATACGTGCTGGCACGATGCGAGGATAAGCCATGGGCCGCCTGACCAATCAGGTCGGGACCTTCTTCAGCATCTCGATGCCGACCTGGCCCGACGCGATCTCGCGCAGTGCCACCACGGTCGGCTTGTCCTTTGCTTCGACTTTGGGCGTGTGGCCCTGCACCAGCTGACGGGCACGATACGTGGCCGCCAGCGCGAGCTCGAAGCGATTCGGAATGTGTTTCAGACAATCTTCGACGGTAATACGCGCCATATCAAATCCACCTTGGGACAAAACCTTACGTTGGGTTGCTATTTTACAGCACGCGGCGGAAAACGCCGGCGGCGCCCCGCGCGGCTGTCATCGGCAGGCATCGGCTCAGTGGATGCCCAGCTCGATAAACAGCTCCGTATGCCGTGCTTTCTGCGAGGAAAACCGCAGCCGCGTGGCGCTGATCACGTTGCGCAACTGCTCCAGAGCATCGTCGAAGACCTCATTGATGATGACGTAGTCCGACTCCGAGGCGTGGGCCATTTCACTGCCCGCCGCCAGCAGCCGGCGCACGATCACATTGGGCTCGTCCTGGCCGCGTTTTTTCAGGCGCTCTTCCAGCGCCGTCAGCGACGGCGGCAGGATGAAGATCTCGACCGCGTTGGAAAAGCGCTGGTGCACCTGCTGCGCGCCCTGCCAGTCGATTTCCAGCAGCACGTCGTTGCCCTGCGCCATCTGCTGCTCGATCCACACGCGCGAGGTCGCATAGTAGTTGCCGTGGACCTCGGCCCATTCCAGGAAGTCGCCGCGGTCGCGCGCGGCGCGGAACGCGTCGACCGTGACGAAGTGGTACTCGCGCCCGTCCTGCTCGCCCGGGCGCGGGGCGCGCGTGGTGTGCGAGATCGACAGGCGGATGGCCGGGTCCTGCGACAGCAACTTGTTGACCAGCGTCGACTTGCCGGCTCCTGACGGCGCCACCACCATGAAGAGGTTGCCGGGGTAGACGGTATCGATGGCAGTGTGTGGCGCGGATTGAGGCGTTGGGCTCATGATGATTCTTTGGTGATTCCTGAGGCTGTCTTTATTCGAGATTCTGGACCTGTTCGCGCATCTGCTCGATCAGCAGCTTGAGCTCCATCGAGGCATCGGCCAGTTCCTTGGCGGCGGCCTTGGAGCCAAGCGTGTTGGCCTCGCGGTTGAGCTCCTGCATCATGAAGTCCAGGCGCTTGCCGGCCTGGCCGCCCTTCTTCAGGATATGCCGGGTCTCGTTCAGGTGCGCCTGCAGCCGCGACAGCTCTTCGGCGATGTCGATGCGGATGCCGTAGACGGTGGCTTCCTGGCGGATGCGCTCGGCGATCTCGTCGCGGCTCATCGACGGCATGCCGGTGGGCGCGGCCAGGTTGAAGGCTTCCTGCAGGCGCTCGGTCAGCTTTTCCTGGTGGTGCGCGATCAGCTGCGGGATGGTCGGCGTCAGGCGCTCGACGATCGCCAGCATGGCGTCGATGCGCTCCATCAGCGTCGCCTTGAGCGCGTCGCCTTCGCGGCGGCGGGCTTCCAGCAGCTGGTCCAGCGCCTCGCGCGCGGCGCCCAGCACCGCCTCGCGCAGTGCCTCCTGCGACAGTTCCGGCTCGACCAGCACGCCCGGCCAGCGCAGGATCTCGCCCATGCGCAGGGTGCCGGCGCTGGCGAAGGTGGCGGCGACGGTGGTTTCCAGCGCGCGGATCTGCGCCAGCAGCCCCTCATTGAGGGCCAGGGTGGCGCCGCCGGTGTCGGTGCGCTGCAGGTTGATGCGGCACTCCAGCTTGCCGCGCGACAGCTCCGCCATCAGCATCTCACGCAGGGCCGGCTCGAACGCGCGGCACTCTTCCGGGGCCCGGAACAACAGGTCGAGGAAACGCGAATTGACAGTGCGGAATTCCACCGAAACGGACGCGGAGCGCCCGCTGGGCTCGCCTTGCGCGTTGGTCAATGGCGCCTGGCGCGTCGCCAGGCCATAGCCTGTCATGCTGTGGATCATTGGATGTTCTCGTGAATGGCGGCGGCCCCGGGCTGCTGGCGACCGGCGGGTCCCGCCTCGAGCGCCCCGTACGGGATTCCGGGGAGCTCTCAATACGTTGAAAGGAGGGCAACAATGCCCTTATTTGTGTTCTTTACAAGTGACCGATTAGCCCGGACAATCCGGAGGCAAATCAGGTCCCTATTCCCATGACAGAGCCAAAGGGCACGACACAACCGAAGAGTGCACCGCTGCCCGTCGGCACGCTGTTGTCCAACTATCGTATTGTAAAGAAGTTGGCCAGCGGGGGGTTCAGTTTCGTCTACCTGGCCACCGACGATACCGGCGCACCGGTTGCCATCAAGGAATACCTGCCGGCGTCGCTGGCGCGGCGCAACCCGGGCGAACTGATCCCCGTGGTGCCCGAGGAAAACGCCGCCGCGTTCCGGCTGGGCCTGAAGTACTTCTTTGAAGAGGGCCGCTCGCTGGCCCGCATCTCCCATCCCAGCGTGGTGCGCGTGGTGAATTTCTTCCGCGAGAACTCCACCGTCTACATGGTGATGAACTACGAGCTCGGCAAGACGCTGCAGGAGCACGTGCTGGCCGCCCGGCAGCAAGGCGGCCCCAAGGTGCTGCGCGAGCATTTCATGCGCAAGGTCTTCCACGACCTGATGAGCGGCCTGCGCGAGGTCCATATCCACAAGCTGCTGCACCTGGACATCAAGCCCGGCAACATCTACCTGCGCGAGGACGAATCCCCGATCCTGCTGGATTTTGGCGCCGCGCGGCAGACCCTGACGATGGAAGCGGCCCGCTTCCAGCCGATGTACACCCCCGGCTTTGCCGCGCCCGAGCTCTATGGCAAGCATTCCGACCTGGGCCCGTGGACCGATGTCTACAGCCTGGGCGCCACGCTCTATGCCTGCATGGCCGGCATGCCGCCGCAGGAAGCCAACCAGCGTGAAAAGGAAGACCGCATGGGCGATGCCCTGGCGCGGCTGCGCAGCAGCTACACCAACGGGCTGGTGGACCTGGTCGAATGGTGCCTGCGGCTGACGCCGGCCGAGCGCCCGCAGAGCGTGTTCCGGCTGCAGAAGGAGTTGCGCGAGCAGACCAACGCCCTCGGCGAACAGGCGCTGGCGCCGCAGACGCAAGCCCCGGCCCTGGCGCCGGCGGAGCGGCCCGCGGCGACCTCGCGCTTCCTGACCCTGCTGCGCCGGCGTGACGAACCCGTCCCCGGCGCGAGCGTCGACTGAATCACAAATCTGGCGCCCCGCTTGCGGCCAGTCCACTGAATTCCCTGAAAGCCAACATGCGATTCTCTGTCTACCAGGAAAGCAGGAAAGGCGGCCGCCGCGTCAACCAGGACCGCATGGGCTATTGCTTCACGCGCGACGCGCTGCTGATGGTGCTGGCCGACGGCCTGGGCGGCCATGCGCACGGCGAGGTCGCCGCGCAGCAGGCGCTGCAGACGCTGGCGCGCCAGTTCCAGGTGCAGGCGCGGCCCACGGTGCGCAACCCGGCCGAGTTCCTGCAGGACACCATCATGCTGGCCCACCGCGAGATCCACCGCTATGCCGAGGCCAACCAGATGGCGGACGTGCCGCGCACCACGGTGGTCTGCTGCCTTGTGCAGCAGGGCCAGATCTACTGGGCCCATGCCGGCGACTCGCGCTATTACCTGCTGCGCAAGGGCCGGCTGCTGACGCGCACGCGCGACCACTCCAAGATCGAGAACCTGCTGCAGCAGGAACGCGTGCTGCCGATGCATGTGGCCAACCACCCGGAGCGCAACAAGCTCTACAACTGCCTGGGCTCGCCCAACCTGCCGCTGATCGACCTGGGCGGCCCGGTGCGGCTGGAGCCGGGCGACGTGGCCCTGCTCTGCTCCGACGGCCTGTGGGGCGCGCTCGAAGAGCCCGCGCTGGTGGACAAGCTGTCGCGCCTGTCGGTGGTGCAGGCGGTGCCGGCGCTGATCGAGCAGGCGCTGCAGAACGCCGGCGAAGGTGCCGACAACACCACCGGCATCGCCATGATGTGGGAACTGGACAGCAATGCGGCGGGGCAGGATTCGGTCATGACCGACACCCTGCCGCTGAACGCCTTCACCACCTCGATCCTGGAGCGCACCGGCACTGACAGCGACCTGCTGTCCGAAGAGGAGATCGAGCGCTCGATCGCAGAGATCCGCGCCGCCATCGACAAGACCAGCAACCTGATGCGGTAATGCCCTCCCCGCGTGCGATGCGGCGCTCAAGGGCTGGCGGCGTTAGAATCGCGGTCTCTCCCCGATTCGGACAAACCATCCCATGCGACCCAGCGGCCGCGCAGCCGATGCGCTGCGTTCCATCAGCCTTACCCGCCACTACACCCGCCACGCCGAAGGCTCTGTCCTGTGTGCCTTTGGCGACACCAAGGTGCTTTGCACCGCCAGCGTGCTGGCCAAGGTGCCGCCGCACAAGAAGGGCAGCGGCGAAGGCTGGGTCACGGCCGAATACGGCATGCTGCCGCGCGCCACGCATACCCGCTCTGACCGCGAGGCCGCGCGCGGCAAGCAGACCGGCCGCACCCAGGAAATCCAGCGCCTGATCGGCCGCGCCATGCGCTCGGTGTTCGACCTGGCGGCGCTGGGTGAATACACCGTCCACCTGGACTGCGACGTGCTGCAGGCCGACGGCGGCACCCGCACCGCGGCCATTACGGGCGCCTTTGTCGCCGCCCATGACGCGGTTTCGACCATGCTGCGCGACGGCCTGATCGCGGCCAGCCCGATCCGCGACCATGTTGCCGCGGTCTCGGTCGGCATGGTCGACGGCGTGCCGGTGCTGGACCTGGACTACGCCGAGGACAGCAGCTGCGACACCGACATGAACGTGGTCATGACCGGCAGCGGCGGCTTTGTCGAGGTGCAGGGCACCGCCGAAGGCGCACCGTTCAGCCGCGCCGACCTGGACGCCATGACGCGCCTGGCCGAAGCCGGCATCGCCCGCCTGGTGCAGCACCAGCGCGAAGCGCTCGGCCTGGCCTGAGCAGCGGGACCCGCGATGCAACGCCTGGTACTGGCTTCCAACAACGCCGGCAAGCTGCGCGAATTCGGCGCGCTGCTGGCCCCGCTCGGCTTTGACGTGGTGCCCCAGGGCGAACTGGGCATTCCCGAGGCCGAAGAGCCCTTTGCCACCTTCGTCGAGAACGCGCTGGCCAAGGCCCGCCATGCCAGCCGGCTGGCCGGGCTGCCCGCGCTGGCCGACGATTCCGGCATCTGCGTGCAGGCGCTGGACGGCGCGCCCGGCGTCTATTCCGCGCGCTATGCGCAGATGGCCGGGCAGGCCAGGTCGGATGCCGCCAACAATGCGCACCTGGTCTCGCAACTGGCCGGCAAGCTGAACCGCCACGCGCACTACTACTGCGTGCTGGTGTTCGTGCGCCATGCCGAAGACCCCTGCCCGATCATTGCCGAAGGCCTCTGGCACGGCGAGGTCGTCGACGCGCCGCGCGGCGCGGGCGGCTTTGGCTACGACCCGCACTTCCTGCTGCCGCACCTGGGCAAGACCGCCGCCGAGCTATCGCCCGAAGAGAAGAACACGGTCAGCCACCGGGCCCAGGCGCTGCGCGCACTGGTGGCACGGCTGCAGGCCGATGCCGCGCAAAGCGCCACCCGATGATCCCGATCGTACCGGTCTCCGCGTCCGTGCCCGTGGACAGCAAGCAGCTCTGGCTCAAGCCCGGGCAGATCAGCCTGCCCGGCTCGCCGCCGCTGTCGCTGTACGTGCATATCCCGTGGTGCGTGCGCAAGTGCCCGTATTGCGATTTCAACTCGCACGCCGCACCCGGCGCCGACAACCACGAGATCCCGGAAGACATCTACCTGGACGCGCTGCGCGCGGACCTGGAGCAGTCGCTGCCGCTGGTGTGGGGCCGGCCGGTGCATACGGTCTTTATCGGCGGCGGCACGCCCAGCCTGCTGTCGGCGGCAGGCATGGACCGGCTGCTGTCGGATATCCGCGCGCTGCTGCCGCTGGATGCCGACGCCGAGATCACGATGGAGGCCAACCCCGGCACCTTCGAGGCCGACAAGTTCGCCAGCTACCGCGCCAGCGGCATCAACCGGCTGTCGATCGGCATCCAGAGCTTCAACGACCGGCACCTCCAGGCGCTCGGGCGCATCCACGGCGGTGCCGAAGCGCGCAAGGCGATCGACATCGCCCAGGCCAGCTTCGACAACATCAACCTGGACCTGATGTACGCCCTGCCCGGCCAGACGCTGGATGAATGCCGGCAGGATGTGGAAGCCGCGCTGTCGTACGGCACCACGCACCTGTCGCTGTACCACCTGACGCTGGAGCCCAACACCCTCTTCGCCAAATTCCCGCCGGCGCTGCCGGACGACGACAGCGCGTACGAGATGCAGGACTGGATCGAAGCGCGCACCGCTCAGGCCGGCTACCGGCACTACGAAACCTCTGCGTACGCAAAGCCGCATCGCGAGGCGCGCCACAACCTGAACTACTGGCGCTTCGGCGACTACCTCGGCATCGGCGCCGGCGCGCACGGCAAGCTGTCGTTCCCGCATCGGATACTGCGCCAGATGCGGCACAAGCATCCGGCCACCTACATGGAGCGGGCGCTGGCCGGCAATGCCGTGCAGGAAGCGCGCGATGTCGGCGCCGACGAGCTGCCGTTCGAGTTCATGCTCAACGCGCTGCGCCTGACCGACGGCGTGCCGGCATCGAGCTTCCACGACTACACCGGGCTGCCGCTGCATACCATCAGCAAGCAGCTGGCCGAGGCGGAAAAGAAGGGGCTGCTGGAAGCGGACCTGACCACCATCCGCGCCACCGAGCTGGGCCGGCGCTTCCTCAACGACCTGCAGGAGATGTTCCTGAAGGACTGAGCGCCGACGGGCACCGGTACAAAAAAAAGCCACGCGATGCGTGGCCTTTTACATGCTGGCAAACGTCAGGCTGGCATGTCAGTACGGCGTTGCCATGTCATTGGCCACGCGTGCGCGCATGCCCACCTGCAGGTTGCCCAGGCTCGACTGGGTCACCGTGGCGATGCGGCCATCATCCAGGCGCACGTTGACGCGGTACGCGGTCTGGGTGTTGCTGCCCGCGCGCTTCTCGATCTGGTTGCCGGCCACGGCGCCGACCACGGCACCGCCGATGGTCGCCGCGGTCTGCCCGCGTCCGCCGCCGATCTGGTGGCCCAGCAGGCCACCGGCCGCACCGCCGATCACGGTGCCGAGCAGGCCCGAGCTGCCTTGCGTACTGGTGATCGGTTCAATCGATTCCACGCGGCCGTAGTACACCGCGCCAGCCGGGGCCTGCGAGGTGTTGGGAGTCTGGTACCCCGGAGGCGGGGCGTTGTAGCCGGTGTTGTAGCCGCTGTCATACGGAGCGGCACAACCGGCCAGCACAGCCGCTGCAGCCACCGGAACGATCAGCCATTTCTTGCTATGGATTCGCATTTTGAGTTCTCCTCTGTTGCCAGGCGAAAGCCGGGGATGCGGCACACACCGCGCCATCCGGCACGACAATATGAGCGATGCCGGCGTGTGAAGGTTCCGTAATGTCAGACAGACGCCGACATCCGCGGCAGCGGATGTGGCAGGAAGTTTACGCGCGCTTGCGTGCCGCAACACAAGACCACCATCGATCCACGCGAGCCTTGTATAATGCGCGGCCTGACCGTCGGGTCTGCAGGCGGCAGCGCGCCGGGCCCATGCCCTTTCGCGCTACAATGCCCGCACTTCCAGGAAGCGTGGCCGAGTGGTTTAAGGCAGCAGTCTTGAAAACTGCCGATGGGGTGACCCATCCGTGAGTTCGAATCTCACCGCTTCCGCCAGACAAGAGAAACGGCCCGCACCAGTAACTGGTGCGGGCCGTTCTTCATTAGAGATCGCCGTGCAGGTCTTGCGTCAGCAGACGGTACGCCTCGGCTTCTGAAATCCTGAGCCGGTACTTGCACGCCAGCACGCGCGCCAGGCCATGCGCCGCGCCCGGCGGGCTGTGCCGCAATTGTTCGCGGTAGGCCTCCACTTCATAGCGCAGGCGCCAGCGCCGGCTGGCCAGGTAGAGCACGCCCATCAGGCCCCAGCTGCGCCAGAACTGGCGCACATGCACCTTCTCATGCTCGATCAGCGCCTGGCTGGCGCCGGGGCGCAGCAGGATCAGCGGACCGGGCGTGAAGCCGTCAAACCCGCGCGGTATCAGCCAGCGGGTTTCGACGACCAGGCACAAGGGCGAGCGGCAATAGCGGAGCATGCACCTAGCATAGCGCGGATGCCGCCGCCCTGCCGCTGGCTCAGGCCGCCGCCCGCAGCGGCGCGGAAGCGGAGGCGGCCAGCACCCCGGCCTGCCCGCGCGAACGTCCCGAGCTCAGGTACCCTGCGATCGATTCCTGCGTGACCTCGCCCAGGTAGGCGCCGTCCGCGCCCATCACCGGCAGCCAGCTGGTGTTGTGCTGGTACATGCGCGACAGCACGATGCGCAGGTGCTCGTCGAAGGCCGCGGTGACGGCGAACGGGCGCATCACGTCGCTGCACTGCCCCTTGCCGGATCGCGCATCGCGGCGCGTGACGTAGCCCAGCGCGACCTGGGCGTCGTCCACCACCGGCAGGTGGCGCACGTCGGCATCGTCCATCACGCCCAGCGCTTCGGCCAGCGGCATGTCGGGGCGGCAGCTCGGCGGCATGGTGGCGGCGTCGCCGGCGCGCACCAGCAGCAGTCGCTTGAGGGTGTTGTCATGTCCGACGAAGGCCTGCACGAACTCATCGGCCGGATGCGCCAGCAGCGCGTCGGGATGGTCGAACTGCACCAGCTTGCCGCGGCGGAACACCGCCACCTTGTCGGCCAGCTTGATCGCTTCGTCGATATCGTGCGAGACCATGATCACGGTCTTGCCGAGCTGGCGCTGCATCTGCAGGAATTCGTTCTGGATGCTCTCGCGGTTGATCGGGTCGACCGCGCCGAAGGGCTCGTCCATCAGCAGCAGCGGCGCGTCGGCCGCCAGCGCGCGGATCACGCCGATGCGCTGCTGCTGCCCGCCGGAGAGCTCGCGCGGATAGCGCTTCAGCAGCCGGTTGGGATCGAGCTGCACCATCGCCATCAGCTCGCGCGCGCGCTCGCGGCATTGCTTCTTGTCCCAGCCGAGCAGGCGCGGCACCACCATGATGTTCTCTTCGATGGTCATGTTGGGGAACAGGCCGATCTGCTGAATTACGTAGCCGATCTTGCGGCGCAGGGTCACGCCGTCAAGGCCGCGCGTATCCTCGCCCTCGATGCGCACCGTGCCCGAGGTCGGCTCGATCAGCCGGTTGATCATCTTCAGCGTGGTGGTCTTGCCGCAGCCCGAGGGGCCGAGGAAGACGCAGATCTCGCCGCGCGGCACCGTCAGCGACACGGTGTCGACGGCGCGCGTTTCGGTGCCGTCTTTCTGCGGGAAGGACTTGGTGAGTTGGTCGAGTTCGATCATATGCGGATTCCCTTTGGCGTCAGTGCCCGCTGCAACCACTGCAGGAAGGCGTCCGCCACGATGGCGAGCAGGCTGACCAGGACCGCGCCCACGGCCAGCTTGCTCATGTTGCTCTGGCTGATCGCCTGCAGGATCAGCACCCCAAGGCCACCCGCGCCGATGATGGCGGCAATGGTGGCAACCCCGATATTCATCACCACGGCGGTACGCACGCCGCCGAGGATCACCGGCACCGCCAGCGGCAGGTCCACCAGCCGCATGCGTTGCCAGGCGGTCATGCCGATGCCGCGCCCCGCTTCCTGGATGCCGGGGTCGACATTGGCCAGCGCGGTGTAGGTGTTGCGCATGATCGGCAGCAGCGAGTACAGGAACACCGCCGTCACCGCGGGCACGTAGCCGAGCGCATGGCCGAAGCGCGCGAAGATCGGGATCATCAGCCCGAACAGCGCGATCGACGGCAGCGTCAGCACGATCGTCGCCAGCGCCAGCAGCGGCGTGGCCAGCGCGCGGAAGCGCGTGATCACGATGCCCATTGGCACCCCGATCAGGATCGCCAGCCCCACTGCCGAGCCCACCAGCGCCAGGTGCTCGCCGGTCATTTTCAGCAGCGTGGGCCAGCTGTGCTGCAGGTAAGAGAACAAGTCCATGCGGCCTCCCTCAGATCAGTCCGTGGCTGCGCAGGAAGTCCTCCGCGACCTTGTCCACCGGCTGCTGGCCGATGTCCACCTTGTAGTTCATGTCGGTCATGCTCTCGTTGTCGAGCTTGGCAGCGAGTGCATTGAGCAGGCCGGCCAGTTCCGGATGCTTGTCGAGCACCGGCTTGCGCACCACCGGCACCGCGTTGTACGGCGGGAAGAAGTGCAGGTCGTCTTCCAGCAGCACCAGGTCGAAGCCCTTGACGCGGCCGTCGGTCGCATAGACCAGGCCCAGCTCCACCTGGTTGTTCTTCAGTGCGGTGTAGACCAGGCCCGGGTCGAGCTGGATCACGTCGCGGCGCGAGAACGGCAGCTTGTACAGCGCCTTGAGCGGCTCCAGGCCGTCCGGGCGCGCAGCGAATTCCATGTCGACCGCGAACGGGTGGCTGGCGTCGGAGCCGGCGCGGCGCATCTGCTCGGCAAAGCCCGACAGCGTGGTCACGCCGCTGGCCGCGCGTTCCTTTGGCATCGCCAGCGCATAGGTGTTGTTGATGTTCGAGGCATCGAGCCACACCAGCCCGCGCGCGCCGTCCATCTGCTTGACGCGCTCGTAGCTTTCCCTGGCGCCGAGTTTTTCCTGGACCTTGTTGAACACGATCAGCGCGGTGCCGGTGTAGTCCCACACCACGTCGAGCTGGTTGCTCTCCATCGCCTGGCGCATCAGCGTGCTGCCCAGGCCGGCGGTCAGTTCGGTGGTGAGGCCCTTGGCGCGCAGGTATTTCGAAGTCATCGACGACAGCAGCAGCTGCTCGGTGAAGTTCTTGCCGCCCACGCGGATCGGCGTGGCCTCTGCACGCGCTTCAGGCGCAGTGGCCAGCGCCAGCCCCGCCGCAAAAGCGGTGACGGCAGCCACCACCAGGGCGACGCGCCGGGCACGGCGGCGGATGAATTGCATCTGGTTTTCCATTTCGGTCCCCATGTTCAGCGCGCCAGCCCGCGCCGGCGCAGGTACAGCTGGCCGGCGGCGGCAAAGAGCGCGTCCAGGGCCAGCGCCAGCAGCGCCGTGGCGGCCGCGCCCAGCAGCAGCAGCGGCTGGTTGTTCAGGTAGATGCCCGGGAAGATCAGCTCGCCCAGGCTGTTGGCACCGATCAGGAAGGACAGCGGCACCGTGCCCACGTTGATGACCAGGGCGATGCGGATGCCGGCCAGCATCACCGGCAGCGCGTTGGGCAATTCCACGCGCACCAGGCGCTGCACCGGCGTCATGCCGATGCCACGCGCCGCTTCCAGCAGCGTGGGCGAGACATTGCGCAGGCCTTCGTAGGTGTTGCGCACGATCGGCAGCAGCGAGGCCAGCCACAGCGCCAGGATGGCGGGCCGCTCGCCGATGCCGAGCACGGCCAGGGCCAGCGCCAGCACCGCCAGCGACGGCACGGTATTGCCCACGTTGAAAACCTGCATCAGGCGGTCGGCCCAGCGGCGCATGCACGGGCGGCTCAGCGCGATGCCGGCCGGGATGCCGGTGGCCAGCGCCAGCGTCATGGACAGCACCACCAGGCGCAGGTGGTCGGCCACGTCGTAGAGCAGGCGCTCCTGGTACTGGCGAATCACATCGACGCCGATCCATGCCACCAGTGCAGCCAGCGCGGCCAGCGTCAGTCCTGCCCAGGCGAAGACCCGTGCCGATTGCTTTGACATACTCTCCCCTTTTCCGAAACCGAAAAGCGCGCAGCACGCCACTTCCCGGCGATGGAAAACAATATGGGCTGGTGCGTGCGGAGATAGGGCGCCACCAGTCCCGGTTCAGATTGCATTGCCGCCATGACCGGCACGATTGCCGGCGGACGGTCTGTGGATTCCTCCGCCGTGGGCGGGAAGTCCGATTGACGGGATGCCGGGTTGGATTGGCAGTCCCTGAAGCGGCGCAACCGGCGACGCAAAGTTGTTGCGATCGGTTGGCCAGTGGCAGCGCAAATATTGAAGTTTTCCGACGCGCCGCCGGTCCATCGGCCGTTGACTGGCAAGGGCTGGCGAGGTTTTGACACCCCGCATCTCACCTCAACGGATGACAAAGAGAGCGCTATTATAGCGATCTTCATCGATCCTGTCATCTTCCCGCATTTTTCCGGCCTTCCTGCGCCGATCTTGCGCGAATTGGCGGCAGTAGGACGGCATGTTCGGCCGTGCATTAGCCGGCACACGGCGACCTCCCGGATCGTTCTGAATTCGAAAGAACCTGGACCAACAGTCGGTACGCCAGCAGAACAATCTGTTGCCCGGCGACCCTCTACTCTTTCCGCGCCAAAACACTAAATTGACGAGGTAGCTGAAACGACGGGAAACCGGCCCGGCCATTGCCGCGCGGAACCCGCCCACAGGAGAAAGACATGGACACCCTTGCCACCACCTTCGCCACCGTTCCCGCCGCCGCCGCCGAAACCGTGCAACGCTCGCGCGCCGTGGACCGCGTGGTGCGGGGCATTGCCACCTCGGACGGCGCCGGCGTCAAGCTGACCCGCGTGCTGACGCAGAACCTGCAGCGCCGGCTGGACCCGTTCCTGATGCTCGATGCCTTCGGCACCGACAGCAAGGACGACTACATCGGCGGCTTCCCCGATCACCCGCACCGCGGCTTCGAGACCATCACCTACATGCTGGCCGGGCGCATGCGCCATCGCGACAGCGCCGGCAACGAGGGGCTGCTGCAGAACGGCGGCGCGCAGTGGATGGTGGCAGGCGCAGGCGTGGTCCACTCGGAAATGCCCGAGCAGGAAGACGGCCGCATGGAAGGCTTCCAGCTATGGCTGAACCTGCCGGCCGCGGACAAGATGACCGCGCCGTGGTACCGCGACCTGCCCGCCGCCGAGATCCCGACGGTGGCGCTGGACAACGGCGCCACGGTGCGCGTGCTGGCGGGCGCCACGCACGGCGTGGCCGGCGCGATCACGCGCCCGGTGACCGAGCCGGTCTACCTGGACGTGCACCTGCCGGCCGGCCAGACCTTTGCGCAGGCGCTGCCGGCCGGGCACAACGCGTTCGTCTACGTGTACCGGGGCGAGGTTTCGATCGGCAGCGGCGACGACCGCGCCGTGATCGAGGCCCAGCGCATGGGCGTGCTGGACAACGCCGGCCAGTCTGACGGCGTCATCGTCAGGGCCGAGGCCGACGCGCGCTTCCTGCTGATCGCGGGCCAGCCGCTGAACGAGCCGATCGCGCAGTACGGGCCGTTCGTGATGAACACGCAGGAGCAGATCTACCAGACTCTGGCGGATTTCCGCGACGGGCGCTTCGCCACCACCGGCGCCTGAGCCCTGCCGGCGAGCGGCCGCCCTGGCCGCCCGCCGCTGCTCCAGTCCAGCCGCTGGCTCCGCAAGGAGCCGGCGGCTTTTTTTCGTGCTGTGGCCGGCACGCGACTTGCAACCACCCCCAAACCGTTGCAGGGACTGGAATGACGCCGGAATCGGCCCGCCCGGTGTCCTGTCACTTATATAATCCATCACCAATATCGGGCATCACCAAACCATGATGAATGCTGCAATGCGTCGCGGCGATGCTGCGCCACGCACTGCCGCGCTGTTGACTCATCCCACGTTGCTGCCATCACAACAACCCGAGCCGCCTCAGTGACATCACAACTCCCTCCCAGGCTGGCGCTGGCCCATATCAGCAAGCGCTACCCGGGCGTCGTCGCCAATGACGACGTCAGCCTCAGCGTCGCCCCCGGCGAGATCCATGCCGTGCTGGGTGAAAACGGCGCAGGCAAATCCACCCTGATGAAGATTATCTTTGGCGCGGTCCGTCCGGATGCCGGCGAGATGCACTTCAACGGGGCGCCGGTCACCATCAACAGTCCGCACGACGCCCGCAACCTGGGCATCGCCATGGTGTTCCAGCATTTCTCGCTGTTCGACACGCTGACCGTGACCGAGAACATCGCACTCGGCCTGCCCGCCGGACAGCAAGGCAACATAAAGCAGCTGGCCGAGCGCATCCGCGCCACCGCCGAGCGCTACGGGCTGCCGCTGGAGCCGAACCGCCATGTGCATACGCTGTCGGTCGGCGAGCGCCAGCGCGTGGAGATCGTGCGCGCGCTGCTGGCCAATCCGCAGTTGCTGATCCTGGACGAGCCCACCTCGGTGCTGACCCCGCAGGCAGTGGAAACGCTCTTCGTCACGCTGCGCCAGCTGGCCGCCGAAGGCACCAGCATCCTCTACATCAGCCACAAGCTCGACGAGATCCGCGCACTGTGCCATCAGGCCACCGTGATGCGCATGGGCAAGGTCACCGGCGTGTGCGATCCGCGCCAGGAAACCGCGGCCTCGCTGTCGCGGCTGATGATCGGCGGCGAGCCCCCGCGCGAGACGCGCGTGGCTGCCGAGCGCGGCCCGGTGCGGCTCAGCGTGCAGGGCCTGTCGCTGCCGCGCGCGCATGCCTTCGCGACCGAGCTGAGCAGGATCTCGCTGGATGTCCACGCCGGCGAGATCGTCGGCATTGCCGGCGTGTCCGGCAACGGGCAGCAGGAGCTGCTGGCCGCGCTGTCCGGTGAAGACACACGCGCAGACAACATGTCGGTGCAGCTCGGCGGCAAGCCAGTCGGCCGGCTCGATGCGCGCCAGCGCCGGCGCGCGGGCCTGGCCTTCGTGCCGGAAGAGCGCCTGGGCCGCGGCGCGGTGCCGGGCATGAGCCTGGCGACCAATATCCTGCTGTCGCACCAGACGCCACCCTATGTGAGGCAAGGCATGATTTCGCCCGGCGCGGCCACCGGGCTGGCTTCGGCCGTGATCAGCCGCTTCCGCGTCAAGGCCAGCGGGCCGCACGCGCTGGCGCGCAGCCTGTCGGGCGGCAACCTGCAGAAATTCATTGTCGGCCGCGAGATCGAAAGCGGCCCTAAGGTACTGATCGTGGCGCAACCGACCTGGGGTGTGGACGTTGGCGCCGCGGCGCAGATCCACAACGAGATCCTGGCGCTGAAGGCCACCGGCTGCGCCATCCTGGTGGTGTCGGAAGAGCTCGACGAGCTGTTCGCGATCTGCGACCGGCTGCACGTGATCGCCAAGGGCCGCTTGTCGCCTTCGGTGCCGGCCGAGACCGCGACGCGCGAGCAGATCGGCCTGTGGATGAGCGGACTGTGGCAAGGCGGGCCCGCCCAGGCGCAATCCGGCGCGGAGGTGGCAAGCCATGGCTGATGTGCGACAACTGCTGCCCCGCTCCCCCCTCTCGCTGGCGCCGCGTGGCCTGCCCTCGCGCACCATGGCCTATGCCTCGCCGGTGGTCGCACTGGCGCTGACGCTCCTGTTCGGCGCGCTGCTGTTCCTGGTGCTCGGCAAGGACCCCGTGGCCGCGCTCAAGGTCTTCCTGGCCGATCCGCTGCGCGACCAGCGCGCCATCGGCGAGGTGCTGCTCAAGACCGTGCCGCTGGTGCTGTGCGCACTCGGCCTGTCGGTGTGCTACCGCGCCAACGTGTGGAATATCGGCGCCGACGGGCAGCTGATTGCCGGCGGCATCTGCGCCGGCGCCACCGTGCTTTACTTCGATGTGCCGGGCCAGGCCATGAACGGCACCGTGGTGCTGGTGCTGGCCTCACTCGCCGGCATGGTCGGCGGCATGCTGTGGGCCTCGCTCACGGCGGTGCTCAAGGACAGGTTCAACGCCAACGAGATCCTGGTCTCGCTGATGCTCACCTATATCGCGCAGCAGCTGCTGCTGTGGGTGGTCAACGGGCCGCTGAAGGATCCCAACGGCATGAACTTCCCGCAGTCGAAGGTGTTCTCGTCCGAGTACCTGCTGCCCAACCTGATGTCGGGCTCGCGCCTGCATGCCGGCTTTGCCGTGATGCTGGTGCTGGTGGCGGTGATGACCGTGTTCGTGTTCCGCAGCTTTGCCGGCTACCGCCTGCAGGTGGGCGGCACCGCGCCGGCGGCGGCGCGCTACGCGGGTTTCTCGGCGCGCAGCGCGCTGTGGAGCGCACTGCTGATCTCGGGCGCCACCGCGGGCCTGGCGGGCGCGTTCGAAGTGACCGGCCCGATCGGCCAGCTGCTGCCGTCGATCTCGCCGGGCTACGGCTTCACCGCCATCATCGTCGCCTTTATCGGCCGGCTGCATCCGGTCGGCACGGTCTTCGGCGGCATCATGATGTCGCTGTTCTATATCGGCGGCGAGATGGCGCAATCGCGCCTGGGCCTGCCGTCGGCCATTGGCTGGGTGTTCCAGGGCATGCTGCTGTTCTTCCTGCTGGCCTGCGACACGCTGATCGAAAACCGCCTGCGCTGGCGCGCCACCACGGCCTGAGCGGAGCTACAGAACAATATGGAACAACTCGCTCCCCTTATCGCCACCGCCATCAACGCCGGCACGCCGCTGCTGCTGGCCGCGCTGGGCCTGCTGATCAACGAGCGCTCGGGCGTGCTCAACCTCGGCGCCGAAGGCATGATGCTGGTCGCCGCGGTGGCCGGCTTCATGGTCGGCTACCAGACCCAGTCGCCGCTGCTCGGCTTTGCCGCCGGCGCGCTCGCCGGCATGCTGATGGCCACGCTGTTCTCGTGGCTGGCGCTGGTGCTGGCCACCAACCAGGTCGCCACCGGCCTGGCGCTGTCGATCTTCGGCACCGGCCTGTCGGCCTTCATGGGCCAGCGCTTTGTCGGCTTCGCCATGCCGGCGCAGGCCAAGGCCGTGCCCGGCCTGGCCGACCTGCCCTTCTTCGGGCCGGCCTTCTTCCAGCATCACTGGATGGTGTATTTCAGCCTGCTGCTGTGCTTTGCCATCATGTGGTTCCTGTTCCGCACGCGCGCGGGGCTGACCTTGCGCGCGATCGGCGAAGCGCCGGAATCGGCGCACGCGCTGGGCTACCCGGTGCGCACCATCCGCTTTGGCGCGCTGCTGTTCGGCGGCGCCTGCTGCGGGCTTGCCGGCGCCTACCTGTCGCTGGTGTACACGCCGATGTGGGTCGAGAACCTGGTCGCCGGTCGCGGCTGGATCGCGCTGGCGCTGACCACCTTCGCCACCTGGCGCCCGGGCCGCGTGCTGGTGGGCGCGTGGCTGTTCGGCGGCGTGACCATCCTGCAGTTCTACCTGCAAGGGATCGGCGTGTCGGTGCCGTCGCAGTTCCTGTCGATGCTGCCGTACGCGGCCACCATCGTGGTGCTGGCGCTGATCTCGCGCAACCCGGCCTGGATCCGGCTGAACATGCCGGCCTCGCTGGGCAAGCCCTTCCGGCCCGGCAATGCCTGAGCCTCGAGTTTTTTTACGGAAATCCCTGAGCTACCAACAATTCATCACAAGGAGAAATCATGATCGTCACGCGCAGGAAGACCCTGGCGGCCCTGGCCGCCACCGCCTTGCTGACCCTCGCGGGCTGCGGCAAGAAAGAGGCCGACAAGCCTGCCGAGACGGCGGGCGCGGCCTCCGCGCCCGCGGCCGAGCAGAAGGCCGAGCCGCTCAAGGTCGCCTTCGTCTATATCGGGCCGGTCGGCGATGCCGGCTGGACCTTCGCGCATGACAACGGCCGCAAGGCCGTGGAAGAGAAGTTCGGCGACAAGGTCAAGACCTCCTTCGTCGAGAACGTGCCCGAATCCGCGGCCGACGCCGAGCGCGTGTTCCGCGACCTGGCCAGCCAGGGCAACAAGCTGATCTTCGGCACCACCTTCGGCTACATGGAGTCGATGCTCAAGGTCGCCAAGGAATTCCCGGACGTAAAGTTCGAGCACGCCACCGGCTTCAAGACCGCCGAGAACCTGGCCCAGTACGACGTGCGCACTTATGAAGGCGCCTACCTGGCGGGCGTGGTCGCGGGCAAGATGAGCAAGACCGGCAAGATGGGCGTGGTGGCATCGGTGCCCATCCCCGAGGTGATCCGCAATATCGACTCGTTCACGCTGGGCGCGCGCAGCGTCAACCCCAAGGCCACGGTCAAGGTGGTGTGGGTCAACAAGTGGTTCGATCCGGGCAAGGAGCGCGAAGCCGCCACCACGCTGATCGGCCAGGGCGTCGACATGCTGATGCAGAACACCGACTCCGCCGCCGTGGTGCAGACCGCGCAGGAAAAGGGCGTGCACGCCTTCGGCTGGGACAGCGACATGAGCAAGTTCGGCGACAAGGCCCACCTGGCCGCGTCGGTGATCTCGTGGGGCGTCTACTACAACAAGGTGGTGGAAGACGTGCTGAACAAGCAGTGGAAGAACAGCACCACGTGGTGGGGCCTGAAGGAAGGCATGATCGACCTGAAGAGCTTCAACGCCGATGTGCCGGCTGACGTCAAGGCGCTGGTCGAAGAGCGCAAGAAGGGCATCGCCGACGGCAGCGCGCCGATCTGGAAGGGTCCGATCAAGGACAACACCGGCAAGGAACAGCTGGCCAAGGACCAGGTGGCCGACGACGGCTTCCTGCATGGCGTGAAGTTCTACGTCGAAGGCGTGGAAGGCAAGATCCCGGGCTGATTCGCCACGCAGCCCAGCCGCGCGCCGGTGACGGTGCGCGGCGCCCGCCTCCGCCGCGCGGGGGCGGAATCGCCACAATTCCCCGCCCTGCCGCCCGTTCCGGGCACCCTCCCCGCACCGCCCATACCTTGCGGAACTTGAAGCCGCCGATAACGGCCCAAGCTATCTGTGCATGCGCCAGTAACCGGCGCCCGCAATGTGAAGGAGGCCTCTCATGTGGAAGCGATTTTCGGCCCTGTGGACGCTGGTTCGCCGCGACGGCCGCCTGTTCTGGTACGCGCTGCGCCATCCGGACGCGCCGCCCTGGCTCAAGCCCGCCGCCATCGGGCTGCTGCTCTACGCAATCTCGCCGATCGACCTGATCCCCGACGTGGTCGCGGGCCTGGGCATTGTCGATGACGTGGTGCTGATTCCGCTGGCGGTGCACCTGATCCTGAAGCGCCTGCCGCCGCATATCCTGCGCCAGGCGCAGACGCGCGCCACCGCCACCACGGTCCGGCCGCACTGACGGCATCGCTCAAAGCCAAAGCCCCGGGGCAGCGCCTGCCGCCCCGGGGCTTTTGCTTGCCTGCCTGGCTGTTGCTCAGTTCGGCAGCAGGATGGTCGAGCCCGTGGTCTTGCGCGCTTCCAGGTCGCGATGCGCTTGCGCCACCTCAGACAGCGCGTAGCGCTGGCGGACGTCGATCTTCACCTTGCCGGTGGCCACGGCGTCGAACAGGTCGGCCACCATCGGCTCCAGCAGTTCGCGGTGCACCACGTAGGTCATCAGCGTCGGCCGCGTCAGCCGCAGCGAGCCCTTGTTGCCCAGCACCGACAGGTCGAACGGCGGCACCGGGCCCGAGGCGTTGCCGAAGCTGACCATGGTGCCGCGCGGCGCCAGGCAGTCGAGCGAGCCCTGGAAGGTGTCCTTGCCGATCGAGTCATAGACCGCCGGCACCCCCTTGCCGTTGGTGATCTCCCTGACCCGCTCCACGAACGACTCACGCGTGTAGACGATGGTGTGGGCGCAGCCGTTGGCGCGCGCCAGTTCGGCCTTCTCGTCGCTGCCGACGGTGCCGATCACGGTCACGCCGAGCGCCTTGAGCCACTGACTCGCAATCAGGCCGACGCCGCCGGCGGCGGCATGCAGCAGCACCGTGTCGCCCGGCTGCACCTTGTAGCTGTCGCGGATCAGGTACTGCGCCGTCAGGCCCTGCAGCATCATCGCCGCGGCGGTGTCGAACGGGATCGCATCGGGCAGCCGCACCACGATATCGGCCGGCATCACCCGCACCTGCGCGTAGGCGCCGGTGGGTCGGCCAGCGTAGGCCACGCGGTCGCCCACGGCGACGTGCCGCACGCCCTCGCCCACCGCTTCGACCACGCCGGCGCCTTCCATGCCCAGCCCGCCCGGCAGCGGCTGCTTGTACAGCCCGGTGCGGAAATAGACATCGATGTAGTTCAGGCCCACCGCCTCATGGCGCACGCGCAGCTGGCCGGGACCGGGCTCGCCCACCTCGACATCGACCCACTGCATGACTTCGGGACCGCCGGTCTGCTCGATCCGGATGGCTTTGCTCATCTGTGTCGCTCCTTCGCTATGGTGTTGCATCGATCGGGAATTCAGCTGGCCGCCGCTTCGTCGACCTCGCGGGCAAGCCCGGCGATCAACAGCTCGGCAGTGGCCACGTTGGTGGCGCAGGGCACGTTGTGCACGTCGCAGGCGCGCACCAGCGCGTTGATATCGGGTTCATGCGGCTGCGGCGTCATCGGGTCGCGCAGGAACACCACGGCGCGCACCAGGCCTACGGCCAGTTGCGCGCCGATCTGCAGGTCGCCGCCCCACGGCCCCGACAGCATGCGCGTCACCTCCAGCCCGACCTCGTCGATCAGGCGCCCGCCGGTGGTGCCGGTGGCCAGCAGCTCGCACTGCGAAAGGAAGGCGCGGTGGCGCGTGGCGAAGGCAACGATGTCGTCCTTCTTGTGGTCGTGGGCGATCAACGCGATGCGGGGGCGAGTCATCAGGGGTTCCTTGTTGCGGGGTCGGTGAACGTCAGGAAACAGGAGAAAGCAGCGGGATCAGAAGGTGCCCGGGTAGGCGCCGCCATCGAGCAGGATGTTCTGCCCGGTGATGTAGCCGGCATGGCGGCTGCACAGGAACGCGCAGGTGGCGCCGAACTCGGCCGGCTCGCCGAAGCGGCGCGACGGGTTCGCCGCGGCGCGGCGCTGCGCCACCTCATCGACGCTCAGGCCAGCCTTCTTGGCGCCGCCTTCCATGGTCTTGAGCAGGCGGTCGGTGTTGAACGGGCCCGGCAGCAGGTTGTTGATGGTCACGCCGTGCTGCGCCACTTCGCGCGCCACGCCCGCGACAAAGCCGGTCAGGCCCGAGCGCGCGCCATTGGACAGGCCCAGCACATCGATCGGCGCCTTGACCGCGCCGCTGGTGATATTGATGATGCGGCCCCACTTGCGCGCGATCATGCCGTCGACAGTGGCCTTGATCAGCTCGATCGGGGTCAGCATGTTGGCGTCCAGCGCGGCCAGCCAGTCGCTGCGCTCCCAGTCGCGGAAGTTGCCCGGCGGCGGGCCGCCGGCGTTGTTGACCAGGATGTCGAGGTCGCCCAGCTTGGCCACGGCGTCCAGCGCCGCCTTGCGGCCTTCGGGCGTGGTGATGTCGGTCGCCACCGCGATCACGCGGCGGCCATGGCGCGCGCGCAGGCCGGCCGCGGCCTTCTCCAGCGCCTCGGCGCCGCGCGCCACGATCACCACGTCAACACCCTCGGCCGCCAGCGCGTCGGCGCAGGCAAAGCCCAGGCCCTTGCTGGCGCCGCATACCAGCGCATGCTTGCCGCGCAGTCCCAGATCCATGTCTTTCTCCTTTTGTCTGTTGTCTTTGGGGGGCCAGCTCCGGGGCCGGCCCGGAATCACGTCTTTCTTGCCGACAGCAAATACATGCCGCCCATCACCAGCGCGCTGCCGGCCAGTTGCACGCCGCTGACGGGCTCGCCCAGCAGCCAGAAGGCCAGGAACAGCGTCGACACCGGGCCGATCATGCCCGCCTGCGACGCCATCGGCGCGCCGATGCGCGACACCGCCACCATGGTCAGCGACACCGGCAGCACGGTGCAGAACACCGCATTGACGAGTGACAGCCACATCACCGGAGCCGGCTGCGCCAGTTCCGCCACCGGCCGGCCCAGTACCAGGTACTGGATCACGCAGCAGGCGGTCGAGACGCACATCGCATACGCCACCAGCCGCAGCGAGCCGATACGCCGCACCAGTTCGCCGCTCAGGATCAGGTAGATACCATAGGTCATGGCGCTGCCCAGCACCAGCGCGCCGCCCAGCCACACCTGGCTGCCGCTGACGTCCAGGTCATGCGCGAATACCAGCACGATGCCGGCGTAGGCGAGCAGCAGCGACAGCCACTGGCGCATGGCGATCGGCCGGCGGAACACCAGCGCGGTGGCCAGCAGCACGAACGACGGCGTCAGGAACAGGATCAGCCGCTCCAGCCCGGCGGTGATGTATTGCAGGCCGATGAAATCGAGGAAGCTCGACAGGTAGTAGCCGATAAAGCCGAGAAACACAACGCGGCCGCGATCCGCCCACGACAGCGGCGCCAGCCGGCGCGACTGCCACCAGCCGATCGCCATGAACAGCGGCACCGCGAACAGCATGCGCAGCGTGATCACCATCACCGCATCGACGTTGTAGCGGTACATCAGCTTGGCGACGATCGCCTTGGCGGAGAACAGCACCGCGCCGACGGCGGCGATGACAAGGCCCGAGCGCTGCGGCGACGGCAGCGCGGCAGGTGCGGCGAGAGACTTCTGGGAGGCGGGCACGGGGAATACAGGGGAAAGCGGGCGGGCACGTCGGCCCCGCGAAACGACCCGACGATTGTATTCGAAAAGACGCAATGGCATCGGGCATCACCTCGGCGGCTCCGGCCACCTTCCCGGCCACCTTTCCTGCCCCCTTCCTCGGTATACTCTGGGTCACCTTACCCACTGCACCAGGTTCGTGCCCCAGCCCTCCGACCCGCCTTCCGGCAAGACCGCCGCAGACTACGACTTCACCGAGCAGGTGGGCCACCTGCTGCGGCGCGCCTACCAGCGCCATGTGGCGATCTTCCAGCAGACCATCCCGGATTCGCAGCTGACTGCGGCGCAGTTCGTGGTGCTGTGCGCGGTCAGGGACCGCCAGCCGTGTTCGATGAACGAGGTGGTGCGCGCCACCGCCATCGACCAGGCCACCGTGCGGGGCATCATCGACCGGCTGAAGTCGCGTGAGCTGATTGCGGTGTCGCACGATCCCAATGACCGGCGCAAGGTGGTGGTGACGGTCACGCCCGACGGGCTGGCACTGATCGATGAGACCGTGCCGTTTGCGAAGGAAATCTCGGAGCAGACCTTCGGCAGCCTGAATCCGGCCGAGCGTGTGGCGGTGACTTACCTGCTGCGCAAGATGAGTGAGATCGACGAGGGGAACGGCGTCTAGGGTCCACGGACGCCGAGGGTTTTCTCCCCTCTCCCGCTTGCGGGAGAGGGGAGAAAACTGTCAGCTATTCATCGCCGCTAGCGCCGCCAGCACCGTCTCGGGCACGAACGGCGGCCGGCGCAGCCGCACCCCCAGCGCATCGAACAAGGCGTTGGCAAGCGCCGGCGCGCCCGGCAGCGAGGCCGATTCGCCCGCGCCCAGCGGCGGCTCCGACTGGCGCGGCATCAGCACCACTTCAATCGGCGGGATTTCCGGGAAGGTCAGCAGCGGATAGCTGCCCCATTCGCGGCTGGCGACCCCATCCGCATCGAAGCGCACCTGCTCCTTCAGCACCCGGCTGAGGGTCTGCACCACGTTGCCGTGGATCTGGTGGCGCACGCCGTCGGGATTGACCATCATGCCGGTATCCTGCCCGACCACCACCTTCTCAATGGTGATGCGGCCGCTGCCGGCATCCACCGCCAGGTCCACCACCCAGGCCGACCAGGCTGCGCCGAAGCCCGGGAAACGGCTGTGGATATAGCGGGCATAGGCCACGCCCCGGCCGCGCAGCCGGCCTTCGGCATCCGCGATGCCCCGCGATCCGGCCACGCCCCGCTGCCAGCCAGCCGCTTCAGCCACGGCACGCAGCAAGGCCGCGGCACGTACATCCGGCAGGTGCCGCAACCGGAAATCCACGGGATCGGCACCCGCCTCTGCCGCCAGCTCATCGATCACGCACTCATGCGCAAACGCATTGGGCAGCGCCGACACGCCACGCAGCCAGGACGCGCGCACGATCGCGGGGGTGTCGTCGCAACCTATGCGGCGCGCGCCATACGCGTATGGCGGCACGGCGGTGCGATCGCCCATCTCCAGCGTGCGCGGCGCGTTGGGCACGGCACCGGTCAGCACCAGCGCCAGCGTGGGCGCATCGTTGGACGGATAGCGGCTGGTGAAGTCATAGCCAAGCAGCGCGCCGTCCGGCCCCAGCGTGGCGCTGACGTCCATCAGCTGGGCCGCGCCCTTGGGCTCCCACAGGTGTTCCTGTTCGCGCGATAGCTGCACGCGCACGGGCCGCCCGACCGCGCGCGACAGCAGTGCCGCGTCGGCGCAGACATCGTCGGCGCAGTTGCGCCCGTAGCAGCCGGCGGCCTCCATGCGCACGACCTCGATACGGTCTTCGCCGAGCCCGCACAGCCTCGCCAGGTCGATGCGCAGCACATGCGGGTTCTGCGTGCCGGACCACACCGTCAGGCCATCGTCATGCCAGTCGGCCACGGCGCATGACGGGCCGATCGAGCCATGCATCTGGTACGGCCAGACAAAGCGCCGCTGCAAGACCGTGCCGGCGCCGCTTGCCGGCGGCTCCCCGTCGGACAGCAACTCGCGCCGCGTGGCCGGATTGGCGCGCAGCGCGGGCTCCGGATCGTCCAGCGCGGGCAGCGGCGGCACCGGCTTCCAGCGCACGCGCAGCCGGCGCGCGGCCTGGACCGCGTATTCCTCGCGCTCGGCCACCAAGCCGACAAAGTCGCCCTGCACCACCACATCGACCAGGCCGGGCACGTCGCGCACGGAGTCGCGGTCGACTTCCAGCAGGCTGTTGCCGACAAAGTCGCCGCTGTCGCGCCCCGCATACGGCGGTCGCACCACGCGGCCATGCAGCATGCCGGGCACGCGCACGTCGTGGACAAAGGTCAGCGCGCCGCGCACCTTGCCGGGAATATCGACGCGGCCCGCGGCGCGGCCGACGATGCGGTAGGACTCGACCGGCTTGGTCGGTATGTCTTCGGCCAGCGGCAGTTCCAGGTGCTCGCCGGCAAGCAGCGCGCCATAGCCGATGCTGGCCTGCGTGCCGGGATCGCGGAACACGCCGTCTTCTGCCTCCAGCCCGCCGGCCTCCACGCCGAGCCGCTGCGCGGCACGCGCCCGCAGCCACGCACGCGCCTGTGCCGCGGCGCGGCGCAACGGCAGCGCCGAAATCTGGATCGATGCGCTGGCGATAGTGGGACCCTGGTTGGGGGTGGCTTCGGTATGGCCAAGCACCATGCGTACGCGTTCGAGCGGCACGTCGAGTTCTTCCGCCACGATCTGCGCCAGGGCCGTGCGGATGCCGGTGCCGAGGTCGACGTGGCCATTGAAGGCCAGCACCTCGCCGCTGTCGCGCACGGCAATGAAGATGTCCGGCAGCGCCGGCACGTAGTCCGAAGCCGCGCCGGGCTGGCCAGGCGCGGGCCGCGGCGCCGCCTGCGGGGCGCGCGTCACCAGCAGCACGCCGGTGGCCTGCAGCAGCGCCAGCCGCAGCGTGCGCGGCGTTTCGGCGTCGGCCTGTGCCGAGGATTGCAGGTTGGTTGCCGTCATCGTTCTGCCATCTCCTTCACCGGCTGCGCCCCGGGGCGCCCGTTATACTGCAAGCCAACAGTGGAATAGCCCAAGCATCGACCATGACGATCACGACCGCGCCCAAGCCAACCGCAAAGCGGGCGCCAGCCGGCACGCGGGCCAGACAAGCGCAGGACAGCCGCGACCGCATCCTGAAGGCTGCGATCAAGGTCTTCGCCCAGCGCGGCTACGACGGGGGCCGCATCGAACGCATCTCGTCGCTGGCCAAGACCTACGACCGGATGATCTATTACTACTTCGGCAGCAAGGAAAAGCTGTTTGTCGAAGTACTGGAGACCATCTACCTGCAGCTCAATGAAGCCGAGCAGCAGCTGGAACATGAGCTCGACGCCGCCGACCCCGTGCGCGCGCTGTCGCAGCTGATCGACTTCGTCTGGCAGTACTACCTCGACCATCCGGAGTTCGTCGCCATCCTGACCAGCGAGAACATGAGCCAGGGCAAGCACGCGAAGAAGTCGGTGCGGCTGCGCGAGATCTCCAGCTACGCGCTGTCGGTGCTCGACGGCATCCTCGCGCGCGGCAAAGCCGCGGGGCTGTTCCGGCCCGACGCGGGCGCGCGCGATGTCTATATGGTGATCGCTTCGCTTGGCTACTTCTACAACTCCAACCATCATACGCTCAGCGCCTTCCTGGGCGAACCCATGATGAGCCCGCCCGCGCTGGCGCACTGGCGCGATGTGATCCAGCAGACGGTGCTGCGCGCCGTGGCCGTGCCCGGCGCGGTGCCGGATGCGGATGTGGCGCCGCCGGCCGCGCCGCGCAAGCCGGCCCGCGGCCGGCGCGCGGCGGCAGGCTGACGCCAGGCCCGGCCGCGTCGCCACGCCTCAGGCGGCGGCGCGCACGCCGGCAACCCGCGCCAGTGCCTCGTCGCGCGTCAGCACGGTGGCGTATTTCTGCGCCATGTCGAACAGGTTGGCGTCATGCGGACCCAGCGCGCGGTCGCCCACGCAATCCGACACCACCAGCGGGCGGAAGCCCAGCGACATCGCGTCAACCACGCTGGCGCGCACGCAGCCGCTGGTGACGCAACCCGCCACCAGCAGCGTCTGCACGCCACGCTGCGTCAGCCAGGCCGCCAGCGAGGTGCCGAAGAACGCCGACGGCACCGTCTTGCGCACCACCAGTTCGCCCGGCGCCGGCGCCAGCTCCGGCACGATCTTGCTGTTGTGGCCATCCTCCTTCAGCGTCAGCATGCCCGGCACCTTCAGCGTGAAGATGTTGTGGTCGCTGTCGTCGTCGGCGAACACGATGCGGCTGTGCGCCACCGGCCAGCCCTGCTCGCGCGCGGTGCGCAGCAGCGGCTGGGTATTGCGGATCGCCTCGGGGATATTGCCGCCGCCAAACACCGCCGGGTCGGCGAAGCCGTTGACGAAGTCGATGATCAGCAGGCCGTATGGGGCCTTCAGTGGAATCGACGCGCCGAAGCCCTGACGCTGGTAAGTCTGCACGGCGTCATCCATGGAGCGCGTCCTTGTAGAGAGAAGCGGCCGGCGCGTGGTGGCCGTCCATCACCTTGCCGCGCACCACCACGGGCTCGCCATCCAGGCTGACGGTGCAGTGGCGCACCGGGATATCGATATGGCAGGCCGTGGTGCGGCTGCCGCCGGCTTCGTTGTTGGGACCGAACGAGCACAGGAAGTTGCCCTCGTAGGCACGCGCATCCATGCCGATGGTGGCCTCGCGGTCGTACATCGCCAGCGCCGACCAGCTGGCGCGCGGCTGCAGGCCCCAGCCGATATGCGACATGGCATAGGCCTCGGGGTCGTTGAACGAGGCCATGTAATCGGCCAGCAGTTCGGCGTCCACGCCTCCCTCGATGCGGCGCACATAGCCGGCTTCGACCGTGATGCGGATCGGCGCCTGGATGTAAGACTTCATCGGCAGCAGGATGTCGCCACGGTCCAGCACGATGGTGCCGTTGGTGCCGCCCTCGTCCGGCCAGGTCAGCACGAAGCCGCTCGGCCAGTGGTCCCAGCGGCCGGGCTCGTCGACAAAGCCGTACTCGCTGATCGCCGGGAATTCGCCCAGGCGGCAGCGCAGGTCCATGCCGGCGTCGGACACGATATGCATCTCGCGCGCCTTGCCCAGCCGCGCGGTCGCGGCCTTGACGCGGGCACGGTCGGCCTCGGTCGGCACCAGCCGTGCCAGCACTTCGGGCGGTTCCACCGCCAGCAGGATCCTGGTGCCTTGCGCCAGGATCTCGTGCTGCTCGGGCGAGAACAGCAGCGTCATCAGGTCCAGCACCAGGTCGCTCGCCTTGAGCGCAGCGATGGCGGCGGGATTGCCGGTGAGCGGCGTGGTACCGAGGTAGGCCAGCGCGTCGCGGCTGAGCGCCTTTTCGCCGTTGACAGGCGGCAGGTCGAGCCGGTTGACGATGGCGCCCATCGATGCCGCCGCCACCATCGCGGTGCGCAGCGTCTGCGGATGCGTGGCGGCGCCGGTCAGCACGGTGACGGTCTGTCCCGGCTCAAGCTTCGACAGCGTCAGCACCTGCTTCCACGCCGCGGTCAGGTCGTAATCGCTTACGGGCATGTTCGCTCCTTGATCAGTTCAGCGCCGCACCCAGGAAGTCGCCGAAGGCGCGGTAGAAGCCGGCCTCGTCGTCCCACGGGATCATGTGGCCGGCGTTGGCGACATGCGCAAGCAGCAGCGCGGGCAGCAGCTTGCGCATCTCCTGCACGTCTTCCTCGCGGATCACGTCGCCGCGGCCGGCGGTCATCAGCAGAGCCGGCACGGCAACGTGCGGCAGGTCGGTGTGGATATCGTCCTCATGGAAGCCATTGAAGCTGGCCAGGATCGCGCGCTCGTCGCAGGTATGCAGCCATTGCGCGCGCAGGCGCAGCTGGTCCTCGGTCCAGGTCGGGCAGAAGCGGCGCATGCCTTCCACGTCGATGCCCTGCTGCGCCAGCCGGATCGAATCGATGTACCACGGCAGTTGCGACGGATACGGGCGGCGGCCCGGACCCGACACCGGCGGATCGACCAGCACCAGGCGCGTCAGGCCTGCCGGCTTGCTGCGCGCGGCGCGGATGCCGATGCGCGCGCCCATCGAATGGCCGACGATGGCGTAGCGCTGCAAGCCAAGCGCTTTGGCAAACGCGATCACATCGGCAGCCTGCGCATCGAGGCTGTAGTCCAGCTCAGCGCCGGCCTGCGACAGGCCGCGGCCACGCACGTCGGGCACATAGGTATCGAACTGCCGCCCGAACTGCTCGCCGACAAAGCCCCAGGTCACTGCCGGGCTGGTGATGCCCGGCACGATGATGACGGCATCGCGCTGCGCGCGCGCGCCGCCCTGCCCACCATAGCGCAGGTAGTGCTGGCGGATGCCGTTGGCGTTCACGTTGGCGCCGTAGAGAAAGGTGCTGTCTGCCATGGCCGCCCCCTTCAGTACGCGCCCGACAGCAGCGCGCCGGCGCCCGGCACCACCGGCTCCAGCCCGAGCCGCTTCAGCAGCGCATAGGTGGTGGCGACGGCGGCGGTAACCACCGGCTTGCCGGTCATTGCCTCGACCTTGGCCACGGCCGGCAGCGACGGCATCTGCACGCACGCCGACAGCACGATGACATCGGCGTCGGCCGTATTCATCTGCGCGACGATCTCCGGCAGCCGCGCCGGGTCATGGCGGCCCACCTCAAGGTTGTCGGGGATTTCCAGCGCGCGGTAGTCGACCACCTCATAGCCTTCATTGCGGATGTAGTCGACCACCAGCTCGGTCAGCGGCTTCATATAGGGTGCCACCACGGCGATGCGCTTCGCGCCCATCACCTTGAGCGCATCCACCAGCGCGCCGGCGCTGGTGATCACCGGCGCGTCGCCGCCGTTCTCGGCGGTATGCGCCTGCAGGCGCTGCTCGGACACGCGGTGGTAGCCGTGGCCCATGGCCATGATGGCCACCAGGCAGGCGTAGCCGAGCACGTCGACGCGGGCGTCGCTCAGTTCCACCGCGCAGCGGTCGGATTCGGCGTCCATGGCCGCCAGCTCTTCCTTGACCACCTTCTTCATCCGCATCCGGCTTGAGTGGAAGGTGAAGCGTTCCGGGCGCACCAGCTGGCGCGCGGCCAGCATCGCCGGGATCTCGGTTTCCATGGTGGTGTTGGAGCTCGGCACGATCTGGCCGATTCGGAAAACTTTCTGCACTGTCGACTCCGTCATCTGTTTGTCTGTCTACCCTGCCTGCTTCGCCCTGGCGGGCTCTGCATGCTGCGATTTATTGTAGTGTACACACTTTATCTAGGCAAACAGAATCTGCGCCGCCACGAATTCACTCGTTCAGTGCATACTTAACTAATCAATCCCTGTTTTTGCGCGTAAATTCACCGATACAGCGCGATGTGCGGCGTCTTCACGTTTTCAGTAAGGGTTTTCCATAGGTTCATCAATTTCTTCTTTTACTTTGATATTTTGAGTGTGTACACTCGTTTTCAACGGTCGGCCGAGTGGCCGCCCCAGCCCCCATCGACCTTGTGTCATTGCCAGGAGAAAGAACGTGCAAGGCAAACCGCGAATCGCAGTTGTCGGCGCCGGACTCGGAGGGACGGCCGCGGCCGCCCTGCTGCAGCGAGCCGGCTTCCAAGTCAGGCTGTATGAACAGGCACCGGCGTTCTCACGCCTGGGCGCGGGCATCCATGTGGGGCCCAACGTGATGAAGATCATGCGGCGCATCGGCATCGAGAACGCGCTCAACGACATGGGCTGCCACCCCGACTACTGGTACAGCCGCGACGGCCTGAGCGGCGAGGTGATCGCGCAGATCCCGCTGGGCGACTACGCGGAGCGCCACTACGGCGCCAGCTACCTGACTGTGCACCGCGGCGACTTCCACAAGTTGCTGACCGACGCCGTGGCTCCCGACACGCTGTTCTTCAACAAGAAGCTGGAAAGCGTCACCGACCAGGGCGACGTGGTGCAATTGCGCTTCACCGACGGCACGGTCGAAGAGGCCGACATCGTGATCGGCGCGGACGGCGTCAACTCGCGCATCCGCGAGACGCTGCTGGGCGCCGAGCCGCCCAAGTACACCGGCTACGTGGCGCACCGCGCGGTGTTCCCGATCTCGCGCGTCAAGGGCTTCACGCATGAGCGCTGCACCAAGTGGTGGACCGACGACCGCCACATGATGGTCTACTTCGATACCAGCAAGCTCGACGAGATCTACTACGTCACCGGCGTGCCCGAGCCCGACTGGGACATGAGCAAGAGCTGGGTCCCGAGCAGCATCGAGGAAATGCGCGCCGCATTCGACGGCTGGCACGAGGGTGTGCAGTCGCTGATCGAAGGCACCGTCGAAGTGACCAAGTGGCCGCTGCTGGAGCGCGACCCGCTGCCGTTGTGGAGCCGGGGCCGCCTGGTGCTGCTCGGCGATGCCTGCCACCCGATGAAACCGCACATGGCACAAGGCGCCGCGATGGCGATCGAGGATGCCGCGATGCTCACGCGCTGCTTCACCGAGACCGGCGTGGACGACTTCGCCTCGGCATTCGCGCTGTATGAAGCGAACCGCAACGAGCGCGCGAGCAAGGTCCAGCTGGTCTCGCACAACAACACCTGGCTGCGCAGCAACGAGAACCCCGACTGGTGTTTCGGCTACGATGTCTTCAACGTGCCGCTGGTGTCGGCCGGGACCGGGACGCTGTCCGCAGCGGCCTGACGCCTGACCAACCCTGTTCGCCGCAGCCCCTCATCGAAGGGGCGCGGCGCAGCGATGCGTGATGTTCAAACCGCCCCCAGCCCCCCGATGAACACGCCCCGCCCCCTGACGCTGCAAGTCAATCACGCCGAGCATACGCTGAGCGTGGCCCCTGACACGCCGCTGCTCTACATCCTGCGCAACGACCTGTGCTGCAACGGGCCCAAGTACGGCTGCGGCCTGGGCCAGTGCGGCGCCTGCACGGTGCTGGTGGACGGCATGCCGGCGCGCGCCTGCGTGCTGCCGGTCAGGGCCGTGGTCGGGCACGCCGTCACCACGCTGGAAGGACTGGGCACCGATGCGCAGCCCGACCCGGTGCAGCAAGCGTTTATCGACGAGCAGGCCGCGCAATGCGGCTATTGCCTGAATGGCATGATCATGACCGCCAAGGCGCTGCTCGCGCAGAATCCCGATCCCGATGAGGCCCAGATCCGCGAGGCGCTGCGCTTCAACCTGTGCCGCTGCGGCACCCATGTGGAAATCGTGCGCGCGGTGCAACGTGCCGCGATGCTGCAACGGCAGACGGCCGGGGGGTCGGCATCGTGAACGAAGGACTCGTGCCCCAGGCCACCCCTGCGACCGCGGTCGCGGGCAGCATGCCGCCGCCCGCCGCCGACTGCCTGGTTGCCCGGGTGCTGACACCGCCTGGCCTGCGCTGGATCGACGGCAAGCCGCTGGCGGCACGCCTGCTGGGCGCGCAGCACGAGGCCGCGCTGGCGCTGCCGGGCGTGCGCGCGGTCGTCATCCGCAACAACTTTGCCGGCGTGGCGGCGGCTTCCGGCGCACAGGCCGCCAACGCAATCCAGGCGCTGCAGGCACGATGGTCCGCCCCGCCCCGCGCCGACGACGCACCGGTAACGCGCCACGCGCTGGCCCGGCGCGGCAATGCCGATGCGGTGCTGGCCGGCGCCGACGCGCGCCACACGCAGCACTACCAGTGGCCGCTGGCCGGCACCCGCGGCGAGGCGTATTGCACAGCCGTCGCCGACTGGCGCGACGGCAAGCTGACCGTGTGGCTGCCGAGCACGCGCCCTGGCGCGCTGCGCGCCGAGCTTGCCGCGCTGCTGGGCATCGCGCCGCAACAGGTGGTGCTGGCCTGCTGGCAATCGCCCGATGACCGCGCGGACCCGGCGCTGCTCGCGCCGCACGCCGCCGCCGACGCGGCGCTGCTGGCCCACGCCGCCGGACTGCCCGTGATGCGTCGGCTGTGTGCCGCCGATGTAGGCCTTGCCGATGCCGCGCTCGATGTGCGCGTCGACACCGCGCTGGCCGGCACTGCCATCGAAGCCTACGCCGCAACGCTGGCGGGCACCGCCGCCCCGGCCGTACCGCTGGCGCTGTGGCTGACGCATACGGCATCGCCCGTGGCGGACGGCATCGATGCCGACCATGCAGGCGCCACCACCATGCCGCCCTATCGCATCCCGCATGTCGACCTGGTTGCGACAGGCAACGCCGCCGCGTTCGATGCCGCGCCACCGGCGGCCGCCCGGGCCCAGGTGTTCGCCCGGGAATCCCATCTCGACGAGCTTGCCGCCGCCTCCGGCACCGATCCGGTCGCACTGCGGCTGGCGCATCTCGACGATGCGCGCGGCACGGCACTGGTACGGCAAGTGGCCGAGCGCGCCGCCTGGACGCCGGCCGCGCCCCGCGCCAACACAGCGGCAGGCAACGTACAGCGCGGCCGCGGCTTTGCCTATGCCCACACCATCGATCACGAAGCCGGGCAGACCTGGTCGGCATGGGTGGCCGAGGTCGAGGTCGACGGCACCACCGGCGAGCTGGCGGTCACGCGCGTGACGGTGGGGCATGACAGTGAATCGCTGCCGCGCGCGCAAGCCGCGCCGTCCGCGCGCTCGCTGGAGCTGGCCGTGGCCGATGCTGCCCTGCAGCTGACGTCGGCCACGCCCGCCTTCGACACCTGGCCGGCCGAGGCGCCATCTGCCAGCCAGGCGCTGCCGGCCGTGCCGGGCAGCGCCCTGCCGGAAGTCCGCCTGGCCGGCACGCTCGCCCCGCATGACGCGCTGGCTGCCAGCCCGACCGGCACCATGCCCGCCGCCGCGGCCGTGGCCAATGCCATCTACGATGCCACCGGCGTGCGCCTGCGCGCGCCGCCCTTCAGCGCCGACCGCATCCGGCTGGCGCTGGCCGAGGCCAGGCCCGGCAACCAGCGCAGCAAGCGCGGCTGGATCGCCGCAGCCGCCGCAGCCGCTGCCGGCGTGTGCGCCACGCTGATGCCCTGGCGCGCGCCGATCGCACCGGTGGCGCCGCCCGAGGCCGGCTTCTACTCCGCCGCCACGCTCGAACGCGGCCGGCTGGTGGCCGCCGCGGGAGACTGTGCGGTTTGCCATACCGCGCCGGGCGGCGCGAAGAACGCCGGCGGCCTGCCGCTGGAGACGCCCTTCGGCACGGTCTACAGCACCAACATCACCCCGGATGTGCAGACCGGCATCGGCAACTGGTCCTTCGCCGCGTTCGAGCGCGCCATGCGCGAGGGCATCCACCGCGACGGGCGCCGCCTGTATCCCGCGTTCCCGTACACCGCATTCGCGAAGATCAGCGACGGCGACATGCAGGCGCTGTATGGGTACCTGATGTCGGCAGAGCCGGTGAAAGCCGAAGTCCCGCAGACGCAGCTGTCGTTCCCCTTCAACCTGCGCCCGCTGCTGGCCGGCTGGAACCTGCTGTTCCATCGCAACGAGCGCTTTACACCGGACCCGTCGCGCTCCGCGCAATGGAATCGCGGCGCGTACCTGGCCGAAGGGCTGGGCCACTGCAGCGCCTGCCATTCGCCGCGCAACGCGCTCGGCGGCGAAAAGGGCGGCCGCCAGTACCTGACCGGCGGCAGCGCCGAAGGCTGGGAAGCGCCGCCGCTGACCGCGCTGTCGCAAGCACCGCTGCCCTGGACCGAAGCGGCGCTGTTCACCTACCTGCGCGGCGGCTATGCGCCGCACCATGGCGCCGCGGCCGGACCGATGGCACCGGTGGTCGAGGAACTGGCGCAACTGCCTGAGTCCGACGTGCGCGCGATTGCGCACTACGTGGCCTCGTTCGGCACGCCAGCGCCCTCGCCTGCCGTACTGGCCGCACAGGCAGCGCAGCTCGAGCAGCGCAGCGCGCAGGCCGCGCGCACCCTGGGCGGTCCCGGCGAACGCCTGTACCAGAGCGCATGCGCGGTCTGCCACCAGTCGGACCAGGGCATCGCCCAGTTCGGCGTCAAGCCTTCGCTGGCGCTCAATACGAACCTGCACAGCAAGCTGCCGGACAACGTGATCCAGGTGCTGCTGCAAGGCATGCCGGCACCGCCCAACAGCGAACTGGGGGCGATGCCGGCCTATGCCGACACGCTCGACGACCAGCAGATCGCGCAACTGACGCAGTACCTGCGCGCGCGCTTTGCGCCCGACAAACCCGCATGGCAGGACCTGGAGAACACCGTCGCGCGCCTGCGCGCGATGCCTGCCCACTAGGACTAGCAGACCCGGCGGGGCCGGCTCACCGCGCCTGCCGCATCCACGCTGACCGCACCTACGCCGTGCCTGGCAAGGCGCTTCGCCACCGGGCAGGGAACGTGCATTCCCGCGCCGGCGCCATGCGCGCCACGCGCGGGAAAACCCCGAGGAGGGAAAACGCAATTCGGCCTTGCCCGCCAGTTTCATGTAGCTTACGCTGAACGATCATGTAGTGCGCACTACATGAGTGCCGCGTGGCTCGCAGCGGTGCCGCCCCGCACAAGGACGGCGCGCCGCAAGCGGCAGACGAGACAACAAAACTAAAAGATTGGCCCTTTACATCACCGGAAGCGCTGGCCCGGGGCTTGCATAGTCCCCCGCAGCGCCGACCGGGAGGCCGGGCCTGGACCAACCAAGGGTAGACAACAAGGAGTGACTATGTCGTATCAGAACCAAGCAGGTGTTGCGAGCGTGCTACCGGGTCAGTTCTAGCCTCGCCAATTGGAGTACTCACCACGTTTCGTTGCAATTCGGTGCGATTGCCCGGTGTGATCATCACGCATTAGTCAGTACCGTCTGGCCCTGCTTCGATACGTGTGCGTCCGAGTTCAAGAACCAGCCTATAAAGACAGGTAGACAACATGTCGTCATCAATTTCATCCATGGCAACAACGACCATCCCGGAAGTCACGCTAGGCGCGTCCCCACAGCCCAGCGCGCGGGGAGCGTCGCCTCAAACCATCACGATCGAGCAAGGCATCCGCGCGGCCGGCGTCGGCCGGTTCCAGTATCGGCTCTTCGTCATCTTCGGCCTGGTCTGGCTGGCTGACGCGATGCAGGTGCTGTCGATCGGCTTCACCGCGCCGTCGATTGCGGCGACCTTTGGCATTCCCGTACCGACCGCGCTGCAGACCGGGACGATGTTCTTTGTCGGCATGCTGATCGGCGCTTTCGTGTTCGGCCGGCTGGCTGACAGGATCGGCCGCCGGCCCGTGCTGATGATGGCGGTGGTCATCGACGCCATCTGCGGTGTCGCTTCCGCTTTCGCACCGGACTTCCAGTGGCTGCTGTTGCTGCGCTTCCTGACCGGCATCGGCGTCGGCGGCACGCTGCCCGTCGACTACACCATGATGGCCGAGTTCCTGCCCTCGGACCGGCGCGGTCGCTGGCTGGTCCTGCTGGAGTCGTTCTGGGCCGTCGGCACGATCCTGCTCGCCATTCTTGCGCTGATCGCCGTGTCGCGAGGCAATGATGCCTGGCGGCTGATCTTCCTCGTCACGGGCATCCCGGCCCTGGTCGGCGTGGTGTTCCGCTTCTTTGTTCCCGAGTCTCCGCTCTACCTGAATAAATCGGGTCGCTCGGCCGAGGCGCGCGCGGTGCTGCAGCGTGTCGCCACCGCCAATCGCGTGTCCGTTGAAATCGGCAACCTGGAGCCGCAGCCTATGGAGCGCAAGTCGGTCTTTGCGCTGTTCGCGCGCGGCTGCCGGCGCCGCACCATCTGCCTGCTTGCCGCCTGGGCGCTTATTTCGATCGCCTACTACGGCGTCTTCGTCTATCTGCCGGTCAAGCTGGCGGGCCAGGGCTTTGGCTTCATGCGCGGCCAGGTCTTCCTGATCGTGCTCGCGCTGGTGCAGCTCCCCGGGTTCGCGCTGGCCGCGCACGGCGTCGAGCGCTGGGGCCGCAAGCCGACCCTGATCGGCTTCCTGCTGCTCAGCGCGGCAGGCTGCATGCTCTACAGCCTGGGTACGTCCACCGCGCTTATCGTCGGCTCGACCCTGCTGATGAGCTTCTCGCTGCTCGGTACCTGGGGCGCCCTCTACGCCTTCACGCCCGAGGTGTACCCGACTGACCTGCGGGCCAGCGGGATGGGCACTGCGGGTGCGATGGCGCGCTTTGGCGGCCTGTTCGCGCCGTCCATCATTGCACCGATCATGGCCAGCCAGTTCACCCTCGCCCTGGCGCTGCTTTCGTCATTTCTTGCCGTGGCGGCGATCGCCATCTACATGGTGGATATCGAGTCGAAGAACCGCGCGCTTGACTAGCGCAAGGCGCCGCCGGACGCTCCCGGCGGTTCAGGGAGCCCGCCGGCGGCGCTGGCGTGGGCGGGTCCCGGAAGCGAAGCCACGGGCAGGGCGGCCCGCTTCCATTACAATCCGGCTGCAACGGCGCGGCGCGCTGGTCGACCCGATCTCGCCGCCCGCTTCACCTGCTTGCCCCTATCCCGCCGAGCCCTCGCCGCCAGCCATGAAACAAGACCCGCGCTTTCCCAACCTGTTCATCCTCGACCACCCGCTGATCCAGCACAAGCTCTCGCACATGCGCGACAAGGAAACGTCGACGCGCACCTTCCGCGAACTGCTGCGCGAGATCACGCTGCTGATGGGCTATGAGATCACCCGCAACCTGCCGCTGACCACGCGCCGCATCGAGACGCCGCTGGTGGAGCTGGACGCGCCGGTGATCGCCGGCAAGAAGCTGACCATCGTGCCAGTGCTGCGCGCGGGCGTGGGCATGAGCGACGGCCTGGTCGAGCTGATCCCGTCGGCGCGCATCGGCCATATCGGCGTGTACCGCGACGAGCAGCACCGCCCGGTGGAATACCTGGTGCGGCTGCCCGACGTGGAGGACCGCAGCTTCATCCTGTGCGACCCGATGGTCGCCACGGGCTATTCGGCTGCGCATGCCGTGGATGTGCTCAAGCGGCGCGGCGTGAAGGACGAGGCCATCACCTTCGTTGCGCTGGTGGCGGCGCCCGAGGGCGTGGAAGTGTTCCAGAAGGCGCATCCGAACGTGCAGCTGTTCGTGGCCTCGCTCGACAGCCATCTCGACGAGCACGCCTACATCGTGCCGGGCCTGGGCGATGCGGGCGACCGCCTGTTCGGCACCAAGAACTGAGTGGCGCGCGGCGGGCTGGCTTGCGCTTGACCGGCCTCAATAGTCCGCGCCACAGGGCTCCCTACACTGGCGGCAGGCGCCGGCGAGACCTCGCCGGCGGCCATCGCCAAAGCAAAGGGAGCCAAGCATGGAAGCCTTCAAGATCCTGTTCAGTACCAGCACCGGCCTGATGAGCCTGGGCGTGATCGTCTTCATCATCGGCATGGGGTGGTTCTTTGCGCGGATGTTCGCGCGCAAGATGCGCGAGGATGCGGCAGCGGCCAAGGCGCAGCAACAAGCGCAGCGTCGCTAAGGGAAAGGGCCGCATCGTGCGGCCCTTTCCGTCATTGCGTCAGTCCGGGTCTTTACTTCTTCTTGCCCAGCAGGCTCCCCAGCACGCCGCGGATCAGCTCGCGCCCGACCTGCGAGCCCACCGTGCGCGCGGCCGACTTGGCCATCGACTCCAGGATCGAATCGCCGCGGCCGGTCTTGCCGGTGCCCTTGGTCAGCGTGCCGAAGATGTCGCCGGCCGTGCCGAGCCAGCCGCTGTCCTGCTCGCCCGCTGGCTGCCCCGCCGGCGCGCCTCCGGCGCCCTTGCCGTTGCCATTGCCGACCGTCGCCACGCTGCCGCGCAGCTTTTCATAGGCGGATTCGCGGTCCACGGTCTTCTCGTAGGTGCCCGCCACCAGCGAACCGGCGATCAGCTGCTTGCGCTCTTCCTCCGTCGCCGGGCCGATGCGGCTGCCCGGTGCCAGCACCCAGGCGCGCTCGGTCACGCAGGGCGTGCCCTTGGCATCCAGGAACGACACCAGGGCCTCGCCCACGCCCAGTTCGCCGATCGCGGTTTCCAGGTCCAGCTTGGGGTTGGCGCGCATGGTGGTGGCCGCCACCTTGACCGCCTTCTGGTCACGCGGGGTAAAGGCGCGCAGCGCATGCTGCACGCGGTTGCCCAGTTGGCCCAGCACGGTGTCGGGGATGTCGATCGGGTTCTGCGTGACGAAGTACACGCCCACGCCCTTGGAACGCACCAGCCGCACCACCTGCTCGATCTTGTCGAGCAGCGCCTTGGGCGCATCGTTGAACAGCAGGTGGGCCTCGTCGAAGAAGAACACCAGCTTGGGCTTGTCCAGGTCGCCGGCCTCGGGCAGCTTCTCGAACAGCTCGGACAGCATCCACAGCAAGAAGGTCGCGTACAGCCGCGGCGCGTTCATCAGCTTGTCGGCGGCCAGGATATTGACCACGCCCTGGCCCTTCTCGGTCTGGATGAAGTCTTCCAGGTTCAGCATCGGCTCACCGAAGAAGACATCCCCACCCTGCGATTCCAGCGCGATCAGCCCGCGCTGGATGGCGCCGATCGAGGCGGCCGAGATATTGCCGTACTCGGTGGTGAACTGGCCGGCGTTGTCGCCGACGTACTGCAGCATGGCGCGCAGGTCCTTGGCATCGAGCAGCAGCAGGCCATTGGCGTCGGCAATGCGGAACACCAGGTTCAGCACCCCCTGCTGGGTGTCGTTCAACTCCAGCATGCGCGACAGCAGCAGCGGGCCCATGTGCGAGACCGTGGCGCGCACCGGGTGGCCCTTCTCGCCGAACACGTCCCACAGCGTGGTCGGGCACGCGCCCCATGCCGGCTCCGGCAGGTTCAGGTCGGCCAGGCGCTGCTTGAGCTTGTCGGACGGCTGGCCAGCCTGCGAAATGCCGGTCAAGTCACCTTTGACGTCCGCCATGAAGACCGGCACGCCCAGTCGCGAGAAGCCCTGCGCCAGGGTCTGCAGCGTGACGGTCTTGCCGGTGCCGGTGGCGCCGGTGATCAGCCCGTGCCGGTTGCCCATCTGCGGCAGCAGCACCAGTTCATGTTCGGCGTTCTTGGCGATGAGGATGGGGTCGGCCATGATGTTCCTGGGGTTTTGAGGTCTGGCACCGCGGGACTCGCCACGGCAGCGGCGCGGGCAGGCCCGCGTGATAAAATCCTGGGCTGATTATAGCCAGCCGCCAGGCATATCCGTCACCTGGCGCGCGCTGTCCGAGGGCTTTGCCACCCCGGCCACGGCGCGCATGGCAACCCCGCACAACATCACCGCAGATCACCGCATTCCGCTTCGGAGAGAATCATGGCCGGTCACTCGAAATGGGCCAATATCAAACACAAGAAGGCCGCCGCTGACGCCAAGCGCGGCAAGATCTGGACCCGCCTGATCAAGGAAATCACCGTTGCCGCCAAGCTCGGCGGCGGCGATGTCGACTCCAACCCGCGCCTGCGCCTGTCGATCGACAAGGCCATGGACGCGAACATGCCCAAGGACAACATCCAGCGCGCGATCCAGCGCGGCGTGGGCGGCATGGAAGGCGCCAACTACGAAGAAATCCGCTACGAAGGCTACGGCCTGGCCGGCGCGGCCATCATCGTCGACTGCCTGACCGACAACCGCACCCGCACCGTGGCCGAAGTGCGCCATGCGTTCTCCAAGCACGGCGGCAACATGGGCACCGAAGGTTCGGTGGCGTTCATGTTCACCCACTGCGGCCAGTTCCTGTATGCCCCCGGCACGCCGGAAGACAAGCTGATGGAAGCCGCGCTCGAAGCCGGCGCCGACGACGTCGTCACCAACGACGACGGTTCGATCGAAGTCACCTGCCCGCCCAACGATTTCTCGGCGGTCAAGGCCGCACTGGAAGCCGCCGGCTTCAAGGCGGAGGTGGCCGACGTGGTGATGAAGCCGCAGAACGAAGTCAGCTTTGCCGGCGACGACGCGGCCAAGATGCAGAAACTGCTCGACGCCCTGGAAAACCTGGACGACGTGCAGGAAGTCTTCACCAACGCGGTGATCGAAGACTAAGCTGCAACAAGCCCCCATCGGCGGCGCCCCGGACACAGCCTAGGCCGCCGCCTTTTAGTATGTGTTTCTTTTCTGGCAGTGATCATGAAAGTATTGGTTGTCGGCTCGGGTGGACGTGAACACGCGCTGGCCTGGAAATTGGCCCAGTCCCCCAAGGTGCAGGTGGTGTACGTGGCGCCGGGCAACGGCGGGACCGCGCTCGACAAGCGCCTGCAGAATGTTCCGCTGACCGACCCCGAGGTCATCGCCGCCTTTGCCGAGCGCGAGGGCGTGGCCTTCACCGTGGTTGGCCCCGAGGCCCCGCTGGCCGCCGGCATTGTCGATATCTTCCGCGCCAAGGGCCTGCGCATCTTCGGGCCAACCCAGGCTGCCGCGCAGCTGGAATCGTCCAAGGACTTCGCCAAGGCGTTCATGGAGCGCCACGGCATCCCGACCGCCGCTTACCAGACCTTCTCCGACGCCACCCAGGCGCACGCCTACATCGACGCCCAGGGCGCTCCGATCGTGATCAAGGCCGACGGCCTGGCCGCGGGCAAGGGCGTGGTGGTGGCGATGTCGCTGGAAGAAGCGCATACCGCGGTCGACATGATGCTGGCCGACAACAAGCTCGGCGACGCCGGCGCGCGCGTGGTGATCGAAGAGTTCCTGGACGGCGAGGAAGCCAGCTTTATCGTGCTGGTCGACGGCAAGAACGTGCTGGCGCTGGCCACCAGCCAGGACCACAAGCGCCTGCTGGATGCCGACGCCGGCCCCAACACCGGCGGCATGGGCGCGTATTCCCCCGCCCCGGTAGTCACGCCCGCGCTGCATGCGCGCGCGCTGCGCGAGATCATCCTGCCGACCGTGCGCGGCATGGAAAAGGACGGCATCCCGTACACGGGCTTCCTGTACGCCGGCCTGATGATCGACAAGGACGGCAACCTGAAGACGCTGGAATTCAACTGCCGCATGGGCGACCCCGAAACCCAGCCGATCCTGGCGCGCCTGAAGACCGACCTGGTCGATGTGATGGAGCACGCCGTCAACGGCAAGCTCGACAGCATCGAGCTGGACTGGGACCGCCGCACCGCGCTGGGCGTGGTGATGGCGGCCTACGGCTATCCCGACAGCCCGCGCAAGGGCGATGCCATCACCGGCATCCCGGCCGAGACCGACGACAGCGTGACCTTCCACGCCGGCACCACCCTCAAGGACGGCACCCTGCTGACCTCGGGCGGGCGCGTGCTGTGCGTGGTGGGCCTGGCCGACACCGTCAAGGCAGCGCAGCGCGCCGCCTATGCCGCGGTCGAGCAGATCCGCTTCGACGGCATGCAGTACCGGACCGACATCGGCTACCGCGCCATCAAGCGCTGATCCTTCCCGGCAAACGCCGTTCCGGCCGGCATGGCTGATCCGCCTTGCCGGCCAGCTTTGGACCGCGCGACCCGCCGGCCGCCTCAGCCGGTACAATCGTGACAACGCTGTGACGCGCCCGGCAGCCGCCAAGGCTGCCGGGCTGCCCTCAGCCCGGTCCATCCGCTTTCCGCCAACCATGATCGATTCCCAGGCAGTCCGTGCCTATCTGCTCGGTCTGCAAGACCGCATCACCGATGCCATCGGTGCCATCGACGGCCAGCCGTTCCTGACCGACGCCTGGGAGAAACCGCCCACCGAACGCCTGCGCGGCAGCGGCCGCACCCGCATCCTGGAAGGCGGCGCGGTGATGGAGCGCGCCGGCGTGGGCTTCTCGCACGTGAGCGGCGACACCCTGCCGCCGTCGGCCACCGCCAACCGGCCGGAGCTGGCCGGGCGCAGCTTCGAGGCCATGGGCGTGTCGCTGGTGTTCCACCCGCGCAATCCCTATGTGCCCACGGTCCATATGAACGTGCGCTGCTTCCTGGCGCTCAAGCCGGGGGCCGAGCCGGTATGGTGGTTCGGCGGCGGCATGGACCTGACGCCCTACTACGGCGACGCCGGCGACTGCGCGCACTTCCACCGCACCTGCCAGCAGGCGCTGGCGCCCTACGGCGACGACCTGTACCCGCGCTTCAAGCAGTGGTGCGACGAGTATTTCTTCCTGCGCCACCGCAACGAGGCGCGCGGCGTGGGCGGGATCTTCTTCGATGACTTCTCCGCGCTGGGCTTCGAGCGCAGCTTCGCCATGATGCAGTCGGTCGGCGACGCCTTCCTGGACGCCTACCTGCCGATCCTGCAGGCGCGCAAGGACACGCCCTACGGCGAGCGCGAGCGCGGCTTCCAGGCCTACCGGCGCGGGCGCTACGTCGAATTCAACCTCGTGTTCGACCGCGGCACGCTGTTCGGCCTGCAGTCGGGCGGACGCGCCGAATCCATCCTGATGTCGATGCCGCCGCTGGTGACCTGGCGCTATGACTGGCAACCGGAACCGGACAGCCCCGAAGCGGCGCTGTACACCGATTTCCTGCCAGCGCGCGACTGGGCCTGACGCCTGACCTATGGCCAATCCAGCGCAACACCGCAAGCCCGCCGCCGACGCGGGAGAACCGCCGCAACCGTCCGCCCGCCCCTATCGCCTGGGTATCCTGGGCGGCACATTTGATCCTCCCCACGTCGGCCACCTGGCACTGGCGCGGCTGTGCATCGAACACCTTGGGCTGGATGAGCTGGTGTGGATACCCACCGGCCAGTCGTGGCAAAAAGGCGACGACGTGACCCCTGCCGCCGACCGCCTGGCCATGACCGAACTGGCCGCCGCGGCGCTTAGCGACAGCGGCGCCAGAGTCCGCGTGAGCCGCATGGAAGTGGACCGCGCCGGCCCCAGCTACACCATCGACACGGTACGCCAGCTGCGCGCCGAATACGGCCCCGAAGCCTCGCTGTGCTGGCTGATGGGCGCCGACCAGCTGCTGCGCCTGCACACCTGGCACGGCTGGCAGGCACTGTTCGAACACGTGCACCTGTGCACCGCCACGCGGCCGCGCTTTGAGCTGGCGGCACTGGAGGGTCCGGTGCTGGCGGCACTGGCCGAACGCCAGGCTGACACGCACCTGATACAATGCACGCCCTCCGGCCGGATGTGGATCGACCAGACGCTCGCCGTCGACCTGTCTTCCACCCACCTGCGCCAGCGGCTGGCAGCCGGCCAGCCGGCAGATGACCAACTGCCGCCCGGCGTGGCACACTACATTGCCAACCACGGGCTGTACCGCGACGCCCCGGCCAGGGCATGACCGGGGTTGCACCAGTCCCGGCGCCCACCCCCAACCGATCTCAGCTGAACAAGAAGACACCATGGATATTCGTAAACTGCAACGCGCCATCGTCGACGGCCTCGAGGATGTCAAAGCGCAGGACATCAAGGTGTACGACACCAGCCACCTGACTGAACTGTTCGACCGGGTGGTGATTGCCAGCGGGACATCCAACCGCCAGACCAAGGCGCTGGCAGCGTCGGTGCGGGATACGGTGAAGGGAGCCGGCGGCCATATCGTGGCGGTCGAGGGCCTGGAAACCGGCGAATGGGTGCTGGTCGACTGCGGCGACGCCGTGGTCCACATCCTGCAGCCGCAGTTGCGCCTGTACTACAACCTGGAAGAGATCTGGGGCGACAAGCCGGTGCGCATGAAGCTGGCCGCCGGCGGCCGCGGCCTGGCCAAGGCCAGCGAGCCGATGGACGAGGACGAGGACGAGGCCCCGGTGCGCACCGTGCGCCGCGCCAGCAACTTGCGCCCCGCGCTGGCCCGCCTGCCCGAAGGCATGAAGGAGCCGTCGCCGCCGATGGGCCATGAGGACACCGACGCGGACGCCATCGCCACCATCCGCAAGCCGGCCCGCAAGACCGCCACCAAGACGGCAGCGACCAAGACCGCCGGCACCCGCGCCGCGGCGCCGCGCAAGACCGCTGCCGGCACCACCGCGCGCAAGACTGCAACCAAGACCGCGGCCAAGAAGGCCCCGAGCAAGACCGCTGCCAGCAAGAGCGCAGCAGCCAAGCCGGCCGCGCGCAAGCGCACCACCCGCTCGGCCTGAGTCCCGGCGCGCGGCCGCCCGGTGGCCGCGCAGCATGACCCATCCCCTGCCCCATGCAACTGGTGATCGTGGCCGTCGGCCACAAGATGCCCGGCTGGATCGAAACCGGCTTCAGCGAGTACGCCAAGCGCATGCCGCCCGAGCTGCGCATCGAACTGCGCGAGGTCAAGCCCGAAACCCGCTCGTCCAGCAACAACGCCGCCACCGTGATGCAGCGCGAAGCCGCGCGCATCGAGGCGGTGCTGGGCTCGCTGTCGAAGCAATGCCGCATCGTCGCGCTGGATGAGCGCGGACGCGACTTCACCACCGTGCAACTGGCCGCGCAGCTGACCGACTGGCAGCGCGAGGGCGGCGACGTGGCCTTCCTGATCGGCGGCGCCGACGGGCTCGACCCCGCCCTGAAAGCCCGCGCCAGCACCCTGATCCGGCTGTCCAGCCTGACCCTGCCGCACGGCATGGTGCGCGTGCTGCTGGCCGAGCAGCTGTACCGCGCCTGGTCCGTCACACAGAACCACCCCTATCATCGGGCCTGATCCCGGCTGTCGCCGGAAGGCCCCTCCGCCGCGATGCCCGACACCCTGCACGACTATCTTTACCTCGCCTCGCAGAGCCCGCGCCGCCGCGAGCTGCTGACCCAGCTCGGCGTGCGCTACGAACTGCTGCTGGCCGATGACGACGAGGATGCCGAAGCGCTCGAGGCCGTCCAGCCCGGCGAGACCCCCGACGACTACGTCCAGCGCGTCTGCGCGCTGAAGGCCGAAGCTGCGCTGCGCCGTCGCGAACGCCGCGCGCTGCCCGATGCGCCGGTGCTGACCTCCGACACCACGGTCTGCCTGGGCGGCCGCATCCTGGGCAAACCCGCCGACGGCGCCGATGCCGCGGCCATGCTGGGCGCGCTCTCGGGCGGCACCCACCGCGTCCTGACCGCTGTGACGATCGTGTCGACCACGGGCATGCGGCATGCGCTGTCGATCTCAGAAGTCACCTTCCGCCCGATGCAGCCCGCCGAGATCGAACGCTACGTCGCCAGCGGCGAGCCGCTCGGCAAGGCCGGTGCCTACGGCATCCAGGGCCGGGCGGCCGAGTTCGTCGAGCGGATCAGTGGCAGCTATTCAGGTATCATGGGCTTGCCCTTGTTTGAGACGGCGGCGTTACTTCGCCAGGCCCGCCTGCAGTTCTGAGCAGCGCCCTCCGTGCCCAGACAAGACCCGGCCCAGCGCCGGGCCACCCTATACAGCCGGGCCACCGGCGACGCGTTTCACCCGCTATGACTGAAGACATCCTCGTCAACATCACGCCCCAAGAGACCCGCGTCGCCATCGTGCAGCAGGCCGCGGTGCAGGAATTGCATGTCGAACGCACGCTCACGCGCGGGCTGGTCGGCAATATCTACCTGGGCAAGGTGGTGCGCGTGCTGCCCGGCATGCAATCGGCCTTTATCGATATCGGCCTGGAGCGCGCCGCCTTCCTGCACGTGGCCGACATCTGGCATCCGCGTGATGCCGACCGCAACAATTCCACCCCGCAGCTGGCCATCGAGAAGACCCTGTTCGAAGGCCAGGCACTCATGGTGCAGGTGATCAAGGACCCGATCGGCACCAAGGGGGCGCGCCTGTCCACCCAGGTGAGCATCGCCGGGCGCACCCTGGTGTACCTGCCGCAGGACCCGCATATCGGCATCTCGCAGCGCATCGAGGGCGAAGTGGACCGCGAGGCGCTGCGCAGCCGCGTGCAGGGCCTGGTGCCCGACGACGAGCGCGGCGGATTTATCGTGCGCACCATTGCCGAGGAAGCGACCGACGAAGAACTCGGCAACGATATCGCCTACCTGCGCAAGATCTGGGGCGCGATCCGCCAGAACGCCACTACCCTGCCCGCACCCAACCTGCTTTACCAGGACCTGAACCTGGCCCAGCGCGTGCTGCGCGACTTTATCAACGACGCCACCGGCGTGATCCAGATCGACTCGCGCGAGAACTACCAGATGCTGCTGGAGTTCGCCAAGGAATACACCCCGGCGGTGCTGCCGCGGCTGTCGCACTACACCGGCGAGCGCCCGATCTTCGACCTGTTCAATATCGACGCCGAGATCGAGAAGGCGCTGTCGCGCCGGGTGGACCTGAAGTCGGGCGGCTACCTGATGATCGACCAGACCGAGGCGATGACGACCATCGACGTCAACACCGGCGGCTACGTGGGCGCGCGCAACTTCGACGACACCATCTTCAAGACCAACCTGGAGGCGGCCCACACCATCGCGCGGCAGCTGCGCCTGCGCAACCTCGGCGGCATCATCATCATCGACTTCATCGATATGGAGAACGCCGAGCACCGCGACGCGGTGCTGTCCGAGCTGAAACGAGCGCTCGCACGCGACCGCACCCGCATCACGGTCAACAGCTTCTCGCAACTGGGCCTGGTCGAGATGACGCGCAAGCGCACGCGCGAGTCGCTGGCGCATGTGCTGTGCGAGCAATGCCCGGTCTGCCACGGCAAGGGCCAGGTCAAGACGCCGCGTACGGCCTGCTACGACATCCTGCGCGAGATCATGCGCGAATCGCGCCAGTTCAACCCGCGCGAATTCCGCATCCTGGCCTCGCAGGAAGTGATCGACCTGTTCCTGGAAGAAGAAAGCCAGCATCTGGCGATGCTTGGCGACTTCATCGGCAAGCCGATTTCGCTGCAGGTGGAATCGACGTTCCACCAGGAACAGTACGACATCATCCTCATGTGAAGATGCCGGCGCAGGCATGGAAAGGCCCGCTCACTGGCGGGCCTTTCCGCATTCTGGCCGGACTAGGGCCGGATCACGACTTGCGGACTCACCACGAAGGCAGGTTCGGGCTGGTAATACACAGCCGGCGGCGGCTGGTACACGACCGGCCGGTCCTTGCACTTGCGCTCTTCCTTGTACTCGCCGTTGTCTTTCCACTTGCGCTTGATCTTGCAGTTGCCGACCCAGAACTCTTCCTTGTAGTCGCCGCCCTTGTGCCGGCGCGCGTAGCGGTGATCATCATCGTCGTCCCAGTCGTCATCGGCATGGGCGGCGGCGGGGAGGGTGCCAAGGAGCACGGGCAATACGATGAGGGCAACAAGGGCGCGGGGCTTCATTTTGGCGGCGGCGAGCGATGGTTGAGAAAGGCTAGCACGCCGTGTTCCGCATCTGTGTATCAAGCTGTTTACGAACGTAACTGCGCTGCAGCGCCTGCGCGTGTCCGCTAGCGTCCGTCTCCTTACGGACTCGGTGATGGTCCTACTCCAATTCCGTTTGCCATCCGCTATAACTAAGCCAAGGTAGTCAGCGGCATCCGCACGGATGCCGCGCCCGGCTTGCCGCCCCGATGCGGGGCGCGGCCCGGTCGGCAAGCAAGGAGTCCGGCATGAACGCCACGAACCATGGGACCTGTCTGCTGGCCCTTCTGTTGTCGGTGGCGTGCGCGCCATTGCCGATTGTCAAGCGCGCCCCCGCACCGCCGCCCGAGGCGAAGGGCGAAGCAATCGCCGCCGCGCCCAAGGAGCGCGCCACCCCGATCGCGAACAAGACCATCAACATTGCCGCCGCCTGCAAGCGCACCGAGGAAGACGGCTTCCGCGAAGACGCGCTGATGGACGTCAAGGCCAACGAGGTGCGTGCGCTCAAGTGGAAGCTATGGGTATCGCGGCGCGGCAGTTGCGAATTCAACCTGGCCGAGTTCCGCCAGGTCCGCGCGACCCCGCACATCGAACTGCAGGCCATCGACGGCAGCCAGTGCAAGCTGCTGGTGTGGCAGGATCCGCGCCGCGTGACGCTGGCCCATAACCGCTGCGAGAAGCACTGCACGCCCGGCATCTACGAGCAGGCGTGGCCGGTGCTGTTCGACCCAAAGAGCGGTGCCTGCGCCGAGGTGCGCTGAGCCGCTGCGGCATTACTTCGCTTTCGGCACCCGGCCCATCAGGTAGAACTCGTCGTTCGGGCGCATGCTGACGGTGTTGGCCATCCGGTTCGACAAGCCGAAGAACGCCGTGATCGCGGCAATATCCCAGGCATCCTCCTCGGAAAAACCGTGCTCGCGCAGCGCAGCAAAGTCGGCATCGCCCACTTCATGCGACGCCTTGCACACCTTCATCGCGAAGTCTAGCATCGCGCGCTGGCGCTGCGGAATATCCGCCTTCAGGTAGTTCACCGCCACCTGGTCCGCCACCAGTGGCTTCTTCTCATAGATGCGCAGGATCGCGCCATGCGCCACCACGCAGTACAGGCACTGGTTGGCACCGGAAGTCGCCACCACGATCATCTCGCGCTCGCCCTTGGTCAGGCCGCCCTCCTTGAGCATGAGCGCGTCGTGGTAGGCGAAGAACGCGCGGAACTCGTCGGGACGGTGCGCCAGCGCCAGGAAGACGTTGGGGACGAAGCCGGCTTTTTCCTGGACTTCCAGGATGCGGGCGCGGATGTCGTCGGGGAGGTCGGTCAGCGCGGGAACGGGGTAGCGGCTGATGGCGAATGCCGGGTCGGACATGGTGGTCTCCTGTTGGATAGGCGTCATCGATCGTGAGCTTCTGATGCAGATACTAACGGATCGGCATGGGTGTGGCGGGCGCCATGTCGCCCATGCATCGCACGGACACATGTCCCCTGCATAAGGCATACTACGCACCTTCCGAACCAGGCAGGCATACTGCCCACCATACTGTTCCTGATGAAACGTATTCTCATCGTCAAGCTGACCTCTCTCGGCGACATGGTGTTCACCCAGCCGCTGGTCGCGGACCTGCAGCGGGCCTTTCCCGGCGTCAAGATCGACTGGATCGCCGACTCATATTGCGCCGACGTGCCGCGCTGGAATCCGAATATCGAGCGTGTGATTTCCGCGCCGCTGCGCGGCTTCAAGAAATCGCGCAATTGGGCTGGCTTGCGTGCGATCTTCAGCGCGCTGCGTGAACTGCGTCGCGAGAAGTACGATGCGGTGCTGGACGTCCACGGCGTCTACAAGAGCGCCATCGTGACGTTCCTGGCACGCACGCGCAATCGCTATGGCTACCCCGTGGCAGAGTTGGGCGAGAGCGGCGCTCGCTTCGCCTACAACCATGTGTTCCAGCCATTTGTCGAAGAAGATTGCGCGCGGCAGCGGATGCGCCGCGCCGTCAGCCGCGCCCTGGGCTATGAGCTGACCAGGGACATGGACTACGGCCTGGAGATGCCAGCAGACACGCCGGCGCCGGCCGCCAAGGGTCCGTACGCGATGCTGTTCCATGCCACCTCGAGCGAGGAAAAGAAGTGGCCGGTCGCCGACTGGATCAGCGTGGGCAGCGCGATCTCGGCGCGCGGGCTGCGCGTGCTGGTGCCCTGGGGCAACGACGCGGAGCGCAAGGAAGCCGAAACCATCGCCGCCAGCGTGCCCAACGCCGAAGTGATGCCACGCCTGAGCATCACCGGTGTGGCGCAGATGGTAGGCAAGGCATCGCTGGTGGTTGGCATGGACACCGGCTTCGTGCATATCGCCGATGCGCTGCGCCGCCCGACCGTGATCCTGTTCACGACCACGTCGCGCCACCTGTACGGCGTCGATGCGCCGGGCCGCGTGGTCTCGCTGGGCGGCGGCGGCGTGGTGCCGCGGCGGGATCAGGTGCTGGCTGCCATCGATGAAGTGCTGGGCGTGCAGCCGCCCGTCACCTCGCCAAACTGAGCACGAAGGAAACGACAAAGGCCGGCGCAAGCGCCGGCCTTTGTCGTTGGCAGGTCCGTTACCCTTGCTGCGTCGCGAACTGGATCCGGTGCAGCCCGGCGTACAGGCCGTTGGCCGCAAGCAACTGCGCGTGCGTGCCCTGCTCCGCCACGCGCCCGTGGTCCAGCACCGCGATGCGGTCAGCATTCTCGATGGTGGACAACCGGTGCGCAATCACCAGCGTGGTCCGGCCCTTCATCAGTTCCTCCAGCGCCGCCTGGACCTGGCGCTCGGACTCCGAATCCAGTGCCGAAGTCGCCTCGTCCAGGATCAGGATCGGCGCGTTCTTATACAGCGCCCGGGCAATCGCCAGCCGCTGGCGCTGACCGCCGGACAGCTTCATGCCGTTGTCGCCAATATTGGTGTTCAGGCCCTCCGGCAGCCCCTTGACCGTTTCCGTCAGGTAAGCGGCCGCCAGCGCGCGCTCAACGCGGGCCATGTCGATCTCGCGGTCGGATTGCGCGCCATATGCCACATTGGCGGCGACGGTGTCGTTGAACAGCACCACGTCCTGGCTGACGAAGGCAATCTGGTTGCGCAGGTCCTTCAGCGACAACTCGGTCAGCGGCGTGCCATCCAGCAGGATGCGCCCGCCAGTCGGGTCGAAGAAGCGCGGCACCAGGTTGACCAGCGTGGTCTTGCCGCTTCCCGACGGGCCCACCAGCGCCACCACTTCGCCCGGACTGACGCGCAGGTCAATGCCCTCCAGCGCGGCGCGCGATGCTTCACCGTAGCGGAAGCCGACTTGCTCGAAGGCCAGCTCGCCACGGGCACGACCCAGCATCTTGCCACCGTCCTGCGGCTCGATCGGCTCATCGATCAGCCGGAAGATCATCTCGGCTGCGGTGATGCCGCGTGTCAGCGGCTGGTTGATGTCGGTCAGGTGCTTGAGCGGCGAGATCAGCAGCAGCATCGCCATCACAAAGCCGGTAAAACCGCCCACCGTGGTCTGGTTGGCCTGCGCCTGCACCATCGCAATGGTGATGATCACCGACAGCGCCAGCGCGGCCAGGAAGGCCGTGACCGGCTGGTTCAACCCGCCGGCAACCGCCATGCGCATCGAGTAGTTCTTGAGCCGCTCGGCCACGGTGCGGAAGCGGCCCATCTCGTAGGCCTCGCCGCCGTGCAGCTTGACCACCTTGTAGCCGCCCACGGCCTCTTCCACGACATAGGCAGCGTTGTTGGTAAAAGCCTGGTGATCGCGGTTGAGCTTGCGCAGCCGGCGGTTGATCTTCGACATCAGGTAGCCGATCACCGGCAGGATCACCGCCACGATCAGCGTCAGGCGCCAGTTGGTATAGAACAGGTAGATCAGCAGCGCGACAACCGTCAGCGAGTCCCGCACCAGCGTGATAAAGACGCTGGTCAGGATCTGCAGCACCTGGTTGACCTCGAAGATCACGGCGTTGATCAGCGAAGCCGCCGTGTTGCGGTGGAAGAACGACGCCGGCGCCTGCAGCAGGCGCTCGAACATCTGCAGGCGCATCTTCAGCAGCACGCGGTTCGAGATCAGGTTCAGCAGGTAGCCCGAGGCAAACTGCGCCACGCCGCGGATCAGGGCCACGCCGGTCAGGATGGCGGGGACATGCCACAGCGTGCCGGCGTAGTCGCCGCCGAAGCCCTTGTCGAGCAGGTCATTGACAACCTTGGGGATCACCCCTTCGCTGCCCGCAACCACGGCCATGGCGAGGATAGCGCCGATGAAGATGCGTAACTCGGGGCGCAGGTAAGACCAGAGCCGGCTGGCCATGCTGGACGGCACGGCGGCACCTGGCGAAATGGGCGGTTTGGATGTGGTCACTGATATTTCTTGTGTGTGGAGGCGGCGTGCCGGCCCGGCGCTAGCCCGGCCGCTTCTGCCGGGCTACCCGAAGGAAGGGCCTGACGATGAGCTGGAACAGGAAGCGCTGATAGACGTAGCGGCGCAGATAATAGCCGATGCTGCGCTGAGCCTTGTCGGTGGCGTCCAGGTCGGCGCGATGCGTTTCGAGCGACGAGGTCTCGGCCAGCTCGGTCAGGCCGATGCAATATGGCACCACCGCACTGACCGACACCAGGCCCTGCTTTTCGAAGGCCGACCAGTAGTCGGCCGCGCACCACATCGGCTGCAAGCCCGCCAGCAGCCGTCGCGCTGCGGCACGCGTCACCACGTAGCCGTGCGCGCGCCACCATTCGCCGTAGCGCCTGACCAGGCGTCGTTCACCGCCGAGCCTGCGGGCACCCCAGCGGGTGTACTTGTCGACATGGGACAGCAGCACTACCTCGGCCCGGTCCGGATCCAGGCGCGACTCCAGGTCGGCCAGCACGGTTGCCAGGTCGGGGCCAGGCGAAGCATCGTCCTCCAGCACCAGCGCAAAGGCGGCGCCGTCGTCGAGCATCTTGCGGTATACACCGAGGTGGCTCAACCCGCACCCGACCTCGCCCCGGCTCATTGGCCGGTAGCGCGCGGCGGCGGCCGCGGCATCGTACTTGCTGGCCACTTCCTGCTCCGCCAGCACGCGGCCATCCACGGCCCGGAACACCTGGAACGGGATGCCAAGGCCCGCCAGCTGGCCGGAAATGCGCTCCCGGCGTTCCCGCGCGGAGTCGAGATTGATGACGTAGGCGCCGATCATGCGGCCAGCACCAGTGTGTCCAGTCTTGCCCAGATTGCAGCGGGCAACTGAGAGACCAATGCTGCACGCGCAGGCAGAAGGAAGACTTCTTCCATCCCGGCGGAACGGAACAATTGTGCTCGTATCATCAATTTGAGTTTCAGGGAGCGGCCCGCTAGCCGACTCGATGGCATCAGGGTGCGCGGAGGGCGCCATGCGCCAGTGCGGTAGAATACGCGGTCTCGATCCAGCGCCTGGCGCCGTGGGCGACTCCGGCGGCCCGTCGGTCTTGTCCGACCTGCGTGCCTCCCCTATGTTCCATGAGAGTCTCGGCCGTCATCATTACTAGGAATGAAGCTCACAATATCGGGCCATGCCTCGAAAGCGTGTCCTGGTGCGAAGAGGCGATTATAGTGGATTGGGCCAGCACGGATGACACTGTGGCGATTGCGCGTGCCGCCGGCGCCACCGTCATCCAGACCGACGACTGGCCTGGCTTCGGCCCGCAGAAGAACCGCGCGGTTGACGCCGCCACGGGCGACTGGATCCTGAGTCTCGACGCCGACGAACGTGTCACGCCCGCCCTGCGCGACGAGATCCTGGGCCATCTGAAGCGGTCCGACGCCCACGCGCTTGCGCTGCCGCGCCTGTCAGCGTTCTGCGGCACCTTCGTGCGCCACGCCGGCTGGTACCCGGACTATGTGACCCGCGTCTTCCGCAAGGGCCGCGGCCGCTTCACGGATGACCTGGTCCACGAACACCTGAAAGTGGACGACCCGGTCACCCATCTGCGCGAGCCGCTGATCCATTACAGCTACCGCACATTGTCGGACGTGCTGCGCAAGATCGACAGCTACTCCAGCGCAGGCGCGCAGCAGGCCTACGCGCGGGGCAAGCGTAGTTCGGTGGCGTCCGCCGCGGGCCACGGCCTGTGGGCCTTCATCCGGACCTACCTGCTCAAGCGCGGCTTCCTGGACGGCAGCGCAGGCTTCGGCGTGGCGCTGATGAATGCGCAGGCAAGCTACTACAAGTACGCCAAGCTGGCGCAGTTGCAGGCCGACACCGATCTCAAGGCAGCCGCCCCTGAGGTCACCCGTTGAGGCGCCGGCCGCCCCTCCCCTTTATTCCATGCATCGATGAAAGTTGGCATCTCCTGCAATCGCTTCGGCGCTGGCGGCGGCCTGGAACGCTATGCGCTCGACATCAGCCGGGCCATGGCAGGCCGCGCCGGCACCGAGGTGTCGGTCTACGCGCGCCGCTTCGACGCCGGCGTGGCAGAGTCGGCCGGCATTGTCCCGCACCGGATCGTGGTGTCGTGGCTGCCCGGCAAGCTGCGCGACCGCTACTTCTCGTGGCGGCTGCAAGCGCGCCGTCCCGCGGACGAAGTGCTGATCGGCTGCAACCGCGTGCGCGGCTCCGATATCGCCATCTGCGGCGGCACCCATCGCGGCTATCTCGGCGCGCGCGGCACGACAGCGCGCCGCTCCGACCAGTGGCAGATCGACCTGGAGAGTGCGCAGTATGCTGGCGCGCACCGCGTGGTGGCACATTCGGCGCTGATGCGCCGCGAGGTGATCGAGCTGTACGGGATGCCGCCGGACCGCGTGGAACTGATCTACCCGCCGGTCGACACGCAGCGCTTCACGCCGGTCGACGCCGACGCGCGCGCCGCGTTGCGCCGTGAGTTCGGTTTCGGTGACGATGAGGTCGTATTCCTGTTCCCGTCTTCGGGCCATGCCCGCAAGGGTTTCGACCTGCTTGCCGACTATTTCTCCAAATCGGACCTGCCGATCACGCTTGCCGTGGCCGGCCGTCCGGTCGGGCGCACCATCCCGCGGGTACGGGAACTGGGCTACAGCAGCCGCATCGACGCGCTCTACCGCGCCGCGGACTTCACCATCCTGGCGTCGGGCTATGAACCGTTCGGACTGGTCGGCGTGGAATCGGTGCTGTGCGGCACACCGCTGGTCTTTGCCGACAATATTGCCTGCCTGGAGGTGATCCGGCCGCAGGCGGTGCATGCCTTCGCACGCGATCGCGCCGAGACGCTCGACCGCGCGATTCACGCCGCGGTCGACGCGGCACGCAGCGGCCAGGGCCGGCTGGCGAATCCGATGGCGATGCTCAACTACGATCCGGGCATCGAGGCCCACGTCGACGCGCTGCTAGCACTGGCGGCCAGCGCGCGCGCCGCCCGGCAGGCGGCCTGAGACCGCCGCTGCCGTCGGCTTATTCGTAGAGGGTGCTGACGCTGTCCGGCGACAGTGCCAGCCGCAACGCGGTCAGCGCCTCGTCGGAGGGCACCACCTTCCAGTCCGCTCCGAGCATGGCCTCGCACGAAGCCGCCCCCGACTGGTAGTGGATGCGCACCGGCAAACCCTGTCCACCGCTGGCGCGGGCCAGGTGCGGCATCAGCAGTTCGCGCAGCATCCCGGTCGAGGAATTGCCATTCATCGACAACCGCACGGCGCTGGCAAACTTGACGCGTGCGGCCACCAGGTCCATCACCGATTCCGCCGTAAACCTCACCCCACCGGTAAACGTATCGTGCCGCGCGTTCCCCGTGGCGATCAGCAGCTCGTCCTCGCGGAACATGTGCCGGTTGGCGTCGAACAGCTCGTTGAACACCGTCATCTCGACCAGCCCGGTGCCGTCGTCGAGCGTGACGATCACCATCTTGCCGCGCTGCGTCATCTGCGTGCGGACGCCGCTGATCACGCCGGCGATGGTCTTGCCGCGCACGTCGCGGCCGAAACCGCCGCCGTTGCCCTGCACTTCCTTTTCCAGCGCGGCCAGCGTGCCCTTGTTGAAGCGGCGCACCTCGTCGCGGTAGGCATCGAACAGGTGGCCTGAGAAGTAGTAGCCGAGCGCCTGCTTCTCTTCCTGCAGCGTGCGCTTGGGACTCCAGCGCGGCTCGTCGAGCAGCTCGGGGCGGTGCGCATCGCCGGCATCGCCCATCAGGTCGAACAGCGACACCTGGTTGGCGGACTCGGCCTTCTGCTCGGCGGCCTCCATCGCGATCGGCACCGAGGCCAGCAGCTGGGCGCGGTTGTCGTTCAGGCTGTCGAAGGCGCCGGCGCGGATCAGCGCCTCGATGGTGCGGCGATTGACCTGGCGGCGGTCGACGCGTTCGCAGAAGTCGAACAGATCGGTGAACGGGCGCTCCTCGCGTGCGCGCAGGATATCTTCGATCGCGCCCTGGCCGCTGCCCTTGATGCCACCAAGGCCGTAGCGGATGGTCTTGGGGTCGGTCGGCGCGAAGCGGTATTCGCTGGCGTTGACGTCCGGCGGCAGCACCGCGAGCTTGTTGAGCTTGCAGTCCTCGTAGAGGATCTTGACCTTGTCGGTGTCGTCCATGGCGAGCGACATGTTGGCTGCCATGAATTCGGCCGGATGGTGGGCCTTGAGCCAGGCGGTGTAGTACGCCAGCAGCGCATACGCGGCCGCGTGCGACTTGTTGAAGCCGTAGCCCGCGAACTTCTCCATCAGGTCGAAGATATCGTCGGCCTGCTGCGCGGAGAGGCCGTTCTTGTCGGCGCCTTCGCGGAACATGACGCGATGCTGGGCCATCTCCTCGGGCTTCTTCTTGCCCATGGCGCGGCGCAGCAGGTCGGCGCCGCCGAGCGAGTAGCCGCCGATGATCTGCGCCATCTGCATCACCTGCTCCTGGTAGACCATGATGCCGTAGGTCTCTTTCAGGACGGGTTCGACGCGCGGATCCGGGTACTCCACCTTCTCGCGGCCGTGCTTGCGCGCGCAGAAGCTGGGGATCAGGTCCATCGGGCCCGGGCGGTACAGTGCCACCAGCGCGATGATGTCCTCGAAGCGGTCAGGCTTGGCGTCCTTCAGCATGCCCTGCATGCCGCGGCTTTCCAGCTGGAACACGGCGACCGTGTTGGCGGTCTTGAGGATATCGAAGGCGGGACCGTCGTCGAGCGGGATATGGCTGCAGTTCCAGTCAGCCTTGCTGGGGTCGAGACGGCGGATATAGCGCTCGGCCCAGTCCAGGATGGTCAGCGTGGTCAGGCCCAAAAAGTCGAACTTGACCAGGCCGGCGGCCTCGACGTCGTCCTTGTCGTACTGGCTGACCACGCCGCTCATGCCGTCGTTCTGCGCGCCCTGCGTGTACAGCGGGCAGAAGTCGGTCAGCCGGCCGGGCGCGATCAGCACGCCGCCGGCATGCATGCCGACGTTGCGGGTCATGCCTTCGACGCGCTGTGCCAGCTCCAGCAGCTGGCGCACTTCTTCCTCGTTGCTCTCGCGCTCGGTCAGCAGCGGCTCTTCCTTCTTGGCTTCCTCGATGGTGACCAGCTTGCCCGGCTTGAACGGGATCAGCTTGGCGATGCCGTCGACAAAGCCGTAGCCGAGATCGAGCACCCGGCCCACGTCGCGCACCGCGGCCTTTGCCGCCATGGTGCCGAAGGTGGCGATCTGCGATACCGCGTCCTTGCCGTACTTCTCTTTCACGTACGTGATCACGCGATCGCGGCCGTGCTGGCAGAAGTCGATGTCGAAGTCGGGCATCGAGACCCGTTCCGGGTTCAGGAAACGCTCGAACAGCAGCGCGTACTTGAGCGGATCCAGGTCGGTAATGCCGAGCGCATACGCGACCAGCGAACCGGCGCCCGAACCGCGGCCCGGTCCCACCGGCACGCCGTTGTTCTTGGCCCAGTTGATAAAGTCCGCCACGATCAGGAAGTAGCCGGGGAAGCCCATCTTGATGATGGTGCCGGTCTCGAATTCCAGCCGTGCGTAGTATTCCGGGCGCTTGGATTCGCGCACCGCCTCGTCGGGGAACAGCACCGCCAGGCGCTTCTCCAGCCCGTCCTTGGCCATGTAGACCAGGTAGTCGTCCAGCGACATGCCGTCGGGCGTCGGGAACAGCGGCAGGCGCGGCTTGCCCAGTTCCAGCGTCAGGTTGCAGCGGCGCGCGATCTCGACCGCGTTCTCCAGTGCCGAGGGGATGTCGGCGAATAGCGCGCACATCTCGTCCTGGGTCTTGAAGTACTGGTCGGTGGTAAAGCGCCGCGTGCGGCGCGGATTGGCCAGCAGCTCGCCCTCGGCGATGCACACGCGCGCCTCGTGCGCGGTGTAGTCGTCCGGCGTCATGAACTGCACCGGATGCGTGGCCACCACCGGCAGTTGCAGTTCCGCCGCCAGTTGCACGGCCTGCTGCACGTAGGCATCGGTGCCGGCATTGCCGGCGCGCTGCAGTTCGATGTAGAAGCGCTGCGCGAATACCGTGGACCAATGCTGTGCCGCGCGGCGCGCACCGTCGGCATTGCCGTTGGCCAGCGCCATGCCGATATCGCCACCCATTGCGCCCGACAGGGCGATCAGGCCGGTCGCGAGCGGCAGGTCGTCTTCGCCGGGTTCCAGGAACCAGGCCGGATCGATCTCGGCGCGGCCGCGGTGCTGGTTGCCCAGCCACGCGCGCGACAACAGCATGCACAGGTTCAGGTAGCCGCGGCGGTCCTGCACCAGCAGCAGCAGGCGCGACGGCTTGTCGCGGTCTTCGGCGTTGGTGAGCCAGACGTCGGCACCGACCACCGGCTTCACGCCCTTGCCGCGCGCCTCCTTGTAGTAACGGATCAGCCCGAAGGCGTTGGCGAGATCCGTCAGGGCGAGCGCGCCCATGCCGTCGGCGGCAGCGGCCTTGACGGCGTCTTCCAGGCGGACGATGCCGTCCACGATGGAGTATTCGGAATGCAGGCGGAGGTGTACGAAGCGGGGTGCGGACATGGGCGACATTGTACCGGCTCGGGCCGCTGGCATGCCTCCGATATTGCGTGCGGGCGGCCTGGCGCGAGGGCCCGGCATAGCTGATCGGAGTGCTTGGGAATGCGCGGCGGCGGCGCCCGCACGCGTTATAATTTCACCTTTCCAATCAGGCAGTTATCGCAAGCCGTCGGCGCCCTTCGGGACGCGGCCGCGCAGGCGCAGTCTCCCATGCAGATCGTCAATATTTCCGCTTACAAATTCGTCTCGCTGGACGACATCGAGACCCTGCGCCCGGCCATGCGCGAGCGCTGCGAAGCGGCCGGCCTGAAGGGCACGATCCTGCTCGCGCCCGAAGGCATCAATATGTTCCTGGCCGGGCCGCGCGCAGCCATCGACGGTTTCATGGACTGGCTGCACGCCGATGCGCGCTTTGCCGATATCGCGCCCAAGGAAAGCCTGTCGGAAAACCAGCCCTTCAAGCGCATGCTGGTGCGCGCCAAGAAGGAAATCATCACCATGAAGATGCCGCTGATCCGCCCCGAGGAAGGCCGCGCGCCGTCAGTGCGTCCGGCCGAACTGAAGCGCTGGCTGGACCAGGGGCACGACGACGAAGGCCGCCCGGTGGTGATGCTGGACACGCGCAATGATTTCGAAGTCGCGGTTGGCACGTTCGAAGACGCCGTGGAATATGACATCGCCAAGTTCAGCGAATTTCCCGAGGCGGTGGCGGCCCACAAGGCGGAGCTGGAAGGCAAGACCGTGGTGTCGTTCTGCACCGGCGGCATCCGCTGCGAGAAGGCGGCGATCCATATGCAGGAAGTCGGCGTCGAGCGCGTGTACCAGCTCGAGGGCGGCATCCTGAAGTACTTCGAGGAAGTCGGCGGCAGCCATTATCGCGGCGACTGCTTCGTCTTTGACTACCGCACCGCGCTGAACCCCAACCTGGAGCCAGCCGGCCCCAAGCAGTGCTTTGCCTGCCGCGCGGTGGTCACGCCGCAGGAGCAGCAAAGCCCGCACTACGTGGTCGGCAAGAGCTGCCCCCACTGCATCGGCAGCAAGGACCAGGCCGCAGCGTAAGAAGCCGGCGGCTCAGGCGGCCAGCAGGTGGTAAAGATTGCGCAGCATGCCCGCGGTGGCGCCCCAGATAAAGCGGTGGCCGCCAGTCTCGCGCGGATAGGGCATGGCGTAGAACACCCGCTCGCCGTCGACCCAGCGGAACAGCCGCCGTTCGTGGTGGGATGGGTCCATCAGAAACGCGAGCGGCACCTCGAAGACATCGGCAACCTCCGAGGCATCCGGGCGCAGCGTGAAACCGTCGCGCACCAGCCCTACCACGGGGCTCACGTGGAAACCGGTGCCGGTAATGTAGTCCGGCAGCGCACCCAGCACTTCGACATAGTCGCGCGCCAGCCCCACCTCTTCTTCCGTCTCGCGCAGCGCGGTGTCGATACGGTTGACATCCCATGACTCCTGCCGCCCGCCCGGGAAGCTGATCTGCCCGGCATGCGCGCTCAGGTTGGCATTGCGCTGCGTCAGCAGCACCGTCAGGCCGTCATGGCGCTCCACCAGCGGCACCAGCACGGCGGCGTCGCGCAGTCCGCGGCTGCGGTCATAGACGCGCGATTCATCGGTCAGCTCCGGCGCCCAGGCCGGCGGCACCCGGAAGCGGTGCCGGATAAAGTCCACCTCAAGCCGCGGCGCGCTCAGGGCGCCGTTGCGCAGGTCGGTGTCGATGACGGGGAGGGATTCGGGATCGAAAGCAGGACGCATAACATCGCAAGTATGACAGAAGCGCGCATTCTGGCGCTGCAGCAAAAAGCGCCTGCCGCTTCCATCGTTGCGCCGCGCCAATGCAAAAAGGGCACCCTGGGGTGCCCTTCCTGAGGAAACGCTGGCCGGGCTGCCCCGGCCGGCATGCCCAGCTTACTGCGCAGCCTTGGCAGCGACAGCAGCCTTCGACACCAGCTTTTCCTTGATACGTGCGGACTTGCCCGAACGCTGGCGCAGGTAGTACAGCTTCGCGCGACGCACGTCGCCGCGACGCTTCACTTCGATGGCAGCGATCAGCGGCGAGTACAGCTGGAACGTACGTTCCACGCCTTCACCCGACGAGATCTTGCGCACGATGAAGGACGAATTCAGGCCGCGGTTGCGCTTGGCAATCACGACGCCTTCGTAGGCCTGCACGCGCTTGCGGTTACCTTCCACCACGTTCACGCTGACAACCACGGTGTCGCCAGGCGCGAATGCGGGGATGGTCTTGTTCGCGGTCAGACGCGCGATCTCTTCCTTCTCGATCTGCTCGATGATGTTCATCGTTTTTCTCCGTAGCCATCGTGCCGGCGTTGTATGCCCCAGGCATTGCCCGGGCCCCGGCAGAGGATGGGGTTTTACCTGGCGGGGGTCTCCCCCCGCCCTTCCTTCGCCGCCCATTCCGACAAGAACTTCTCGTCGGCCCGGGTCAGCAAACCTTGTTTGCGAGCGGCCTCGATCAGATCGGGACGCTTGCTCGCGGTATTGGCCAGCGCCTGCTGGCGCCGCCATTTCTCGATCTCGGCGTGATGGCCCCCGAGCAGGATCTCGGGCACCCGCACGCCTTCATATTCTTCCGGCCGCGTGTAGTGCGGACAATCCAGCAGGCCGTTGACAAAGCTGTCCTGCACGGCCGACTGCGCATCGCCCAGCACGCCCGGCAGATGCCGCACCACGGCGTCGATCAGCGCCATCGCCGGCAGTTCGCCGCCCGACAGCACAAAGTCGCCGAGGCTGATTTCCTCGTCCACGCGGCGGTCGATCAGCCGCTGGTCGATGGCCTCATACCGGCCGCACAGCAAAACCAGGCCCGGCCGTTCGGCCAGTTCCATCACCTTGGCATGCGACAGCGTCTTGCCCTGCGGCGACATCAGCACCACATGCGGCTCTGGCACGCCGGCCTGCGCCTGAGCCGCCACCGCGGCATCGATCGCGTCATCCAGCGGCTTGGCCAGCATCACCATGCCGGGGCCGCCGCCGTAAGGACGATCGTCGATGGTGCGGTAGTTGTCGACCGTGAAATCCCGCGGATTCCAGGTACGCAAGCCATAGCGCTGCTGCTTTGCCGCCCGGCTGGTGATACCCCAGTCGGTCAGCGCGCGAAACATGTCGGGAAACAGCGTGATCACATCGAACTGCATCCGCTCTCTCCCTTCCGAACCCCGCACCGCGAAGGCACGGGTTCAGTAATCGAGCCCCCAGTCGACCACGATGCGCTTGCCCGCGGTATCGACCGAGCGCAGGAACGCATCGACAAACGGGATCAGCCGTTCACCGGCCTTGCCGTCAGGGAGCACGCAGGCCACCTGCAGGATCTGGTGGGCACCGTTGTCGATCAGCCCGGACACCTCGCCCAGCAACTCGCCTTGCTCGTTGCTGACGGTGCAGCCGATCAGGTCGACCCAGTAGAACTCATCTTCTTCCGGCGCGGGAAAATCCGCACGCCGGATCCACACGCGACGGCCCTTGAGCGCTTCCGCAAGATTGCGGTCGGCCACGCCGGACGCTTGCGCCACGACGGTGCCGCTGTGCTCGCGCGACTGCGCGATCTTCACGCAGACGGGCTGGGCACGCGACGCATCGGCCGCCACCAGCCCCGCCTGCGGCGGTGCCAGCAGCCACCAGCGGCGGGCATGCAGCAGGGCCGAAGCATCATCGGCATGCGGCAAGACCTTGATCCAGCCGCGGATGCCGTAGGCAGCGCCAATATAGCCGACCTCCACCAGGTCTTCCGGCAGGGGGTCGGCATACAGGAGCGCCGCGGGCAGTTTGCAAGCCTTTTGCGGCTCGCCCTGGGGCTGAACCAGCGGTCGGTTCAGCGGCCGGGCGGCGCCCTGCTTTCGTTCAGTCACGTGTGCAATAAGAACGCGCCCGGCCGGCCGCAAAAACGGCTCGACGGGGCGCGCTGCAGGCGACTATCAGGCAGCAGCCTTGGCGGCGCCTTGCTTGACCAGGCGGGCAACGGTCGGCGACAGCTGAGCGCCAACACCTTGCCAGTAGGCCAGGCGGTCTTGCGCCAGGCGCAGGCCTTCTTCACCTTCCGTAGCCAGCGGGTTGTAGAAACCAACGCGCTCAATGAAACGACCATCGCGACGGTTGCGCGAGTCGGTGGCGACGATGTTGAAGAACGGGCGCTTCTTGCTGCCGCCGCGAGCCAGACGGATAACGACCATGGAATGATTCCTCAGAAAACGGGGTGTTCGAGGACGTTCGAACACGAAACGCAAGAGTATAGCCCAATTACCGAGGCCAAACAAACACTTAGGTGATTGACGCGCGCCTGCCGTGCAGGCATCGTGGCAAAAACCGCGACAGGAGGCCCGACATGCGCCCCGTTCTGCACTTCATGGCCCGCACCTTACGGCCTGCTTCCCTGCTCGCCATTGTACTGCTGGCAGGCACCGGGTCCGCGCCGGCCGCCCTGCCGCTGGACCAGGTCCGGCTGCCGCCTGGTTTCCGCATCGAGGTGCTGACGCAGGACGTGCCGGGTGCACGCGCCATGGCGATGTCGCCGTCGGGCACGCTCTTCGTCGGCTCGCGCAGCGAAGGCAAGGTCTACGCGGTGACCGACGCGCTGGGGGCCCGGCCGCGCGTGCGCACGGTCGCCACCGGGCTGCGCATGCCGGTCGGCGTGGCGTTGCACGACGGCAGCCTGTACGCATCCTCGGTGTCGAAGATCGTGCGGATCGACCATATCGAGGCCAGCCTCGACCAGCCGCCGGCACCAGCGGTGGTGAGCGACCGCTTCCCGACGGACGGGCATCACGGCTGGAAATTCATCGCCTTCGGCCCCGACGGCTACCTCTACGTGCCGGTCGGCGCGCCATGCAATATCTGCGCGCCGGACGAGAACCGCTACGCCAACATCATGAAGATGAAGCCCGACGGCAGCGACCTGCAGGTGGTGGCACGCGGCGTGCGCAACACCGTCGGCTTCGACTGGCACCCGGCCACGCGCGAGCTGTGGTTCACCGACAACGGGCGCGACCGCATGGGCGACGACGTTCCCGACGACGAGCTCAACCGCGCCACCGCTGCCGGCCAGCATTTCGGCTACCCTTACTGCCATGCCGGCACGGTTGCCGATCCCGAATACGGCAGCCAGCGCCCCTGCGCCGAGTTCGTGCCACCGGTGGCCCGCCTGGGTGCGCACGTCGCGGCCCTGGGCATGCGCTTCTACACCGGCACGCAATTCCCGGCGGCCTACCGCCACAACGTCTTCATTGCCGAGCACGGCAGCTGGGACCGCAGCGAGCCGTCCGGCTACCGCGTGGTCCGCGTGGCGCTGGACGATGCCGGCAAGGCGGTGCGCCAGGAGGTGTTCGCGCAGGGCTGGCTGCGCGGCGGCAGGCCGTGGGGCCGCCCGGTCGATGTCCTGGTTGCGCCGGACGGTTCGCTGCTGGTCAGCGACGACCTTGCCGGGGCCATTTACCGCATCCGCTACCGACCCTGAATCCCGCTGAAAACCCCACGGAACGGGGGTCTTGGTGGCCGAAACAATCCGTTACACCGGTAACGGGATTGGCATAGGCGCCCCGATGGCCCATGCGTACCATGAACCCATCTTCCAACAGCAACACAGTGCGTCAGGAACCTGGGAATCCGCATGCTCACCCGCTCTCTCCTGCGCGACCTGGTGGCTGGCATCCTGGTGGCCTCGGGCCTGGTCGGCGCGGTTGCCACCAGCCATGCCCAGGTCGCGTTCTGGCAACAAGTACGGCCCGATAGCCGGTCCGCACGGATGCAGCCGCAGCCCCGCGACGGCTGGCAGATGGCCAGCGTGCGCGCCGAGAGCCGCGAGCACGTGCAAGCCCAGATCGACCGCATGGAAGCACGTGCCCGTGCCGACGACCGCCTGAGCGGGCGCCGCGCCGCGCTGGCTGGTGCCCGCGACGACAACCGCGGCCGCGGCCAGGAACGCGACAATCCCAATGAAGCCCGCAACGACTCCCGGCCAGGCAACGTCGGCCCCGGCTGGCAGGCACGTGGCCGCGACAATGGCCGATAACGGTCGCTGCTGACGGCTGTCGGCGCAACCCCGCCTATTGCCGCACGGCCCAACGGTCTTTCGGCTGGTCGCGGAACTCCTTCCCCGCTCTCCCTGTCTCTATTTAAGTGTGTGCCCCGCTTTCCGGGTGCCACGCACAGGCTGCCGCCCGGCGCTGTCCGGGGCTCACAGCGTGCCGTCCAGTGCAGACGGCAATCGAACTGACCTGCCTCTGCCCGACACCTCCTGCCGGACCCGATCAAGACGGCACGGGCGCAGCCTCCAGAAAGACAATAACAATAATTCTGTGAGGTTTATCATGCCATCCCTTCTTAGCGACCTGGCCGAACATGCCGGCCAGTTATCGCTGTCGATCCTGTTCATGGGCATCCTGACCCTGGTCCTCTACGGCGAAACACATATCAGCGAGCACGCGGTGGCCTTCCTGGACGGCCTGCAGTCAGGCTGGCATTAGCGCCGTCCTGCGCGTCTTCTGACGCACTTCCCTTTCTTGCGCTGACTGCCGGCGTACAATGTGGGCCGGCCGGTACCCATGTGCCGCCGTTCCTGTGCCGGTGCATTGCCGGCCCGCAACCGCCGGAAATCCGACCATGCCTGCAGCCACGCCAGCCCGCCATTCCTCGACGCTCGCCTCGCCGCCCGCCCGCGGCAAATCGAAGCTGCTGACGGTGGCGCTGGCGTTCCTGTGCGGCAGCCTGGGCGCGCATCGCTTCTACCTGGGCGGCCTGCGCGATCCGTATGGCTGGGTGCACCTGCTGGCGCTGCTGGCAGGCGCGATCGGCGTGGCCTCGATGGCGACCGGCGCGGGCAGCCCGGCGCTGAACTGGACCTTCGCCGTCGCCGGCGGAGCCTCTGTCATCAGCGCCTTCCTGGCGGCCATCGTCTACGGGCTGCGCCCGGACGACAAATGGGACGCGCGCTTCAACCAACTCGGCAAGCCTACACGCTCCGGCTGGCCGGTAGTGATCCTGGTGATCCTGTCGCTGCTGATCGGCACCGGCCTGCTGATGGCCGGGCTGGCAATCAGTTTCCAGACCTTCTTCGAATCGCAGGTCGAGGCCGCCCGCGCGTTGTCGCAATAGCTGCCGCGGCGACATTGGCGCCGTGCATTTCGACCTGCTCGACATTGCCGTCTTCGTCCGCGCCGCGGCGCTGGGCAATCTGTCGGCCGCCGCGCGCGACCTGGGCTTGTCCACCTCCAGCGCCAGCGCCCGCCTGGGCCGGCTGGAACAGTCGCTGGGCAGCCGCCTGCTGCATCGCACCACCCGGCGGCTGGCACTCACCGCCGACGGCGAGCGCTTCCTGCCACATGCGGAGCAGTTGCTTGCCACCGCGGCTCTTGCCAGCGCATCGGTCGGCACCAGCGCCGAGCGCCCGCGCGGGCAGTTGCGCGTGACCGCGCCGGCGTCCTTCGGGCGCCAGCATGTCTCGCCGGCGCTGCCCGAATTCCTTGCCGCCTACCCCGATATCGCGCTTGACCTGCGCCTGACCGACCAGGTGATCGGACTGGTCGATGCCAGCATCGACGTGGCGCTGCGCATGGGCGTGCTGCCGGATTCCACGCTGGTGGCACGCGCGCTCGCACCCAGCCACCGCGTGATCTGCGCCTCACCCGCCTACCTGCAGCGCCACGGCGTGCCGCGCCACCCGGACGACCTGCGCCAGCACAACTGCCTGGTGCTGGCCGACCAGTCGGCGTGGCGCTTCAATACGCCGCTGGGCGAGACCGTGGTGCACGTGCGCGGCAACCTGCGCGTGGATAACGGCGAAGTGCTGCGTGATGCGGTGGTGGCCGGCGTCGGCATCTCGCTCAAGTCGACCTGGGATGTGGGCCCGCTGTTGCGCAGCGGCGCGCTCGTGACAGTACTGGACGAATACCCGGTGGTGCCGGCAGTGTCGATCTGGGCAGTGTTTCCCAGCCGGCACCTGGTACCGCCCAAGACACGCGCCTTCGTGGATTTCTTCGCCGAGCGCTTCGGCAACCCGCCCTATTGGGACCGGCCCGATACCTAGAGCGCACTGCGCGCTTGCGCACGATCAAGGCCGGCGCAAACGGCGGCTCTCCTTTCCGCCAATTCGCCCATACTGTTAGAGCCGACCGATTCCGGCGGCGTCACGCGCGGCGGGGCCACACCCTGGCGCAAAGGAGCAAGCATCGACATGCCAACCTATGAGGAAGGACGCCTGGCGGCGATCGCTGTCAGGCTGGCGCTGTCCTCGGGACTGCCGCCATCGAGCGCGAAGGCCGCGCTGGAACTCGCCAGCAGCATGATCGGCGACCAGCAGGCCACCGAACGCGCCCGGAAGACTCAGAACAGCGAACCCTGCGGATCGTCCTTGCCGCGGGGCCCCCTGACTGGCGGGCGGAAACGCGACGTATCCAGCTCGAACCGGTTGTAACGAAACCCTAGCCGTTCGGCGGCCTTGTAGAAACGCTGGCGCAGCAAGTCCGCCCACACGCCCGTACCGCGCATGCGCGAGGCAAAGCTGGCATCGTAGGCTTTGCCCTCGCGCATGTCGCGCACGCGGTTCATCACCCGTTCCGCGCGCTCGGGAAAATGCGCCAGCAGCCATTCCTCGAACAGAGGCCGCACTTCCCAGGGCAGCCGCAGCACGATGTAGTTTGCATAGACGGCGCCCGCTTCGTGCGCCGCTTCCAATACACGCTCCAGGTCGGGTTCGGTGATGAACGGGATCACCGGGGCGATGCTCACACCCACCGGGATGCCGGCGTCGGTCAGCGTGCGGATGGTGCGCAGCCGGCGTGACGGCGTGGCCGCGCGCGGCTCCAGCGTGCGCGCGATGCCAGCATCCAGCGTGGTGATGGTGACCGCCGCCACCGCCAGCCGCTTCGCCGCCATCGGCGCGAGCAGGTCGATATCGCGCTCGATCAGAGACGACTTGGTAATCAGCGCCACCGGGTGGTCGCACTCGTTCAGCACCTCCAGCACGCCGCGCGTGATGCGCTGTTCGCGCTCGATCGGCTGGTAGGCGTCGGTGTTGACGCCCAGCGCGATGGTCTCGCAGCGGTAAGACGGCCGTGCCAGCGCCTCGCGCAACCGCTCGGCGGCGTTGGCTTTGGCATAAAGCTGCGTTTCAAAGTCCAGCCCTGGCGACAGGTCCAGGTAGGCGTGCGTCGGCCGGGCGAAGCAGTAGATGCAGCCGTGTTTTATGGTCCGTCATTTTGTTCACGTTAGTTGGTAACTCCCTGTGCCATCAACCTCTCTGGGTATTTTTTCCGTGCGATGGTGGGGGGGCGCGAACATTGTTTTTCACGGCCAAATACTGTATATATATACAGTGCATCAAGACTTAAGAGAGGCGCTGATGACATCACTTCGCCCGGGACTTCGCAAGGGCCGAGGCGCGCTGTCCAACATTGAATCCAGGTTCGACAATTGGGACAGAGCGCACGACGACGATGCACTTGCAGCCATTTTAGAGCTCGAGGGTGAACGCCCCGCGCCCAAAACAACTGTAGCATTTGAGGATGCAAAATCAATCATCTCGAGAAACCAATCGCCAGATGTCCCATTTGACCAGTCGATTAATGCATACCGGGGATGTGAACATGGTTGCTCGTACTGTTTTGCCCGGCCTACGCATGCATATTTAGGCCTTTCCCCCGGCCTTGATTTTGAGACCAAGCTTACTGCGAAGCCAAATGCTGCTGTGTTACTCGAGAAAGAGCTTTCAAAACGTACCTATATACCTAGCGTAATTGCCCTCGGTACCAATACTGACCCATACCAGCCTATTGAGCGAGAACACCAGCTGACTCGCAGAATCCTCGAGGTGCTCGAGGCTTTCAATCATCCGGTAGCGATTACTACCAAGTCGCATCTCGTGACACGCGACATCGACATCCTCTCGCGGATGGCGGAGAAGGGTCTCGCTCGCGTCTATCTCTCCGTCACCACGCTGGATGCGGAGCTTGCTAGGAGGATGGAGCCGCGTGCCAGCACCCCATCTAGGCGAGTGGACGCTATTCGCATGCTGACTGCTGCCGGGATACCCACCGGTGTATTGGCCGCGCCTATGATTCCCGCGCTTAACGATTATGAACTGGAGAATATCCTAAGCGCAACTGCAAATGCCGGTGCGTCCGCTGCCGCTTATGTGTTGCTCAGATTACCGCTGGAGGTGCACGACATCTTCATCGAATGGCTCGAGCAACACTACCCCGGACGGAAGAATCATGTCCTGAGCATTATTGAAAGCATGAGAGACGGCAAGCATTATGACGCCGAATTCGGGCGCAGAATGCGCGGCACGGGCATATTCTCAGAGCTGATTGCCAAACGATTCGAGCTTGCATGCAATCGGCTCGGCCTCAATCAGGAACGCAGAAAACTGCGTACCGACCTATTCCAGGCACCCATTAATCCTTCGCCCCAGGGAAGCTTATTCTGAGGCAGTCAGGAATACTTGAGGTGACTTCGCCAGCCATAAACTCGCGGCTGCCACCACAGGTGTTTGCCGAGGCGGACTGGAGGCGCTCTCGAACCGCAAAAGTGAGGTGCGCTAGCCGCCGGCTTGTGCAAACCCAAAACGACGGTAGGCCATCAGCCAGGCTGTGGATAAGCTGTTATTAACATGTGGATAGTCTGTGGATAGTGCGTTTGGCACGGGCGCCATGCGATTGATGGGGCGAACCATGGAGGTCTAGGAGTCCTACTAGGTAGTCACCAACCGAACGAGTTCGCCCCAAGAAATCGCGGACGTCCACGTGAACCCACCGTCGCGAAAACGCAACAGTTCCCAAAGTGCTTCGCCCGGCTCAACCGCGACCATGTCGCTAGAGTGGACCCGCATGCAGCCTTCCAGAAGGTCATATACCCGTAAAGGACTTGCGCATGTGCACCACAAACCACGAGCACATTGTCCAATATCACCCACGTACCAACCGTAATCTGCCATGACTGCCCATTGCCCGGAATGCTACGGCGAACGCGAATGTAGTGTCCATGGAGAGGTCAAAGTACCGTGGGAATGGACGGATGGACCGCATAGCGTCAACGGCCAGACGGATCATCGACTACTGCAGTGCTTGGGTTGCAAGACCGTGCTCTACTGGTCCAGCAGTTGGAATTCCGAAGATTGGGGATGGCCGCACTGGTGCCGACGGCAAGGAGCAAATCTATCACCCGCGTACCGTCACGACTTTCCCTACACCGCAGCGCGTCAGCCGGCGTCCTGAATGGCTCGCCAAGATCGAGCAGATCGACGCCCATCTCTCGCAGATCTTGCACCAGACCTACATCGCCCTGGAAGCGGATGCGTTCATTCTAGCGTCGGTGGGCTTGCGTACCGCCTTTGACCGGACTACCGAGATCCTGAAACTCGATCCCGGACACACGCTGGAACAGAAGGTCGCCCTGCTTAAGGACAAGGGCTACATCGGGGAAACTGAGGCGGCAATTCTGTCAGTGGTTACCGATGCGGGCAATGCGGCCGCCCATCGCGGGTGGTCCCCTGGGGCTGCGGAATTCCGGGTCTTGCTTATCGCATTGGAGCAGTTCATCGAACGCACGGTGATTCAGGGCACCACTGCCCTAGGCATCGCCCAGCACATCCCACCGCGGCACCCGCGCCCGAAGCGTGCATTCTCGGGGGCAAAGTAAGCGTAATTATGTTGCCCCGCCTGCCGCGAAAAATGCCGACGCATTCAGCCTGCCTGGCGCCGTCCGCCCCGCCGTGGGTTTCCCCGCGCGGCGCGCCACCTTCCCCAGGGCTCCCCGCAAATGGAGGATCGCCTAGCCGCGCAATGTCGGGTAGCATTCGCCGTGACGTGAAAGCCCCGCAAGGGGCATTGATCCCTCTGCCCATGTTTTCGTACGCCTGCAGCCAAACGGCCGCCCAGCACCCGCTCGCCTCTTTCCGCACGCCCGTCGACGGGCCGGAGCTGGAGATCGTGCGGTTGTTCTGCGAGACGCTGCCCGCCCGTGCACCGCGCAACCGCGCCACGACCGTATTTCTTGAACCCAGGATCGCGGGCTGCTTTCCCGATGTGGTCATCGTGCAGTGGGATCCCGCCATTGCGGCGGCCTGGGTGCCTGCGCGGGAGCACCTGGAAAGCGGCGATACGTTCTGGCTGCACTACCTGCATCAGGTCGGCACCCTCGATCCCACCGTCCTGTGCGAGCGACTGGGCAGGAAACGCGGCCTGCAGACATGGGAACGCCTGCTTGCCGCAGAGGTGGGCCGGCAGGCCGGGGACCGGTTGCGGCGCAAGCCACTGGCCGAGACCTATGCGATCAAGCGCCTCGTGGCTGTGGAGGCCAAGATCGGCAACTGGCGCCGCGGCCTGGAGCAGGCCTTCCAGAACACGTGGTTCGCCTCCGAGTCATTCCTGCTGCTCGATCGGCTTGAGGGCAAGGATGACCTGTTTCTCCGCGCCGCCGACCTAGGTATCGGCCTGATCGAGCCGGCCCACGGCATCGACGACAGCCGGCTGCCCGCCCGATGCGGCAAGCATCCGGTCTCCCAGGCGTCCTGGCTCTTCAACGAGTGCGTGCGGCGCGACGGTCCAAACACGGCGAGCCGACACTAGATGCACGCGCCCCTGACCGATCTGCCTGCGGAATTCCAGCGTTTCCAGAATCTGCATTTCATTGCCTCGGGGGGACAGAAGATCGTCTTTCGCGGCACGTGCCCGCAGCATGGCGCCATCGTCCTGAAAGTGTTCAATCCGGGAACCGACATGGCGCGGTTCGAACGCGAACTGAGCGCGGTACAGCGCATCCAGTGCCCCCTGACGCCCACCATCCTGGAATCGGGCATGACCCGGCAAGGCGGCCAACCGATCCCGTACGTGGTCGAGTCGTTCATCCCCGGCGCATCGATTCAGCAGCACCTGGACGCCGGCAGCCTGCAGGACCCGAATGTCGTCCGACTGGCGACCGACATCCTCCAGGTGCTCACCCTGACCGAGCAACGCGGTATCGTGCATCGCGACATCAAGCCTGCCAACCTGCTCCTCCATGCCGACACGGGGGCGATCTGGCTGCTGGACTTTGGCATCGCGCGCCATCTTGACCGGACCGCCCTCACCGTGGGCCCCATCGGTCCCTGTACCGCCGGATTCGCGCCACCGGAGCAGTTCAACGCGCTCGCGGCCGAAGTCGACGTGCGCAGCGACCTGTTCGCCTTGGGCGTCACCCTTCATACCTGCATCGAAGGCCGCAACTTCTATTGCGAGGGCGCACGAGACCACGTGGAGGTCTTCCAGCGTGTGCAAAGCGTTCCCTTACCGCGGCTCACGCGCGAGCCTTGCGGTGTCGCGGGATTCGCCGACCTGGTGATGGCGCTCACGCAGATACGGCGCAGCCATCGGCCGCACTCGGCCGCCGAGGCACGTGACTGGCTCGCAGAACTGTTGGTCCAATACCAAGCATGAGACAACCGCCCGCCCGCGCCAACGGTTTTCGGGACGGGGAGATTCTGACAGGGGGACATTGCGGTGGAACTGCATCTGCAAATGGGGCACGGCATGATGGACCATTGCCGCGTGCTGGTCGGCGCATGGCGGGGCGGCACCGTCGTGCTGAGTCCGCGCGATCTGGACATGCAGCAAATGGTCCGCCTGTCGGAGGATCTGGCGAGAGATGGCGGACGGGTCCTGCTTGACCCGCAGATGTTCCTGCCGCAGGCCAGCCACCCACGGCTGGTCGGCCATGCGCACTGGGCGCAGGGCGGCAACCTGCAACAACCTGCCACCGTGGCGCACATCATGGAACGCCTGATCGACATGAATGCGGCATGCGGCGCGCAGCAGATCATCCTGCCTGGCGCCCTGGCCGCAAAGGTCGACGCCGCCTGGCTGGATGCCATGGCGCAGGTCGGCGAATGCGCCCAGCGCCTGGGCGTCGACAGTGCCCGCGCCATGCAGACCATTGCGCTGAGCTATGACGCTGTTCGCGATGACAAGCAGGTGGAAGCCGTTGTCGAGGCCATGGACGCCTGGCCCGCGCGCACCATCTATCTAATCGCCGAAGCCCCGTCGGGGGTCTATCTGGTGAACGATCCGACATGGTTCGCCAATATTCTGGACATCGTCGCCAGCGCCCGCTTGAGCGGAAAACAGGTCATGCTCGGCTATGCCAATCAGCAACTGCTGGTGGCCGCCTGCGCAGGCGCGAATGCCATCAGTTCGGGGACCTGGATGAACGTCCGTATCTTCATGCAAAATCGCTTCCTTGCCGCTGACGAGGAAGACCGGAAGACGCGCTCCACCTGGTACTACGCCCCCAATCTGTTCTCGGAGTACAGGATCCAGAATCTGGATATTGCCCAAAAGCTGGGCTTGCTCGACCATCTGCGCACACCGGACGATTTTGGCAGCGGGCATGCAGACGTCCTGTTCTCCTCGCTCCAGCCGACGCTGGCGGGCTTTGCCGAACCCAGTTCGTTCCGGCATTTCCTGCAGTGCCTGCGGACGCAAGCCCGCGCGGCCTCGCTGGGTTCATTCGAGAGCACGCTATCCAGTTACCGCCAGGCGCTCGACGCCGCCCAAGCAGTGCTCGAGCGCCTGGATAAAAAGTCCGTCTCAAGCAAGCAACGCAACATCCTGGCCAGCGAATGCATCGATGCCGTCCGCGCTGGCCTGCATGTCCTCGAACGGAACCACGGCCCTCGCCTGCGCAGGCTTTGGGGAAGACTGTCATAGCCAGCGCGACCCGCTTGTCCATGCGCAGCGGTTGACCTAAGCGCGCGTCCCCGATGACGCGGTGGTGGTCAAACGCCACCGCCCCCCTGACCTACCTGGCGACGCGCGGCTTGCCGATCGCCCGGCTCCGCCGCCGACGCCCTTTGCCCGGCGCCCGACACAGCCCAAGTCATGACGAGTTCGAAATATCAGTTTCTGGCGCCCACGGTGGCGCTCCTTTCCGACAAGGTCGTACTGGCCCAGGCCTGGAAGAAAACGCACACCTATATCCGCAAACATAACTGGTTTGCCGACACGCTCGAACTCGACACGTCGGCGGTCGATCTTGAGCAAACCTTGGAACAGTGGGCGCAAACGCTGCGCACAGGCCAATATCTTAACCAGGCGGCCAGGATGGTTCCCGCACCCAAAAGCGGCCGCTGGGTCATCGGCACCGTGCCCCAGCGGCCAGAGCCTGGCTGGTATCCCGTGGTCGACCCCGGTGAAGCGCCCGTTCTCCGGCCACTCGCGCATCTTCCCGTCCGGGAGCAGACCGTGGCCAGTGCCCTCATGCTCTGTCTTGCGGATTGCATCGAAACGCTCCAGGGGCCCACCATCGGGCATGCCGACTTCGCCGAGGCGCAGCGCATGGGCGTGTACAGCTATGGAAACCGCCTGCTGTGTTCCTGGACCGAGCTCCTGCCGGGGACGAAACATGCCCGGTTTCGTTGGGGCAACTCCGACATCTACACGCGATACTTCACCGACTATCAGCGATTCATCGACCGGCCCAAGTACTTTGCCGAACAGGCGCGCGACAAGGGTGGCACCGTGCTGCTCGTCAAGCTGGATCTGTCCGCTTTCTACGACAACATCGACGTTGGACGACTAATCGAGTCCCTGCGGCGACACTATGCGAAGTTTTGCGAAACATTTCCTGATTATCCCAAGCACGACGAGGATTTCCTCGCGGTGGCGCGCGAAGCCCTGACGCTGCGCTGGGATCCTCAGGACTCGACCTATGCGCCCCTGCTACGCGACCGCGCTCTACCCAGAGGTCTGGCGCAGGGTCTGGCCGCCAGCGGCTTCTTTGCCAACGCCTACCTGATCGACTTCGACAAGGAAATTGGACGTCAGCTCAACACCGCGATTCACTTCGAAGGAGACGAGTTCACTCTGGTGGACTACTGTCGGTACGTCGATGATCTGCGTATCGTCGTCTCGGTCGACGCCAGGCTGCCGCACACACACATCCCTGGCGTGATTACCCAATGGGTCCAGCGTATCCTGGACGTGACGGTGAACGAGCATGTCGAGGACGACCGCAACGTTCTGAAACTGAACGCACGCAAGACCGAGCACGAAGAGTTCGCGGCCGTCAGCGCGGAAAGTGGCGATGTGGCGGCCATGCGCCTGCTGCAGCAAAGCCTGAGTGGCCCGTTTGATCTGGAATCGCTCCAACAGACCTCGGCGGGCCTGAACGGCCTTCTCGCACTGGCCGAACTCAGCCGCGAGGCCGAGACAAGCGCTCCCTCGTCTTCGCCCTTGTCCCTCATCGAACGGCCCAAGCTACAGGTCAAGGACGATACGCTGACGCGGTTTGCAGCGTTTCGCCTTGTCAAAAGCCTGCGACTGAAGATGAGCTTTCTGGGCGAGGAGGCGGCCGGTGTCGCGCACGAATGCGAAGCCGTCGCGCGTCGCCTCGCGGCCGCCTGGGTCACGAATCCCGCCCTGGTGCAAGTGCTTCGCTACGCGTTCGGGATCTACCCGGCCGCCGACATCCTGCTCCCGGTACTCGAAGCGCTGCGCGACAAGCTCGACTGCCCGGTCGCGTTCGAGCGCCTCGTGGCCCAATACGTGCTTGCCGAACTCTTCCGGTCCGGGGCCACCGAGATTGGCTGGGATAGCGATGCCGGGCCCGGGCCGGATGTCGAGCACTTCCGGGACGCGCTGGCGGCCACCGCACATCAACTGCTGAATCGACGCGATTCCCCGTGGTACCTCCAGCAACAAGCCTCGCTCTTCCTGACGGTAACTGGTCGGCCGCTTGCGCCGCCCGAAGGAACGCCCGAGCTGCATCGTCACGCGATCGTTGCCGGACTGGTACAGGGCCATCCCGGCCCGGCACAGACCCTCCCGGCCGGCGACTTCGTTGCCCTCAGCTATGTCGCCTACCAGATCACGGGGTCGCAAGCGAATTTCAAGCGCGGGATCCAGGCCTGGTCCAAGGGGCGAAATCAGGAAGCGCTGCGGCTGGCGCGCGAGCTGTTGCGTCAGACCGATAGCGAACTGTACGACTACTGCTTCGCGCGCCCACCACGCCCAAGGCAACGCACACCAGCCGATATCACCGGTGCTGGAGACCACACGCGCCCTTCGGGTCCCCCTCTGCGCAACAGCGTCTGGCTGCCTTTGCAGGTGGTCTTCTGCCGCGCTCACAATCCGCTCCGCCAGGAGAATGCGCTGCTGAAGCTGGCGCTTGGCCTGGTGCGCTGTATGCGGAAAGCCGATACGCCCGAACAACTGCGACCGGACTTCATTCAGGTCCGCTGTGCCGATTGGGACAGACTATCCCATCCGCACGTTCACCTTGAAGTCAGCCCCTCGTTGCGGAAATCGCGCGAAACCCTGAACGCGCTCTATACCACGCCAGAATGGTGTGAGGGATTTGCGGCGTGGACCTACGCACTGGGCCGCGTGCTACGCGCCGCCGCCCTAGGCAACGTCGACTTCACCAGTCGCCGCTATGTGCTCGCCGGGGAGCCAAGCCCTTACACAGGCATTCGCTCGACCTGGCAGAAACGCCGCTTCGGCATGCATCATGCGTCCGGCTCGATTACCGGCCACGACGCCTCCGTCACCCCATGGTTCAGCGAACTGCTGTTGCAGCTCCTGCGATGGCCCGGCCTCGAAGTCGAGAGTCCACTGATCCCGCAGGCTGCCGCTATCGAGTCCTTCGACATACTGGAAACGATACTCTATGAACGGTTACAGGGGCAGAACGCCATTTTCGGACGCAGCTCCATGGTGCCAGTCTATCGCTTTCCGGTTCAGTTCCCCTTGCGGCGCGAGTCTCGCCTTCGCGTCGTGGTGGTACAGGGTCTGCTGCCGCAAGCTTCGCACTTCACGGAGTTTGGTAAGTGTCTGGACGGTAGCGACTACAGAGCCTGGCATCGGCAACACCTCGGCCTTTTGAGTGTCCTGATCAACCGGCACGTACGTACGCTCGCTCACGCAAAAGCAGAACCTGGCGAGGAAGCGGAGGGGCGGCCTTTCGTGGACCTCATCGTGTTCCCCGAGCTTTCCGTTCATGTCGAGGATTTCGATCTGCTACGTGCCCTGTCGGACGCAACGGGCGCCATCATCTATGCCGGCATGGTAGGAGAGCTGTCGCCAATAACGAGGGCACCGATCAATGTTGCCAAGTGGATCATCCCTCAGCGACGGGAAACGGGCCGGTCATTCCTCGTCATCAACCAGGGCAAGTTTCATCTTACAAAGGACGAGCGGGAGATAGGAATGGAGTCATGGCGGCCGTATCAGGCTATCATCGAGCTCCGCAGCGGGAGTCGCACCTACGCCATCAGCGGCGCCATCTGCTATGACGCCACGGACATCGCCCTCGCTGCCGACTTGCGCGACCAGTCCCACATGTTCGTGGTCGCCGCCATGAACAAGGACATCAAGACGTTCGATGGCATGATTAGCGCGCTCCGCTTCCACATGTATCAGCATGTGGTACTCGCGAATAGCGGTGAATATGGAGGCTCCACGACCCAGGCCCCCTACTCCAAGGAGCACCATCGCGTCGTGAGTCACATGCATGGCGGCCAGCAGATCGGGATCAGCGTTTTCGAGGTCGAGACGGACGACTTTGGTCCGGGTGGCAAGGCCTTCCCGAGCTCCGGAACAGGGAATGGCAAGACGCCACCGGCGGGACTGCGGCGAGTTCCATGGGGCACCACTTAAACGAAGCGTGCCTCAATCCGTGCGCTGGACCAACGTCGCAGCAGGAACTCGCGGGTTCCTGCGCCAAAACGATCGACTATGCCGGCGATCGTCCTAACATCGCCATTTGAATAAGTCATGTCCCTCGTAGGCATCCTCAGTTCGCCATCACAGCGACGCAGCTTTTTGCTCCTGTCTAGCATCCTTCTAGCCATCGGCCTCGTGGGCGTCTTTGCGATCGCCTTCTACGCGCCCAACACAGCCGTTTGGAACGCCGCCAACAGTCTATTCATCTCGATTGTCGCCGGTGGGGTCTTTGCGCTCGCCTCGGGCCTGTATATCCTCTATTTCTTTGTCGATCCCAACGACATGGCCGCGACCGCCATTCTGCTGCCGCAGGACATCGGTCAGGCACTCGAAGACATTGCGAATAAGGCCACCGATTACAAGATCTTCGTGCGAACCGGCAGGCATTTTCGAGCCGAAATTCTCCCTTTGCTTGTGAAGCAGGCACGGCGGAATCGGCTTCCGATCCGCGTCGAGATCATTCTCCTCGATTTCCGCGACGACACCCTCTGCACCAAATATGCAAGCTACCGCAAAACGTCATCCTTTGACCGCCAAGCCTGGAGCGCGCGATACGTGCAGCAAGAGGTGTTGGCGACGATCCTCAAGGTTATCGAAGTCTCGCGAGACAATCGGGGATTAGTTGACATTCAACTATTTCTCAGCAAGCGCCTGTCGACCTTCCGCATCGAGGGCTCTTCCGACGAGATTCTGGTCACCCGGGAGGACCCAAAGGACACTGCCGCTCGCTATCTGCGCAGTCATCGAGACTTTTCGGCATTCGTCAACGAGCTCTCCTGGATACGCGACGATGCCTACCGGATTGCAGCCAATGACGATGGGGCTCTCCCCACGACGCTTGCCGCGATGTTCGGAGACGATGCCCCTATCGCAGACATAGAAGCGCAAGCCGCACGCGCCATGACCTCGGCATCACCTTATGTCCGCTAAGCCTAGCTTCCCTTTGGAATGGGATCTGATTCGGGGTGAGCCAGTGACCGCACTTCAAGCCGCCATCAAGTCATGGCTGATGCGAGCGAAGCCGAACTGTCTGATTCACCCCCACGGCTTTTACGTCGTCATGCTGGGACGCGACGATTCGGCGGAATGGCGCCTGCATTTCTGGCCTCCCGGACGACGGCCGGTGACCGGAATGCCGGCTTACATCCACACGCACAATTGCCACGTGGACAGCCGGATCATCAAAGGTGAGATCACGAACATCCTCTATGACGTGGCCGAACGCCCGGCGGACGGGCAACCGCTCTATGAAGTCGACTACATCGGGGATCGATACGCCGCGGCGACGAGAAACGTTCTTCGGAAGACTGTCAACAGAGTCCAAGCCACGGCACGGGCGCAATGTACGTACGCATGCGGCGACGTGTACCATGTTGAGCGCGATACCTATCACCAGGCTATGGTTTCGGAGCAAATCCGCACGGCAACGTTGGTTTGCATGCGTGAACGCTCGCTTGGGCCCGTCAGGGTTGTCGGGCTTGATGGCTATCCGGAGATTATCTCTTTCACGCGCAACGAGTATCAATCGCTCGACTTTTGTGAATGGCTTTAGCAGTGAAAAGCCTTCTCCTCCGTGTTTGGCTTGGTTATCATAATCGCCAGCCGATAATTGATGCCGACTCGTGAAGATCAATCCGGCTGCATCTCCTGGCGTGCTCTGGCTTCGTGCGGCCGCACTTGCTTGATCCGACTCCAGCCCCCGGGTGCGGCCTTGAATTTCCAACGGATCTCAAGGCCGATAGTTCTCTCTCAGCTATCGGATGTCAACGAGAATCGAACGACACGGACGGGTAGTCTACAGCTTGTGTCCGAGTAGCGGAACTGCCTGACGTTCAGGCACTTATCGGTCAGGGATCGACGCTACGCAACGCGTAGACGATCGTTGCTCCAGCCGTTTCCAGGCCGTGTACTCCTCCTTGGCATTTTTTTCACCGTCAACGAATTGCCATGTCACTTCCCACCGATTTCGTTGCTGCGCTCGACTGCCCACCGTTCGCCGAGATCCTCGCAGAGTTGCGACGCAAGGATCGAGCACCCAAGTCGACGTTTCTTACCCTCAGAAACGAGGTCGCACCAAGCGATCTGTACTGCTATTTCCGCGCTCGATTTGGTCTTCCGAATGGCCCACAGAATTTTTTGCGGAATGACAGCTCGGACAACCTGATCCACTGGGAATGGATGCTACGGACGTCCACCGGTTGGGTGCTGTTCCAAGGGACGAACTTCCGGACGATCGTCCTCCTTCTTGACACTCACGGCATCAGCCAAGCCGACATGCCAGCCCTGGCCACTCAGATCAAGGCCGATTTCGCGGGTCACGGCAAGCAGATGGCTCAGTTGCGAAAGTCGCTCGAAGACTGGACCGAGTTCGTGAATCCGTATCAGCGGATCCGCAGTTCAGTCAACTCGCTCCTCCGCGAACTGGACGCTTTGAACCTTTGCCCCGAAGATGAGGCAATCCCGGACATCACGAGCGCCCACCAGGAGCTTGACACCGACTGGTCTGAGGTGGCCGCAAGATACTCAAAGGGCCTTGGCCTATGCTTCGGCATCCGATCGATGCTCCCGGTAATGGCCGAAGCTTTCGTCAATCTCCTGCTGTTCGCCCTCATGCGGCCCGAACTAAAATCCGACGAGAGACTGCGAGACAACGCGATCCGCCAGCCCATCGACGTTCGCATCAAAAGTCTCTCCATGACCTGCATCGGCTTCGCGTCTCCAGTGGACTACAAGCATGCAGCGTTCAAGGCGTATCACACCCTGATGAATGAGAGAAACGACCTGCTTCATGGCAATGTTGTACTTGAGAAACTCAAGTTTAATGAGGTCTATTTCAACGGCCGCGCTCCCATCTTCAAGCACTACAGATCGCTATGGGAGCGCACAGTCGGTGTCGATATTCAGGCTGTTGGCCTGCACCGACTGGCGCACGAAGTCCAGGTCGTAGACAGCATGTTGGCTCAGTTGAAGACTCACCTTACTCCGACGACACGCAAGTTCATCGAACAAGTGTCTGAGCAACGCGACCTTGCCGTTGACGAAGGGAGGGGAAAGTTCGGTGTGCTGTTCTCCCGGCGGCTCGTCGACATGCTCGTGCCAGGCGGCAGTGAAGCCGACCCGGTTATTGTGTCCTAATTTGGGGACGACCGGGTTCGACAGCGAACTAAGCGTCGTTCGCGATCTCCCCAAGGCAACTCGCCTTCGAGCAAGCCTGATCTGCCTCTCGCAATCATCGCAATCAATTGGCGAGGATCATGCAGCAAGGGGCACCGAGAGCTTCGGCATCCGAACGGCTTAATGACCGGGGGACGGCCAACAGCGCCGTTCTCTGCCTCGCCATGACTTACAGTAGCCGCTGCGAAGCAGATGCTGGTAAACGAAACGCGGTACAGCAGGAATGGGCAGTAGAGACTGCCGCCCTTCCCTTTCGGCCGCATGTCTGATTCCAGGACCGTCATTCGCACCTACTTAGATGGGTGGCCGCAGTGGCTTCTACATCGGACCATTGAGATAAGGGGGGATATCGCAACGGCTCAAGGCCGACTTCCGGCTAGGGACACCCCGCTCTAACTAGGCTCACAGGCAGCTCTCGGCCAGTTTGAGACACCGGCTCTCCCATTCTCGATGTCCGAGCTGGCCGATTTTGCGACATTCGGGTCGGACCACACCTATGGCCGCTCCTGGTCCAGTCCCGTCAATCATCTCACCGCGGCATATGTGGGCCGTGCCAGCCTGCATCAAATGAGAGCACTAACTAATCGAAGCCCTTACGCATGCAGCCCCAAACGGAATTGTCCTACCCTTCATCGAAGAAGGTCGTTGCGTTCTCCGACGCGCGTGGGCAAGCGTACGCGGCCCGAACGGTTTGCTATTGAGATGAAATTCAAGCGAGGACAGCGCCCTATGGGCACTCGGATACCGCAGGGACACTGCCGAATCGCTGTGTCATCCAGTCCAGTGCAACCGGCAAGCCGAGAAGCAGCCCAGTGGCGTGTTCGGTCGCGCCGATGGTCCGGAACGCCACGTTGCCACCGCGCGCACACCAGGCGGCAAACAGCTTCTGGTTCTGCCCAAAGGGGATGATCTCGTCGAGGGTTCCCGCGTACACCAATGCCGGTACGGCAGGCACGCCATTGCCGCTCTGGTTCTGCGCCATGCGCGCCAGCCAGTCGGCGCGGTTCAGGATGGCTGGAGCCTGGACGAGGACCGAGTCAGACAGGAACGGATAGCTGGCAGTCACGTCAAGCAGGCATTTTGTGCCGCGAAAGTCGGCAATCACCGACTGCCCATAGGGTGTGAGGATCGATGAGAGGCCAAGTTCAGGGTAGGCGGCATTCAGGCCCATCAGCGCAATCGGCCCTACCCCGCCGAACGGGCCACCATTAACGTTCGCATATACATCAGCGATGCTGAATGGCCCAGCTCCTGCGGCAACGCCCCGCACATTCAGACCGGGGGCATATGCGGGCTGCAGTTCGGCCGCGAAAGCCGCTGCATGGCCACCCTGGGAATAGCCCATGATGCCGACGGGGGCGTTCGCCGACAGGCCCGCCCCGCTCAACTGCTGCGCCGCCAGTGCCGCGTCGAGGACGGCTTGCCCTTCGGCCTTGCCGATCCCCCAGGTGTGATCGCCCGGTGTACCAAGACCCTGATAGTCCGTCATCGCGATCGCCCAACCGCGGGCGAGGGTTGCCGGCGTCGCGCCGGCAATCGTCGCTTCATATTCCGTGCTCAGCGCGTACTGGTGCGAGGGCGCGCAGTTGTCGGCCTGGCCCTGCGTTCCTGGAGCCCACGCAATAACCGGCCGGGGGCCGGAGAGCCATGGCGTAAAGGGCACCAGCACGGTGCCGGTGATGGCAATCGGCAAGCCATTGACGTCGTTGGACTTGTACATGACCTGCCAGCCGTAAGCCAGCAATCCAACCGGAATGAATGGACGGGAGCGAATCAGCGTGCCATGGGGCCCGCTCGGCAACGGCTGGGGCGGCGTGTAGAAGGCATCGCTCCTCGGGTCGTCGAGCGGGCCGGCTAGCGCCGGCGCGCCAGCCAGGACACACAGCGCCATGGCAATCGCCAGGACTGCGCGTGCCGCGCCCCCGGCAAGGGCCATGCCAGGAGCGCGAGACATTACGCGGATCCACAACGGTCTTGCAGTACGACGAGTCATGCGTCTTCTCCTGTCAGGTTTGCTGGCGCAGGCGCGCGAAGGCGCCGTGCCTCATGGAATCCGCTGGCTGATGGCGTGCGCCGCAACGCATACAGCCATCAGGCAACCACATGCATGCCCGGCTGTGAGGCCTGGCGTGTACTGCCGCAGCGCAATGTCCAGCCGACAAACGGATCGCCGGCGTGGCAACTCATCACCCAGCGCGCCCCGCAGGTGCTGCAGCGGTGCTCGCACCGCAACACCGCCAGGTGCGAGGAGTAGTGCCGGCGGGACGCGGCGGAAAGAGCATAGAGGCGCGAATGGCCGGTTCCGCGCCTGGGGTCCTCCGACAGTCGGGCGCAGTCCGCGCACAGCGCCTGCGGATTCGGTGAAGCACCGGCCACCAGGTCAGCCTGGACTGGCAGGCACTGGCCGTCACCGGCGCGCAGGCGGCGGTAGAAGTCCCAGCGCCGCATGACCGCCCAGTAGAGGACGCGCAGCAGTTGGCCCTCCGACTGCATTGCCGTGGCGAAGCATCGATCAACGTGCTGCTCCAGCAGGATCCCGAGCTCGGCTGCCGAGGCAAAGCAGACAAGTTGCTGCTGCCCGATGCTGTTGATCATCCAGTCATCGAAGACCTCTGCCAATGCGGCGCTATAGGCCTCGCTGCCCAGACGCCCGGCACAGGCGGCGAGCGCATTCGCGCGCCGGCTGGCGCGGCGAATCTCGTGCCGCAAGGAGGTGAGCCTCGCCAGCACGGCGCCGCCGGTGCTCTCGCTGTTGTCGTTGCCACTCACATTCCATCTCCTGCCGGCCGACGCCATAGCGCGTGCGGCCTAACGGTGCCTCCAGCGGAGGTCAGCCAGATCGCCGGACAGCGCCCTTCAGGCCGGCTTTCCGGTCGCCGCTGCCGCACGGCCCGCCGCTTCAAGTGGCACCTTGACGCTCTCCAGGGCACCACCGCCGTCGCACGGCACAAGCGCGCCCGAGATGTACCCCGCATAGGGCGATGCCAGGAACAGTGCAAGATTGGCGATATCGTCCACGGTGCCAAAGCGCTGCATCGGCACGCTGGATTGCGCAGCGGCGCGCTCCGCCTCGGTGGGCGCCATCAACCGCCGGAAGCCCTCCGTACCCTCGATCGGCCCTGGCGAGATCGAGTTGATGCGGATGCCATCACCGCCCCATTCGAGCGCGAGCACGCGCGTAAGTTGGTCGACCCCCGCCTTGGCGGCACTGGCGTGCGCCTGGTAGCGAATCGGCACGAAGGACTGCGGAGCCGTGATATTGATCACCGCCGCGCCTGGCTTGCGCAGGTGGCCATAGGCCTGGCGCAGCACGTGGAAAGTGCCGACCAGGTCGATGTCGACCACCACGCGAAATCCGTTCGACGACATGTCCTTCGCCTCGCACAGAAAATTGCCCGCAGCACCGGAAATCAGCACATCGACAGGGCCGAAGCGTTCGACCGCTTCGGCGAACGCCCGGCCTACCGCATCGAAATCGCGCACATCGGCGCAGACCCCAAGGACCGGCCCGCCAAGCTGTGCGAGCTGCTGGTGCGCGGCATCGACGTTCTCCTGCTTGCGGCTGGCCACTGTCACGCTGGCGCCTTGCCTGGCGAACGCCTGGGCGATGCCGAAGTTGATGCCAGTGGTGCCGCCGAACACGAAGATGTGGCGACCGGTAAAATCGAGATTGACTTGCATTGACTTACCTCGTGAAGAACGCCACCAGGGCCGTAACGGCCTGGCGTCCCGTTGTCAGTCGAACCTGGGCGCCCGCCTGTCGATAAAGGCAGCAATGCCTTCGGCGGCATGAGCACTGGCAGCGGACTCAACCATCAGGCTGTGCTCAAGATCGAGCTGCACGCGCAGTGTTCTCTCGTGCGCACCGTCAACCAGTTGCTTGATCCGCCCCAGCGCTCCGGTCGCGCCGTGCGCCAGTGCTTCAGCCAGCGCATCCGCGCGTGCCGGAAGCCCGGCATCCGGGACCACCTCGCTCACGATCCCCATCTCCAGGCACTGCCTGGCGGAAAGCGCCCCATTGGTGAAGAAGAGTTGCTTGGCGCGCATGGCGCCGACGCGGCGCGTCAGGAACCAGGACGAACCGGCATCTGGCGTGAGCCCGATGGCGGAATAGCCGCCGCGCAGCTTCATCGACTCGGCCGCCAGCACGATATCCGCGCAAAGCGCCAGGCCGATGCCGCCGCCGCCGACCGGCCCGTTGACCGCACTGACCACTGGAACCGGCAGCGTGGCGAGCTTGTACAGGGCAGTATGCAACGGGCCGAGCAGTTCTTCGAGCATGGACGGCAGGCCTGCGCCGGCGTGGAGGAAGGCGTCGATGTTCCCACCGGCGCAGAACTGCCGCCCCGCAGCACGCAGCACGACCGTGCGTACCGCCGTGTCGGTCGCCACCTCGTCGATGCACCCGATCAGCGCGCGCGCCGCCTCGGTGTCGATGGCGTTGCCCCGCTCGGGCCGGTTCAGCGTAATGGTGGCGACGGCACCTTGCCGCGTCAGAAGGACGGGTTGGTCCATGTTCAGGCTCCCGGAGATGATGTCCAGTGGTCGAAATGAGCAGATCCGCGGCTCAGCCCTGGCGCTGCAGGATCGCGACTGATACCGCAGTGCCCAACCCGCCGTTGTGCTGCAGCGCCGTGCGGGCGCCCTCGACCTGCCGCTGGCCGGCGCTGCCACGCAATTGGGTGGCGAGCTCGGTGATCTGCGCCAGCCCGGTCGCGCCCAGCGGGTGCCCCTTGGACAACAAGCCACCTGACGGACACACCACCACCTGGCCGCCGTAGGTGTTGCGTCCCTCGACCACGAAGCGCTCAAGGTCTTGCTCTTCGCAGAAGCCCAGGCACGCGTAGGTGAGCAACTCGTTGCTGACGAAGCAGTCGTGCACTTCCGCCACGTCAATGTCCAGCGGCGCCACGCCGGCCATGGCGTATGCGCGGTCAGCCGTGCGGCGCGCCGCGCCCCGGCTCAGCGCATCGGGCACGTTGGGCGGATCGAGGTCGGCAGAAATATCGCTGCCTATTTCGTGCGCGAGGATCGCCACGTCCATACGCAGCCCGTGGCGTCGCGCAAACGGCTCGCTGCACACAATCACGGCGGCGGCGCCACAGCTCGGCGGGCAGGCGTAGAGCTTGCGCAGGCGCCCCCAGACCGTGGGGGCGGCCAGCACCGCTTCGACTGTGAGCGGGTCGCGGAAGATCGCGTAGGGGTTGTGCCTGGCATGTGCGCGCGCCTTGACCGCAATGCGCGCGAACACCTCGTCCGGGATATGCAGTTCGCGCGCCGTCCATTCGAGCTGCGAGCCGAACATCATCAGCGCTGGCGGCAACGCGCGTTCCGCTTCACCAAAGCCCATCGCCACCGCCACGCTCTCGCGGTGGCGCTCCAGCGGATCGGCATGGCCTGGAAACACCCGGTCCAACGCGCCGGGCTGCATTTGCTCAAAGCCGACCGCAAGCGCGCATTCCGCCGCGCCTGCCAGCACTGCCTGCCGCGCCAGGTACAGCGCCGAAGAACCCGAAGCACAGTTGTTGTTGACGTTGGTGATCGGGATGCCGGTCATACCGACCCGGTAGAGCGCGCGTTCCCCCGAGCACGAGTCTCCGTAGACGAAGCTCGCGAAAGCTTGGTCCACCAGGCTGTAATCGATGCCGGCATCGGCCAGGGCGGTGCGCACCGCCTTTTCGGCCATCACGTCATAGGGGTCGCTCTGGCCGGGGCGCCTGAACGGCACCATCCCGACGCCGGCGATCAGTACATTGCTGCTCATGGATCTCCTCGTCCCTGTAATCAGATGCTGCGGTTCTGCACGGTCCAGTACGGGGTTCGCAGGTCCTTCTTCAGCACCTTGCCGTTGGGGCTGCGCGGCAGGGTGGAGACGAAATCCACCGACTTCGGTGCCTTCACGCTGCCCAGCCTTTCCTTGCATAGCGCAATCAACTCCTCGCCGCTTACGTCCATGCCCGGGTTCAGTTCGACCACGGCCTTGACGGCCTCGCCCCAGGTGGCGTCCGGCACGCCGATCACCGCACAGTCCTGCACCGCGGGGTGGGCCCAGATCACCTGCTCGACTTCGCTGGGGTACACATTGAAGCCACCCGTGATGACCATGTCCTTCTTGCGGTCCGTGATGCGCAGGTAGCCGTTGCCATCGATGTGCCCGATGTCGCCGGTGTGCAGCCAGCCGTCGATGATCGCCTCAGCCGTCTTCTCCGGCGCCTTGTAGTAGCCCTTCATCACCAGGTCCCCGCGCACGCAGATCTCGCCGGTCTCGCCGGTGGCAAGCGGCTCGTTGCGCGCGTTCATGATCGCCACGCGCACCAGCGGGCCGGGGCGGCCGCATGAAAGCAGCCGCGCTTCGTCGGCGATCTCGCCGCCGGAGAAGTTTTCCTCGGGCCGCTTGATCGCGATCGATCCTGGCGCCTCGGTCTGGCCGTAGGCTTCCATCATGACCGGCCCGAACACCGCCATCGCACGGCGCAGCTTTTCGGCCGACATCGGTGCCGCGCCGCAGATGAAGTACTTCAGCGAGGAGTAGTCGTGCTCCCCGATGCCCGGCATGTCGAGCAGCCGATAGATCACGGTCGGCGGCAGGAAGAACTCGCTGACCCGGTGCTTCTCGATTGCCTTGACCAGCGCGGCAGGATCCGGCTTGGTCAGTACCACCACCGTGCCGCCACGCGCGGTACACGGCAGCGACAGCACACCCGCCGTGTGCGTCATGGGCGCGGCGGCCAGGTTCACGATCTTCTCGTCGGCGCGGTAGCTGCAGGCGATCATGAACTGCGCGCAGAAGGCCTGGAAGCTGCGATGGGTGTTCATCACCCCCTTGGGCAGCCCCGTCGTGCCGCCGGTTGGCATCACGGCGATCGTGTCATCCGGCTCGTACGAAACCTCCGGCCTAGTCGCCGGTTGCCCCGCAATCCAGTCCGGCAGTGCGCTCGCGCCTGGCACGGCTTCTTCAATGCAGACATAGAGCCTGACCTTGGGCAGCTTCGGGCGCATCGCCTCTACCACAGGCGCGAACGCCTTCTGGAAGAACAGCACTTCGCAGTCGAAGGCGTTCAGCAATTGATGGTTCTCCTCCGTCGAGCCGCGCGGATTGACCGGCATCCATGCCATGCCGGCACGCCACAGGCCCAGCGTGCAGGTCCACGCGGTGGGATGGTTGGCGCCCAGCACCGCACCGATCTTGCCGCGCCCCATGCCCGCCGCGAGCAGCGCGTGTGCGATGCGGCATGAGAGCGTGCCAACTGCATCGAAGGTGAACAACTCGTCGTCCATCACGTAGGCCGCAGCATCGGGATCGATCTGCCAGCCGCGGTCGAAGAAATCGATGATCGCCATATCTTGTCTCCTGAGTTCCGGCTAGCGCCAGCGCGTGCCGGATCTCGATCAGGCGCTGTCGCCGACTGGTTTGAAGTAGCGGATGTCCCAGATGTTGCCCATGCACTCGTCCGCCAGCACCGCGCGCACGCGCATGCCGGTCTTCACGGCCGCGGCGTCGACGTCGCCGAGGTAGTGCGCCAGCGCCGTGTCAGCGCCATCTAGGCGGATGAGCGCGAGGACATAGGGGCGGGCCACGGGTTGCAGCATCCCGGGCTCGCGCACGATGGTGAAAGAGACCACCGTGCCGGTGTCGCTGACATCGACCCAGTCCTTCAGTTTGGCAAAACACTCTGGGCAGGACAGCCGCGGCGGCACATAGCTGCGCGCGCAGGCAGCGCAGCAGGTCGCGGTGATCCTGCCGTGGTCGCGCAGCGCAGCGAAGAAGCGGCCATTGGTCTCGCCCACGTCGTAGTTGATGTCGGCATACAGCACCGGCTGGCGCAAAATGGCGGGTTCCGCGTCTTCCAGGTATGCGGGATACATTGCCTTAGTCTCCTTGTGTTGTGGCAGGGTCGCGCACCGGCTCCCAGTAAAGGATGTCGGTCATCAACCCCTTGCGTTCGGCCTCGGGCCGGAACACGGCGCGCACACGCATGCCGTTGTGCACCTTGCTCAGGTCGGTTTCGCCAATGTAGTGCCACAGGAAGCCGGCATTGCGGCCCGGCGAATCGACCATCAGGACGCCGACGGGATAGGCGCTTGACTGCACCGACAGATCGTTGGTGTCGATGAATGGCATGTTGAACGACATGAAGCCCGCCACCGTGGCCTCGGGCCCCATCTCCACCCATTGCGGATCCTCGAAGTTCTCGCCATGGCAGACGCTGCAAACGGCCTGCGGCGGCAGCATGCTGAAGCCGCAATGGCGGCAGACCATGCCCATGAGGCGGCCGTTGTCGCGCATTTCGCGGGAAAACCTGCCGTTGAACAAGCCCAGCGGGTACTCCATGAAGAAGGGCGTTCGCAGGCGCGTCGGCGGCACGGGAAGGGTTTCGGGTTGCTCGGTGCTCATTGCCTTTCCTCCTTACTTGTCCTTGGACAGCAGCATCAGCGGCGTCCAGCCGGTGCCGCCGAAGCCGGTGGCCAGGCCAAGCCTGACATCGCGCGGGACCTGGTGCTCGCCGGCATCGCCGCGGATCTGCAGGGCCAGTTCGCCATAACGCAGCAGGGTCGAGGGAACGCCCGGGTTGGTACACGTGACCCCGCCTGATGGATTGATTGGCAGTTCGCCATCGATATCGGTGGCGCCGGTGCCCATCAGCTTCCACGCCTGGTTCGGCTCGCACAGGCCCATGGTTTCCATCCACACCAGTTCGGCCCAAGTGCAGGGCTCGTACATCTCGATCACATCGAGCTGTTTGGCGGGATGCGTGATGCCGTTGCGCTTGTAGAGCACTTCGCACGCCTTGGCCAGGCTCGGCAGCACGCAACGCTCCCTGGGGGCGATGAAGTCCTGCAGCGCGGCCCAGTGCTGCGCGGAGTGGATGGTGACCATGTCCTTCACCCATACCGGCTTTTTGGTGAGCTTGTGCGCCACGTCCTCGCTGGCGAAGATCATCGCCGCCGAGCCTTCGGTGATCGGGCACATATGGAGCTGGCGCATCGGCGCCGTCAGCATCGGCGAGTTGAGCACGTCTTCCACGGTCAGGTGCTCGCGCAGATGCGCATAGGGGTTTTTAAGCGCGTTGTTGGCGGCCTTGACCCGGGCGATGGCAACCGCTTCCTCGGTGCAGCCGGACAGCTTGACATAGGAGCTCGCCATCAGGGAAAAGGTCCCCACGGCGCCCACGCTGCACCATTTTTCGGTGAGCGCGTGCAGGCCGGAATTGATCGCCGCCTGCAGGAACGGCCCGCGCGGCAGCGTGCCGGGCGGCGGGCCGACGAACTTCGCCGTTGCCGACACCAGCGCGACGTCACAGGCGCCGGCTGCGATATGGTGTACAGCCGACAGCGCCGCCGACCCGCCCACGGTGCCGCCGGTTTCGATCTTGACCACGGGCTTGCGGCGGTGCCCGACCCAGTCGGCCAGCTCCATTTCCGACTCCGCCGTGCCCGACACGTAGTCGATGTCGGCCAGCACGATCTCGTCGACCTGCTTCATCGTGATCTGCGCATCTTCCAGTGCCCGCCGCACGGCCTGGTTGGCTAGCTCCGCCTTGCTCAGCGGGCTGCGCGCCATCATCTCCGTCTGGCCGAAGCCGACGATTGCCACTCTGCGATTCATTCCGTTTCTCCGTTGCCGCGCCGTCTTGCGTCGTCCCGCCTCACCTGGCGGGCCTCATGGCGTGGTGCCCAGAACCATGACCTGCTGCAATTGCCCGCAAGGCCCCGAAGCCAGATGGGCAAGCCCCGTGCGTGCACCGTCCACCTGGCGCGCACCCGCCTCGCCGCGCAGTTGCAACACGATCTCGGCAATACGGGCCATGCCGATGGTGGTATGGGAACAGCCGGACAGCGCGCCACCGGAAAGATTGACGGGCTGATGGCCACCCCGGCTGCTCATGCCGGATTCCAGCCAGCGGCCGCCCTGGCCGGCGTCACACAGGCCTAGCCCCTCGTAAGTCATCAGCTCCTGGTAGGAGAACTCATCGGTCACTTCGAGCAGATCGATCTCCTTGCGCGGATCGCTGATGCCGGCCATGCGGTAAGCCTTGTTCGCCGCGATCGTCAGCACCTCGGATTCCGCGAGGTCGCGATCCCCCAGGTAGTAGCCGTCGCAGCAATTGGCCTGCCCCTTGATCCAGACGGGCTTGCTGGTCAGTTGCCGGGCCCGCTGCTCGCTGGCCAGCAGCATCACGATGGCGCTGTCGCCGAACGCACGCGTCTGCAGCGCCGTGATCGGATCCGACAGGGCTTTCGAGCCGAGCACGTCGGCAACGCTGTAGTCGCCCGCCCGCAGCGCCAGCGGGTTGTCCTTCGCGTGGCGCAGGTTCTTCACGGACACCCCGGCACATTGCTTGGAGGTGACACCGTACTTCTCCATGTAGCGGTTTGCCTGTAGTGCGGCAGCCTGCACGTTGTCGAGGCCGAGCGGCCGGCAGAAGAAGGGATCGAAGACCTTGTTCTCGATTGCATTGCCCCCGCTGCGGCTGGTGGAGTCGTGGCATACAGCGACCACGAGCACCGTTTCAAACTCGCCGGAGGCGATCTGCCAGGCCGCCTCAAGGACGCCGACGGCGCCGTCCTGGTCGATCTTTTCATCGGGACGCAGGTTCGCGCCGGCAACGTCCACCACCAGCGAGGCCGAGAATGGCCGCGCGATGCGCGAGTGTTCGTGGCAGATCAGGCTTGCGTCGATCCCGCCCTTCTCATAGGCCGGCAGGAACCGCAGGCCGGTTTCCTGCAGCACCGGACGGATTGCCTGGTAGGCCAGTTCCTCGGGCGAACACGCCCGCTTCTCGTTGTAGTTGACTTGTGCCATCGAGACGATGGCGACACGGTTTGACATGCTCATCTTGTTGCCCTCGAGCTGTTGACTAGTTCACCTTGCGCTGCTGATCGGCCCAGTATTTGTCGCGCACTTGCCGGCGCAGCACCTTGCCGATCACCGTCATTGGGAGCTGGTCAACGATGGTCACCGTCTTCGGCGCCTTGTACCCGATGCGCTCCTTGCAGAAGGCGACGATCTCGGCCGGATCGGGCGTATGGCCTTCCTTGAGCACCACCTCGGCGTGCACGGATTCGCCCCACTCGGCATGCGGCACGCCGACTGCCGCCGACATCAGCACGGCGGGGTGCGCATTGAGCGCGGCTTCGACCTCGATGGCGTAGATGTTGAAGCCGCCGCTGATGATCATGTCCTTCTTGCGATCGACGATGTACACATAGCGGTCTTCGTCGACGTAGCCGAGGTCACCGGACTTCCAGAAGCCGCCCTGGAATTCGGTTGCAGTCGCTTCCGGATTCTTGTAGTAGCCCTTGATCACGCCTGGTCCGCGGATCCAGAGTTCGCCGGTCTCGCCGACCGGCAGTTCATGGCCTTGTTCGTCCATCACCACGATCTCGGTTTCTGGCAGCGCGATGCCGGTAGAGCTCAGATGCCTGTTGCTTTGGCCAGGCGCACACAGGTGCTCCGCCTTGCTCAGCACGGCCACGGGTGCCAGCACTTCGCTGCTGCCATAGGCCTGGATGAAGATGTTGCCGAACTTCTCCTGCAGCAGCGCGAGCTTGGCCGGACTCATCGGCGCCGCCGCATAGAGGATCGTGCGCAGGCTGGACAGGTCAAATTGCTCGTGCAGGCCAAATTCCAGGAAGCGGTAAAGGATGGTCGGCACGAGGTGGCTGGACGTGATCCGCTCGTTCTGGATATTGGCGCAGAACTGTCTGAGATCCGAAGCGTTCATCGTCACATGGCAGCCGCCCTTGAAAGCAAGCGTCGTGGCATAGGCCGCGGACCCGTGGCTCAGCGGCGTAATGCTCAGGTGACGGGCGTCATTGCCGAACATGTCGTCCGGCATCGAATAGAAGTAGCGGTGCAGGGCCAGCCAGTTGTTCAGCGTGTACATGCAGCACTTGCCGCGGCCGGTGGTGCCGCCGGTGAAGCGCAGGAGCATCGGTTCGTCTGCGTCCAGCTCGATATGCGGCTCCGCGTCCGACACGCCCTCCAGCAGGTCCCAGAAACAGGACACGCCATCGCGGGGCGCCGCGAGCGGATCCATGCACACGATGCGGATGCCGCGCTGGCGCAGCGTGTCGTAGTACTTGTCCAGCAGCGCGGTTTCGAGGAATACCACCTTGGGCTCGACCCAGTCGATCTGCCAGAGGTGTTCGTCGAAGGTGTCCCGAAAGTTGCACCATGCCGCCTTCACGTCCGCCTTGGCCAGCGTGCAAAAGGTCAGCAGGCTCATATTGTCGTTGTCGAGGATAGTCAGGTAGACGTCGCCTGACGCAAGCCTGAGCCGCTCCTTGATCAAGCGGGCGATCCGATTGGTGAGCCGGTGCAGCTCCATGTGGGTAAAGCGGCGGTCGCGCTCAACATTGACCAGGGCCTCGCGTTGCGCGAAACGCGAGGCGGCATCGAGCGACCACCTCGAGAAGTCGATCTTCATCTTTGTCTCCTTTATGTTTTTGGCTTGCCTGGGGCAGCCGGGACGGTCAGATGCCGCGGAATGCAGGCGGGCGCTTCTCGCCGTAGGCGGCGAGACCCTCGCGGAAGTCATGGGACCGGGTGTGCTGCTGGCACATCAGCAGTTCGTCGCGCAGCGCGGCATCCATCGACAGGTCGACCGAGCGGTTGGCCACTTCCTTCATGCGGCGCAGTACGAGACTGCTCCTGGCCGCCATCCGCTCTGCCAGCGCCGCCACCGCCGGCAGCAGTTCCTCGTCGGGCAGCACCTCGTTGAGCACCCCCCAGGCCTGCATCTGCGCGGCGTCGGCAAGGTCGCCCGTAAACAGCAGTTGCTTGGCCCGGCTGAGGCCGACGCGGCGCGGCAGGACCGCTGCGCCGCCACCGCCAGGAAACACGCCGAAGTTGGCATGGCCGTCGCCGATCCTGGCGCTCGCCGCGCCGATCAGGATGTCGCAGCACATCGCCAGTTCCAGCCCGCCTGCGATGGTCAGCCCGTTGACGGCAGCGATGACTGGCTTGGGCATGTTGCGCAGCAGCGAAAGCGTGGCCAGCGTGCGATCGGCGAAATTCGGCTCGCCCGGGGCGGTGTCGAGGCCGGCAAGCAGCGCCTTGAGATCGGCGCCGGCGCAGAACGCGCGGCCGGATCCGGTCAGCACTAGTACGGCTTGGCCCGCATCGGCCCGTACTGCAGTGAGTGCATCATGAAGCTCTTCGAGCATGCGCTGGTTCACCGCATTCAGCTCGGCTGGCCGGTTCAACGTGATCCACGCGACTGGCCCCCGCTGTTCATGGATAATGGTTTCGTAGTGCATTGCGCTGTCTCCTTGCGAGGCGGGATGCAGCGTTACAGCGTGCCCTGGCCGCCCAGCTTGTCCGGATCTGGCTGTCCCTTCGCTTCTGGTTCAATGATGGGTTGCCGGCCGGGTGGGCGCACCACACTTATCGGGTGTAATCGGGTGTGACAGGGCCAGAGCTGTGCGCCGAAGACCCATCGTGCGGGATGGCCCGAGGGACACAGCCTCCAGGCGGCCGCTTCGACCTTCCGCGGCACTTCCGATAAGATGCCCTTCGCATGTCAGCAGGAGACCCTGGCTTGGCCCCCGATCGCCTTCTTATCCCCACCAAGTTCGCGCCGCCGCGCATCAGCCCGCAGTCCACGCCGCGGGCCAAGCTGCTGGCGCGGCTGCTGGATTCGCGCGACAGCCGGCTGACGCTGGTGTGCGGCAGTGCGGGCTTCGGCAAGACGACCTTGCTGGCCCAGTGGCGCCAGCAGTTGCTCAAGGACGGGGAACTGGTCTGCTGGCTGTCCCTGTCACCGGACGAGCGGCACTTGCCGCAGTTTCGCGCCTATCTGACCGGCGCACTGCAGCAGGCAGGACTGCCCGTCGATGACGGAACTGCCCTTGCCTCTGAGGTGCGTGCCGATCTGCCGGTTGCAGGACTGATCGCGACCATCGTTGACGCGGTGTGCCAGCGACGCCAGGAAGTGTTCCTCTTCATCGACGACTATCATCACGTCGACGACAGCGACACCCATGCGCTGATCCAGGGTCTGGTGGATCACGGGCCCGAGACCCTGCACCTGATCCTGGCCTCACGGACCCATCCACCGCTTGCCGTAAGCCGCCAGCGCCTGACCGGGGAGCTGTCGGAGATCACCTTCCCCGACCTGCCGTTCGATTTCGCGGAAACGCAGGACTTCCTGGCCAAGCACCTCGGCGACGTCGTGCCGGACGATGCGCGCCTGATCCACGACATCACCGACGGGTGGCCGGTTTGCCTGCAGATGATCTGCATCCGGCTCAAGCGCAGCCCGGCCAACCGGGACGTGCTGTCTCAGATGCTGCATCGCCGCACGGATCTGCAGCGCTATCTTTCCGAAGACGTGGTGCGCCATCTGGCGCCAGACGTCACCGACTTCATCGAGAAGCTCTCGGTCTTGCGCCGCTTCAATGCCGATCTGGCGCAACACGTCACAGCCAATGCAAAGGCCCCCGCGCTGCTCGACCAGATCGAGCGTGAAAACCTCTTCCTGTTGCCGGCCGAGCTCGACAGCCCCCAGCCGTGGTACCGATTTCATCCGCTTTTCGCAAGCTTCCTCCAGGACCAGCTGCAACAGCGCGATCCTGCGCTGATGCGCGAGATCCATGCGCGGGCCAGCCAGTGGTTCGAGCAACGCGGCCTCCTGATTGAAGCGCTACGTCACGCCTATCACGCGCACGACACCGAGGCCGCGGTGCACTTGGTCGAGCGGGCTGACCTGCCAATCCGCAGCATGAGCTTCTTCAGCACGCTGCAACACTGGATGGACGAACTTCCGGCCGATATGCTGCTGGGCCATCCCCGGCTGCTGCTCCTCGGTTGCTGGGCACTGGTAGCCGCGGGCCGCTGGCGCGACGCGCAGGGCTGGCTTGAGCGGCTGGAGAAGACGCCGCGCACGCTGGCGCCGGGACTTGCCTTGCACGCGCTCTATCTGCGGGCCAGCATCGCGCTGCAACGCGACGACACCGAAGCCGCATTGGCCCTCGTGGCGCCGTCGGACTTCGAAAGCCTGACCGATCGCTTCCTGCGCCAGGCGCACCTGGCTGTGCTCAGTTTTTCCTATTGCGCGGCCGGGCGGTACGAGGACGCCCGCTCGCTCCACGAGCACATCGCGCGGTTGCCACGCTCCGAGCTTCAGGATGACATGGCCCTGGTGGCCGAATCGACCCTGCTGCTCAGCCACCTGCTCGAGGGCAACAATCGCGAGGCCATCCGGACCGGCAGCGCCCTGGTGGCGCGCGCCGAGGCAGCGCACGGCCGGCGTTCGGTGTCGGCCGTCAACAGCGCGGCATTCCTCGCCAACGCGTATTACGAGGCCGACCTGCTGGCCGAGGCGAACGAAGTGCTGGCCAACCGGCTCGATTTGCTGCGTCTCTCCTCGCCCGAGCCGATGACGCTTGCGATCATCGTCCGCAGCCGCCTGATGGCGACGCAGGCATCGGCAGCGCAGGGACTGCACGCGCTGAGCGAGGAGGAAGTCCGCTGCCGCGAGCTGGCATTGGATCGGCCTTTGGCCTATGTGCTGGCCGGACAAGCGCGGTTGGAACTCCAGTTGAACCATCAGGATGCCGCCCGGAAGCTGCAGACCGAACTTGACCGATTGGCCAGCCGCTATCGCTACGGAACGGGTTTCCTCGCCGAGATCGAGGCGATCGCGGCCCTGACCGGAGCCCGGCTGGCGCTGGCCGGCATGGACTGGAACGAAGCGCTGGCGCGCGCAGAAACGCTGCGCAACTACGGTGTGGCATACGGGCGGCAAAAATGTGTGGTGCAGGCCGACTTGCTGGCGGGCACCGCCCTTGCTGAAATGGACGAGGCTACCGAAGCCATGCGTCTTCTGCGGGCTGCTGTCGAAGCAGCCCAGAGACTAGGGCTCGTTCGCACGTTGCTCGATGAAGGCGAGCGCGTGCGGCAGGCCTTGCAGCAACTGCAGCCCACGCTTGGCCCCGGCTCCGGCGGCGACTATCTGGTCGAGGTCCTGCGCCGCGGTGTCGCGGCGCATACGCCGGTTCAGCAGGCCGGTGAGCCCGACGCGCAGGCGAACGGCCCCGAGCTCAAGCCGCGCGAGATTGAAATCCTGCGCCTGGCCGCGGAGTCCATGTCGAACAAGCGGATCGCACTGACCCTCAACCTCACGTTGGACACAGTGAAGTGGAACATGAAGAACGTGTTCGAGAAGCTGGGGGTTCCGAGCCGCTACGACGCGGTGATCGCCGCGCGCAGGCGTGGCCTGATCGACTGATGGCGCGATCACTCCGCCGCCCGCCGGACACCCGGAAAGTGTGGTGACCGTATGGCGTCGGCGAACCAGAATCTCCTGGCAAGGCATCCATCACGGCCGCATCGCGGCTGATGCGCCACAGGAGACATCATGCCCCAGGAGCAAACGACATTCCCCTCCGCAGCAATGCTGCCAAGTGATGAAGAGCGGCTGATGCTGCAGGAGAGCCTGCGTCGACTGCTCGCCCGGAGGTGGCCCGCCGCGCAGGCCGTGGAGTTTGCCGCAGACCCCCAGGCGCTGACGTCGATCTGGCGAGACCTGGCGGAGCAAGGCCTGACCAGCCTGGGCAGCAATCCGCAGGAAGGCGGTATGCGAGAAATTGCCGTGGCGCTGGAAGAATTGGGGCGCGCCGCCTGCCCAGCGCCGCTGATCGGTGCCGCACTTGCCAATCTCGCCCTGTCACCGCACCTGCCCGGGCGTCCCAGATCCGACGAGTCGGCCGCGCTACTGAGTGCGCTGCATCGCGGCGACGCCAGCGTGAGCTTCGCCTTCGGCGGCTTTGACGGCGATCGGCAAGCTGGCGGCGTGCGGGTCGCCAACGGCAAGCTGCAGGGTCGCATTGCCTTTGTCGAGGCCGGAACGCATGCCACCCACCTGCTCGTTCTGGCCGAGCCGGGGCCGGTACTAGCCATCGTACCGCGCGGCGCGGTCGGCCTGAGCGTGACGGAAACACCTGGGTTGGCGGTGCCACCGCTGGCAGCGGCAAGCTTCGATCACGTGCCCGCGTCAACGTTGCCGCTCCCGCCCGGGCTGGCCGAGGACCTGCGTCGGATCGGCGCGCTTGCGCTGCTGGCGCGCGCGCTCGGCACCGCCCGGCAAGGCTTCGACATGGCCGTTGCCTATGCCAAGGAACGACAGCAGTTCGGTCAGCCGATCGGGCGCTTCCAGGCGATACAGCACAAACTCGCCAACTGCCTGATGGCGCTGGAGGCCGCACGGCTGATGCTCCACAACGCCGCCAGGACGCATGACCTCGGCTCCGAGAACTGGCGGATCCTTGGCGCAGCCGCACGCGCCTTCGCCGGCCCTGCGCTGCGTCAGGTATCGCTCGAAACGCATCACACCTTCGGCGCCATCGCATACTCGGAGGAACATGAGGCACCGCGGCATTTCCGCCGCACGCATGCGGATCTTGCGCGTCACGGCGGCGTACGCCAGGCGCGTGAGGAGCTCGCCCGGGCCCTGCTCGAGCAGGGCGCGATGCTTCCCGAGCACGATCTCGGCCCGGCCGGAAATGCGTTCCGTGATGAGTACGGGCCTGGCTGAAGGAAAACTGGTCCGGCGATTCGCCCAGACACGAACAAGACCATGCCTACGAAGAGTGGGGCTATGACACACAGTTCACCAGGCTGTTAGGCAGCAAAGGCTGGAACACGATGAGCTGGCCCAGGGAGTATGGTGGCCAGGGACGCACGCCCTACGAGCAACTCGCATTCATGGAAGAGATCCAGCAAGCCGGTGCACCCATGGGCGGCCGCGGGGACATCCAGGCGCATGCACTGATGGCGTTCGGTACGGCCGAGCAACAGGCCGAGTTCCTGCCCAAGCTCGCCCGCGGCGAGATCACCTTCTGCCTGGGCTACAGCGAACCAGGGTCGGGCTCGGACCTCGCATCGATGCAGACGACCGCCGAGCGCGACGGCGACGAGTGGGTCATCAACGGCCAGAAAATCTGGACCACGGCCGCCGAAAAGGCGGACTACATATGGCTGGCCGCCCGCACCGACCGGAATGCGGTGCGACCGCACGCGGGCCTCAGCATCTTCATTGTTCCAATGAACAGCCCGGGCCTCACCGTCAGACCATCGATGGCAATGTACGGTCACACGTTCTGCCAGGAATTTCTGGACAATGTCCGGGTTCCCGCCAGTGCGTTGGTCGGGAAACTCAACGACGGCTGGACAGTCCTGACATCGGCGCTTGCAACGGAGCGCATGATGATGGGAAGCTTCATCGCCAATGCCCGCGCGGAATTCGAACGACTGGTTCGTTGCGTCCGTGACAAGACGGTGCTGGCCAATGATGGGGCAGTTCGCGACCGCATTGGCGCGCTGGCGGCCGAAGTGGAAGCCGGGCGGCAGTTGTTCATGAAGAGTATCGCCATGGCCGAGCAAGGCAAGGTCCCCATTCATGAAGCGGCCATGAGCAAGGCCTTTACGGGCGAATTGACGGAACGCCTAGGCCAAGCGGCGCTCGATATCCTCGGCACTGGAGCAACCTTGTCCGAGGACGCCGAAAGCGCGATCGCCAGCGGCAGGTTCGAACGGTTGCTGCGGTACGCGATCCTGACCGTCATCGGCGGCGGCACCGCGGAAATTCAGCGAAACCTGATCGCCCAGCGTGGGCTGGGGTTACCTCGTTGAAGACCGATGCCGATGCCCCCTTCAGCCCACGCATGCCCCCGTGTCATTACCTCGTACTATGGGCGTATCCGGCTTCACTGGGGCAGTACCAAGCTTGGCGCCTTGTGCCGTCATAGCTCACAATCGACCGCAATGGGTCGGAAAACGATCGTTTGTCTTATGTCGACCAACTTCCGCTGATTGCCTGAACAGCCTTTCGGACTATCGCGTTGGACGTCGCAGTAGGGTCGACTGCCGCCGCCGCTGATATCCAATGTGTCCTTCCCATCACCGAACGTTCCAGACCGCGCGCATGAAGCGCTACTGTCACGCCAACAGACCGGCATTGCAAACTGGCTACCCGGCTTGACAGCCAGTCTGCGCGGCGTCGGTCAATCCCCCCGTGTCGGCCGCTCAACCCGTCGGAGACACCCCACACTGCTCCAGGATTGAACACATCGATTCAAATCACAACACCCTGCGATTCGCACGGGATCAATCGCTGCCAAAAAATCTCTTTAAGGACACAGGTACAGTTCGTGCGTCATGGCATGTGGGTGCAAGACACCTCATCACTACAATATTGGAGACGCCATGACCCACCTGAACGCCGCTGATCGCATCGACAGCTTCTTCATTCCCTGCGTGACTCTCATTGGTCCAGGCTGTGCGCGCGAGACCGGCACGCGCGCCAAAGCGCAAGGCGCAAGAAAGGCCCTCATCGTCACGGATGCCGGCCTGCACAAGATGGGGCTATCCGAAACCATCGCGGGGTACATCCGCGAGGCAGGGCTTCAGGCCACTCATTTTTCCAGGGGCCGAACCCAATCCAACCGACGTCAATGTTCATGACGGCGTCAAGCTGTTCGAGCAGGAGGGATGCGACTTCATTGTCTCGCTGGGCGGCGGCTCCTCGCACGACTGCGCGAAAGGAATCGGCCTCGTTACCGCCGGAGGCGGACATATCCGCGACTACGAGGGCATCGACAAATCGACGGTGCCAATGACGCCGCTCATTTCCATCAATACGACCGCCGGCACCGCTGCGGAGATGACTCGCTTTTGCATCATCACCAATTCGAGCAATCACGTGAAGATGGCCATCGTCGATTGGCGCTGCACACCGCTGATCGCAATCGACGATCCCCGGCTGATGGTCGCAATGCCGCCCGCATTGACTGCCGCGACCGGCATGGATGCGCTCACGCACGCCGTCGAAGCATACGTTTCCACCGCGGCCACGCCAATTACCGATGCATGCGCGGAAAAAGCGATTGCGTTGATCGGCGAGTGGCTGCCCAAGGCCGTAGCCAATGGCAATTCGCTGGAAGCGCGTGCCGCGATGTGCTACGCGCAATACCTTGCTGGCATGGCCTTCAACAATGCGTCGCTCGGCTATGTGCACGCAATGGCCCATCAACTTGGCGGCCTCTACAACCTGCCACATGGTGTGTGCAACGCGATCTTGCTGCCCCATGTATCGGAATTCAACCTTATTGCCGCGCCTGAACGCTTCGCGAAGATCGCAGAACTGCTCGGCGAAAACGTTGCGAGCCTCAGTACCAGTGACGCGGCCAAGGCTGCGATCTCGGCGATCCGGGCTCTCGCCGCTTCGATCGGCATTCCTGCCGGCCTGGCCAGCCTGGGCGTCAAGGCGGAAGACCATGAGGTGATGGCGCACAACGCACAAAAAGATGCATGCATGCTGACGAATCCACGCAGGGCCACCACGGCGCAAGTCATCGCTATCTTCGCTGCAGCGATGTAAAAGGTATGCCCCCTCCGACGAACGCGGGAGGGGGTTCAGCGGCACGATTAACTTCGCGTGTTTAGACTTCCACCCAAAGGAGTCACGATGATTTCCTCCTATGTCGAACCGCTTTCCTGCATTCACGCAGAAGGCTCACCGCAACAGTCGCAGCAATCGATGCATCTTGCGCGCCAAGACCTTGTCACGCACCTTGTGCGCAAGAGGCCCACGGACGTGCTCATGGATGGCTCAAACGAGCGACCCGATGTCAGGACCGTCGCCGTGCTGGGTTACAACTAGAGCGAAGACGCAGCAAGCACCATTCTCTTCCAATAGCCCAAAGCGCGCTGCAGGCGCGCGGCACGCCCTTGCCGGACCGCTGTCGGTCCGCCGCGGAATGCGATCCTGTGAAGCCGATCAGTCCCTCGAGATCGGGACGAAATGCCTGGGGTCGTGGACGTGCGCCGGCTCGATGGCGCGCTAGGCCTCGACCAGTTCCTCGAAGTCGCTATCGTCGAGAGCGCCCTTGCTTCGAGCATTGGTCGAGAACCCGGTGGACGACCTGCCGCTGTCGGGGGATTGGCTCATCGATTCGGCACCGATGCTACGCCCGCTCTGGAACAGCATTCGCTTGTCGAGATGGGTTACCTCCGCTTTGACAAAGACCAGCGGCTTGCTCGCGTAGCACCCCAAGCACGAGTCCTTCCGATACCTTATGGATGTCGAAGCTGCCCATTGCGGATGATGCCTCGACCTGTTTTTTTCTAGCAGCGCCATGAGTTCCCGGAAATCGTTGAGCAGGTCAAGATGCTTCAATGTGCTCTCCCCGGTTGGCTTCCCATTCTTCGTCCGGCAAAGCGCATTGTGAATCTTGGACGCCTTGGAAAAAGTGAAATTTGGAACTGCATGGTGACTGGAGGGTCGACCACAAGCGGCTGGCGCTCATACTTGCAGCCGCTTGATCTTTGACTCTTCAAGCTCTCCTGGAACTTTGCTCGTCCTTCGGCACTATCGCGATCAACCGCGCATATTGCAATGACAGTTTTTGGGCCGCTACCGCGAAGCCTTGAGGAACTTAGGTGTCTCCCTTTGATTTCGCTAATGGACGAATGGAACGACGTAGGAGGTCCGGCATTTCGCCAAAGCTTGCTGCGCCGTGGTCCAAAAAAGAATATGTGCAGTCCAACCTCTTGATCATGGGCCACATGCTCGCCATGTGAGCTCCTGCCGAATCCCTTATAGCCCCGCCGGCACCGATGCCTCCGCGTACCCGCAAACCTGCACCGATCGCCGATGAGATCTAGCGAGCGCCGGACGGGATCAACGGCGGAGAACGGCCAGTAGCGGCCTTTGACCGCGACGAAGCGAAGGGCCGTTCTAAATCCACTTTTTGCCATTCGACCAAGTGGCGTTTCATGACACCCCTAGGTTCTCGACGGCCTCGAAGTTGATTCAAGGAAATGAACATCGGGCAAGCGCTACCCACGATCTCCCACATCAAGCTGTTCGTGCGGCCATTGACCGAATGCGCGGACGGCATTGCCGGCACCTTGTCGACATCCCGGCGGTGGCCCGCTACCTGGCGCCAGGATGTCCCCAGCCCCACGCGAGATCGGAGCCAGATAGGTCCGACAGCGCAGCACGGGTAGTTGGCAGGATCTGAGGGTCAGGCACGCGACGGAAAAAAGCGCGGATCCACTGCATCCCTAGCCGACCGCGGCCGTCGCGGCAGTCCTCACGCTTTGCATTCCTTACGCCTTGCATGACGGCGGCCATGGGTGGGGCGCCGCACAGCGCCTGCCACGACCCAGGTGCACAGCGCCGGGTGGAAGCCATTCAACTGCCCGATCTGCGCGACCAGCCCGAAAAGCCGGTGGATGCGGGCGCATCCCGATCCGACCAAGGTCCCTCTGGCGGTCAAGGCCCGCAGCCCGCCACGCAACGAGGCGGCCGCCGGGATGTTGCCCCAGCATATGCCGCGGCATCCGCATCTCGTGGTGCCACCACGAGTTGAAGCCATACACCTAGACGACGTCTTCTTGTCCACGGAGACGAAAGCCTGAGCAAGCTCTCGTCACGATTACCCGGACCGCTACCTCGCCGATCCTCCGGGAATCACGATGCCCACACATTAACACAACACGTGTTGTCTTAAAGAGCATTGCGGGTTATTGTTCATGCATCGCGCCGGCCAGCGTCCATCACGAAGAATGAAGGAGACCGATCATGCTCACCACCCAATCCCAACGAGAAGCGTTTCGCAATGACGGCGCCGTACTTGTAGAAAACTGTCTTGACCCGGCGCAGCTCGCTCAGTGCTACGAGGCGTTCAAGTGGAACGTCGCCAATCCGGGTCCGTATCACTTCCGCTCGCTGGACGGCACGAGCCTGCAGACCCATATCGACAACGCCAATCCGGTCGTCAAGGACAAGCTTGACGATCTGGTCTCGACGCTACCGTTCGGAAAGATATTCCAGCAGTTATGGGGATCGGCGCATGTCTGGTATTTCGCCGAGGAGGTGTTCGCCAAGGAAGGTGGCCAAAGCGGCCGCGGACCGTGGCATCAGGACACCGCCAACCTACCCTGGGCCGGCAAGCACTGGGGCAACGCCTGGATCACCTTCCAGCCCATTCCAAAGAGGAATTCGCTGGAGATCATTCGCGGCTCGCATCTCGGCATCCAGTACGACGGGGCCAGCTTCGCGAATGCCGATGACCCGACCGATCCGCTCTACGGCGACGGCACGCTGCCCCGCCTTCCGCATATCGACAAGGAACTCGCCGAAGATCCGAACGCCTGGGACGTGCTCTCCTGGGGCGTGACGCCCGGCGACGTCGTATTCCTGCATCCGCGTTCGCTGCACGGAGGAGCCGCCGTCGACGCCGACTGTCCGACCCGCCATACCCTGGTACTTCGATTCTTCGGTGACGACGCCACGTTCCGCGCCCTGCCGCTGTCGAACCCGCGCTATGCCCGTAACGGGCCCCTATTCAGCGAAGAAATGGCCAAGCTCAATGAAGGCGAGCCGTTCCGCTCGCCTGTCTTCCGCCAGATCGCCTGATATCGCCTTGGACGGAGAAGCAGCCATGAAACGACAAATGATCAATCCCGGCCTTGCACAGGCAAGGCACTACGACCAGCTTCATTTCTCGTCGGCGACCCGTGTCGGCGACATGATCTGGGTGTCCGGCCAGGTGGGGTTCGATCTGGCGACGGCCACGGTGGGACAGGGAATGGAAGCGCAGGCCCGACAGGCGTTTGAAAACCTGAAGACGGTCCTCGAAGCCGCGGGAGCCAGCATGGCCGATATCGTGGAGATCATGACTTTCCACACCGACTTGCGCGGCGACATCCATGAGTTTGTGAAGGTCAAGGATGAATACCTACCCGACCGCTATCCCTCGTGGACAGGCGTGGGCGTAAGCCAGCTGGCCCGCCCCGAGTTCCTCGTCGAGATACGCGCCATTGCGGTCGCCGGCTGCGGCGCCGGCTGACTGCCGGATGCCGCCGCCCCGTTTGCACACCAGGGTCGCGGCACACGATCCCAAAAGAAAATAGAACAGCGACAAAGCTGATGGAGACACCAACATGAATCGTCCCAATACGGTTGTCAGGCCGGATAAGCCATCCAGCATCCTGGCGAGGCTTGACCGCCTGCCGGTGATGGCTTCCCACTACGTCTGGGCCGCGCTGCTCGCGGCCAACCTGATGCTGGAGTATTACGACAACGCCATCTTTGCCTACGCCAGTCCAACGATCAAAGCCCATACCAATCTGAGCACGGAGCAGATCGGCCTCATCAGCAGCGCGTTCTTCATCGGGATGATTGTCGGCGCGCTGGTGGGAGGAAGGCTGTCTGACAGGTGGGGACGACGCTCGGTTCTGGTATGGACCACCGTCCTGTACTCGCTGGGCGCGTTAGCGACGGCGTTCGCGCCTACCTACGAGACCATACTGGCCTCCCGCGTCGTCACGGGTGTCGGCGTGCAGGCCGCCACATCGGTGCTGCTTGTCTATATCGCCGAGATGTTTCCCGGCAAGGCGCGTGGCCGTTTCGTCTCCATCGTGACGATCGGGTTCGTGGTCTCCGGCATCGGGGCTGCGGCGCTGGCGATGTTCTATCTCCCGCACAGCAGTACCGGTGCCTGGCGCAACCTGTTCCTGGCTGGCAGCATCGGCCTGCTGATTGCGCCCCTGGCACGCTTGGTCCTGCCCGAATCGGTGCGCTGGTGTGTGTCGCGCGGGCGGTCCGACCGCGCCGAACGCATCGTCAGCGAACTGGAAGCACGCGCACTGCGCCGCGGTCCGCTCGACGAACCCGGAATTGCCTCAGCTCAACAGAACGCCGCAGCACCAACACTGCGCGACCTCATCAACAACAAGGCCGTTCTTCGAACCATAGCCATTCTCACGCTCGGCTATTTCGGCGCCACCCTGGCCTACTACCTGTTCGGGCAGTGGGGCGTCTACTCGCTCGTGTACAGCCTCAAGTACTCCGAGGATGATGCGTATTTCATCCTGTTCCTGTGGAACGTGATCTATGGCGTCACGCCGTTCGTAGCCATGCTGTTTCTCGACCGGTATGAACGCAAATCCACCATCCTTGTTGTGTCCGTGCTCAGTGCACTGCCGTTGGTCGTGCTCGGCATCTCGGCCACCAGCTGGGTGGTGATCGGTGCGGGGGGCCTCGCCTCCATCATCACCGGGCTCGTCGTCAACGCGTACTACACCTACATCCCGGAGACGATTCCGACGCAGCTGCGCGCCCTGGGCAGTGGCATCGTGATGTCTGGCGGCCGGTTCGGCGGAGCGGCCGCCGGCGTCCTGGGCGCCGCGCTGTTCTCCGCAAGCGGCATGGCGGGTGTAATGCTCGCCGCGGCAGCCTGCTACATCGTGTTCTCCATCCCCGTCGCCCTGTTCGGCCCGCGCACGACCAACCGCTCGCTGGAAGCCGTTACCGACGAAGGGCCCGGCGCCGCAAACGGCGTGCGTCAATCCACGGACACGCCCATGGCCGCCTGACACGGCATGTCAGCAAATTGCCGGGTGGTTGTGTCCCGGCAGCATGGATCTCCAGACCAAGGAGCACGGCAACGTGACTGAAGACTTCAAGACATACCGAACACTGGGCGGCTGGATAGAAAAGCCGGCCGATCTGCAGCCACCGCTCGAGGGCCACACCAACGCCGATGTGGTCATCGTCGGCGCGGGCTTTGCCGGCCTCTGCGCGGCGCTGGAGCTTGCGCGGCACCGCGTGAAGGTGGTCGTCCTTGAACGCGAATTCTGCGGCTATGGAGCGAGCAGCCGCAATGCGGGCTATCTCGCCGGCGGGCAGGGACTCAAGTACGACCGCTTCCTCAAGCGCGCAGGCCATGAGAAAGCAAGGCAGATCGTCCGCTTCTACGAGGACGGCGTCAGCTTCGCCGAAGGCAAGTTCGCCGAGCACGGGATAGACTGCGACTACAACCAATCGGGACTGATCCGTGCCGGCATCGACCCCTCACAGGAAGCCAGGGTGCGCGACGATATGCGCATCAGCGCCGAACTCGGATGCCCATCGGAGTATCTGGACCAGGCCGAGATGCGCGCACGCGGCATCCCGCCAGCGTTCCTGTTCGGCAGCTACGTGTCGAACGGCGGCACGCTCGATCCCGGCAAGTACGTCCTGGGGCTGCGGCGCGCAGCCCTGCAGGCGGGCGTGACGATCCACGAGAACACGCCGTTGCTGTCCTACACCGAAGGACCGACCGTCAAGGTGCGGACGCCGCGCGGCAGCGTCAGCGCGCCGGTCATGATCCTGGCCACCAACGCCTACACGCCGCAACTCGGCCCGCTCGCGGACAAGGTGGTGCCATTGCGGCTGTCGGCCATGGAAACCGAACCGCTTTCCCCCGTCCAGCTGGCCGCGCTTGGGTGGCATCGTCGCGAAGGCATCACGACCATGCACTGGGTCATGGAGAGCCATCGCCTGACGGCGCGCAACACGCTGGTCGTGACGACCAAGCGCCTGCGCTACCCGTTCGGCTCGCAGACTCCGGACGTGCCAGAGCATGCCCAACATCGGGCGCTGCGGATGGCCCTTCACGACCGCTTTCCACCCCTGAAGGGCATCGCCATCCGGCGCAGCTGGAGCGGCTACATCAGCTATGCCGACGATGGCCTGCCGGTGATCGGCACCACCGGAGCGGATCGGAACATCTACTACGCGGCGGGATGTTCCGGCCACGGCGTCGGCACACAGGGCATGGTCGGACACATGCTGGCCGGGAAGATCTGCGGTATCGAAAACCCGCTGCTTGCGATGCTGATGCAACACATCCCCCCATTGACGCTGCCCGAGCCGCTGCGCTGGTTTGCTCTCAACGGCGCCCTGAAGGTCGCAAGCAGGCTCGATGAACGCTCGAACCGCAAGGCACGCGCCGCATGAAGGAGCGCCGGCGGCTGCTACGCGATTGCATGACAGCAGGGCCTTGCGAAACCCCTGCATCCCCCGAAACTCACTACGGATGTACTCATGACAGATCTGTACGATGTTGCCGTGATTGGCGCTGGCTTTGCAGGCGTTACTGCTGCACGGGACCTCAGCATGGCAGGCCATTCAGTGGTACTGCTCGAAGCGCGTGACCGGATTGGCGGCCGGACCTGGTGGGGAAAGGCCCTTGGCCTGCACCTCGATCTGGGCGGCACCTACGTGCACTGGACCCAGGCGCATGTGTGGCGCGAACTCAAGCGCTATGGCATCGGGCTGGCGACGCCAATGCCGGTGACGAGAGCCTACTGGTACGCCGACGGCGCGGTGCACACCGGGACGTGGGAGCAACTCCACCAACTGACCGCGCCGCTGGTCGCCCGCTTCTTTGCCGATGCCCGGATGCACTTTCCCCAGGTGGATGACCTGGCAGCAGCCGATGTCAGCGCGATCGACAGGCAAACCATCGGCGACCGGCTTGACGCGCTTGAACTCTCCGCGCACGACCGTGACCTGCTGGTCAACGCGATGTCCATCCTGGTTTGCTCTGAACACGAGCAGGGACTCGCGCAACTGCTGTTCTGGTGCGCGATCTGCTTTGGCAGCTGGAGCGCGTTCAAGGAAGTCGCCGGCCACTGGCCGATCGAGGGCGGCACCGGTCGCCTGATCGACGCCATGAGCGCCGAGTCGACAGCTGAGTTGCGCCTCTCGACGCCGGTGGCCGCTGTCGATGACAACGGGCATGAGGTCATCGTGACCACCCGCGATGGACAGCGTATCCGGGCCCGGCGCGCCGTGGTGGCATTGCCGCTGAACATGCTGAGCGAGTTTTCCGTCACGCCTGCGCTGCCGCAACCCGTGCGCGCCATGATCGAGCAAAAGAACCCGATCATGCCCAGCAAGATCTGGGTACGGGTCAGGGGCGAGATCGAGCCCTTCGTGATCTATGCGCCGGCGGGCAAGCATCCCATCAATACCGCCCATGCCGAACGCCGCGACGATGGCGATACGCTGGTGGTGTGCTTCTGCGCCGATCCCTCAACGCTGGACGGCAATGACCGCGAGGCAGTACAGCAGGCGCTGCGGGACTTCATTCCGGACATCGAAGTAGTGGACACCGTCTGCCAGGATTGGGCGAACGACCCGTTTTCCAAAGGCGGATGGATGCATCACCGCCCCGGCAATCTGACGCAGGCAGCTCCCTTGATGCGACAGCCCCACGGCCGCATCCATTTCGCAGGAGCGGACATAGCGCCGATCGGGGTTGGCGGCATCGACGGTGCCATCGAGACCGGCACTAGGGCTGCCGCTGACGTCGCCCGCGCCCTGGATGGCGCCCATCATCCCTGATCCGGTGCTACGTGCGCGCCGCCCGTCCGCCAGGCTTCTGCTCCCCTGGCACGGGCGCAACCAGCACCGCCAGGGCATCGATCAGCGCCCGCATTCGCTTTGGCGTGAATCGCTTGGGCTCGATGGGGTACATCATCATCCACCCGTCGCCCATGGCAACGAGCTGGTCGGTGAGGATGTCCGCCGAAATATCGTTGCGGACCGTCCCCCGTTCCTGAGCGTCCTTGACAATGGCGGCGAGCAAGCGGCGATAACGCGCGTAGCGCCTGGCGATGACTTCCGCAAACGCTGGCTCGTGTCGCCCCTGCGCCAGCAACTCCGATGTCGCCGGCCAGAACCTCGTGCTGCGGTCCGTCAGCCTTATCCAGCTTTCGAACGGCGCGAGGATGTCACCCCTTTCCCGGGCCGACTCCAGCATCGCGTCGAAACGGTCGAATGCGCTTTCCATCAGCGCCACCACCAGCTCTTCCTTGTTCGCGAAGTAATACGTCACCGCGCCAGTGGTGTAGCCCGCATGCTTGGCAACCTTGCGCAGCGATGCGTTGGCATATCCCTCCTGTGCAATCACCATTGATGCCGCGCGCAGCAGCTCCTTGCGCTTCGCTTCGCGGTCGCCGACCGGACGACCCCGGGTTGAGACCTGCTCGATATCGTCGTCGCTGTCCATGTTCTGTTCTGTCTCTTGAGGATTTCGATAACTGGATGCCGACTGGTTAGCCGCCAGAAGCCTGATTTTACAGAATCGACGTTATGTTCTGATTCTAGCCTCTCCAGCGTTCTCGCCTCCAGCATCTCCCAGATGCGGCGCATTCCATCCGGATCGCGAAGCCTGTGTCCGCACACGCCAGCATATGGCAACGCCTGTGCCCCTCTCCTTGCCGGGACCACGCAGGGAATACCCGCCCTTTCTATTTAACATCACGCTCGTTATGCTAATTCACGATTCGCGCGAATCGCCGGGCAGGACTTCAGGAAGAGTGCGCGGCCGATGTTCTTGCATGCGGCCGCCAGGCAACTGACAAACATGGAGATTGTTGATGGATGCATTCAGGCGTAATGCGTTGAGCAAGGATGGTGCCGTCGTCATGGAACAGCGCCGTGAGGAGAAACACCGAGTGCCGCGCAATGTGGCACGCAACTGGGGCACCACGCCTGTTATCGCACTGGCAGCACTTGGTGCCTTCGCAGGCGCGGCACATGCTCAGTCCTCCATCACGTTGTACGGTACGCTGGACACCAACCTTGAAATCGATACCAACTTCAAGAGCGCGGGCGGCGGCTCGGCCAATCGATACGCGCTGAACGGCGAAGGCCTGTCTGGTTCGCGTTGGGGTCTGCGCGGCGTGGAGGATCTCGGCGGCGGCGTGAACGGCGTCTTTGTGCTGGAAAGCGGCGTCGGCGGCGACGATGGCACCATGCAGCAAGGCGGCCGCCTGTTTGGCCGGCAGGCATTCATCGGCCTGCAGAGCGCCACCTACGGCAAGATCACCTTCGGGCGCCAATACACCTCGATGCTCGAGGCACTGGCCAACTTCTCGCCGGCGGCCATGTCGAGCCTGTATGAACCCGTCATCGCCCAGATCGGACCGGTGTACCGCGAAGACAACACCGTCAAGTATTCCGGGACCTTCGGTCCGGTCAGCGTCGGGGCCCACTGGAGTTTTGGCACCGGCGGAAGCAGCGGCACCGTGGACCTCAGCCGCCTTGGCGGATCGGGAGAGGTTCCGGGCCAGTTTCGCCGCGATACCGGCTATGGTGCCCGGGCGTCCTATACGGCAGGGCCGTTCAGCGCTACCGTGACCTATGATCAGGTGAACCCGAGCATCATCGGCAATAGCGGCTTCGCCGGTACCGGCACATTCAAGAAGGCCGCCGCAGCAGCCAGCTACGCCGTCGGGCCCGCGATCTTCATGAGTGGATACCGCTGGGGCATGTCGACTGCGCCGGGGCAGACACTGACGCGCGACAATCTGTACTGGGCTGGCGTCTACTACGAGATGACGCCTGCCCTGAGCCTGACGCTGGACTACTACTACCAGACCTTCCGGTCCTCGACCTTGCCGGCGCTGAGGCCTGCGGGCAATCCAAGGCAGCTGATGTTCATCGCCGACTACCACCTCTCCAAGCGTACGGACCTGTATCTGACCACCGCCTATGCGAAGAATGCTGGCCTGTGCCTGGACACCGCATCCATTGCGTTCAACAACGGCTATCAACCGGGTGCTGGCAAGACCAGCATGTTCGGCGCCGCACTAGGTATCCGCCACAACTTCTGAGCGCGACGGATATCCTCAAACCGTTGCCGATGCCAACCCGATGCGATGCTGCTTCAGCGATCTGCATCGGGACATGGCGCGAGGGCCACTGCCGAAATGGCCTCCAAGGTATGTCACCTCATCCGATAGACGCCATCTTCACTCACCTCAACCCGCCCGTCAGCCAGCAGCTCCGCCAGATGCTGAGAAATCGTACGGGTCTCGGCGTTGACCACCCACAAGCCTTCATAGCCCGGCGGATACAGCAGCCGCAGGTCGACCAGCTGCGCCAGTGTCTTTGGCGATTCGCGCAGCATGGCCATCAGGCGCTGTTCGCGCTCGTCCAGCTTGGCCACATAGGCAGCGAGATCACGCAGGAAGTGCTCGCGATCGGTGTAGACGCCCCGGTGATGGGACGTAACCCAAACCTTGGCCGGAATCTCGGGCAGCCGTGCCAGGCTGCGACGGAAGTCCGCCAGGCTGGACCCCGCGTCGCCATAGTAAGGCCCAAATCCAGTCAGGTCGATGTCGCCCGTGAAAGCCACTCCCTCCGGTTCAACAAGAAGAACGGTGTGGCCCGCGGTGTGCCCTGGAAGGTGGAAAGCGCGAATGCCGGCCTGCCCCAGACCCCAGCACGCGCCGTCGACGTAGCCTTGCGCATCAGGCCGCGGCGCATAAAAGAAATCGCGCTGGAACTTGAGCAGCGTCTCCGATGCATACTCCGCATTGCCGAAAGCGGCGACCATGCCGTCCCAGCTCCTTGCCGCTGGCAAATCCCGTTCGTGCACATATACCGATGCATACGGAAGACGATGCAAACCGGCCATATGGTCCTCATGCACATGGCCCATCACCACCAGCTCGGTCGCGTCAAATTCGGGGCCGATGTAGTTCGCGACAAGCGGCGTGTCGAACGCCGCGCGAGTCTCCGAGCCTCGTATCAATACCTGACTTCCGTCGGGATACTTTCCGCTTTTCTCGCCGAAGAAGACCGAAACGCGCCCGAAATCCACGCGCTGGATGTTTCCCTGCATGTCGGAATTGCTAAAAGCTGTGCTCATGTCGATCATCCTCCCTGGCAGTCCGTTGCGATCTTCCCGCAGCCGAGGCGTTCCAGGAGCGGTCAGGCGCTACGCAACTCTGTTTTCAGTCTATTTATAATAACATCTGTCATAAAAATAGAGTGCCTGCAAACACAGACCGTGTGATATTTTGGGATGGCCGTTTTAGAGCGTCAACCGACTTCCTCGCCCTGCAGGCTGCGCATCGTCAGGGCTAGTTGCAGTTCTTCGGTGACTATGGCGCGCTCGCCGACGCGGCTGCCTTCGCCCAGTGGCTTGCACCACCTCCTCCCGGTCTTCGTCGGGATCAGTCCGTTGCTTTGAGCATATCTTCGACCACCTTCTTGGCGTCGCCGAACACCATCATGGTCTTGTCCATGTAGAACAGTTCGTTGTCCAGCCCGGCATAGCCGGCGGCCATCGAGCGCTTGTTGACGATGATGGTCTTGGCCTTGTACGCCTCCAGGATCGGCATGCCGGCGATCGGCGACTTGGGGTCGTTCTTGGCCGCCGGGTTGACCACGTCGTTGGCGCCCAGCACCAGCACCACGTCGGCCTGGCCGAACTCGCTGTTGATGTCTTCCATCTCGAAGACCTGGTCGTACGGCACCTCGGCCTCGGCCAGCAGCACGTTCATATGGCCCGGCATGCGGCCTGCCACCGGGTGGATCGCGTACTTCACGGTCACGCCCTTTTCGGCCAGCTTCTCGGTCAGTTCCTTGAGCGCGTGTTGGGCGCGCGCCACGGCCAGGCCATAGCCCGGCACGATGATGACCGTCTCCGCATTGCCCATCAGGAAGGCAGCGTCATCGGCCGAGCCCGATTTCACATTGCGCTGCGCCTGCCCTGCCGGGCCGCTCGCGGCCGCGGCGTCGCCGCCGAAGCCGCCCAGGATCACGTTGAAGAACGAGCGGTTCATCGCCTTGCACATGATGTACGAGAGGATGGCACCGCTTGCCCCCACCAGCGAGCCGGCGATGATCAGCATCGGGTTGTTCAGCGAGAAGCCGATGCCCGCTGCTGCCCAGCCCGAATATGAGTTCAGCATCGACACCACCACCGGCATGTCGGCGCCGCCGATCGGGATGATGATCAGCACGCCCAGCACGAAGGCGAGCGCCAGCATGACCAGGAACGGCATCCACGCCTGCGTCAGGAAGAATGCAATGCCGAAGCCTACCATCGCCACCGCCAGCAGCAGGTTCAGCCAGTGCTGGCCGGCAAACACCACCGGCGCGCCCTGGAACAGCCGGAACTTGTAGCGCCCGGCCAGCTTGCCGAAGGCGATCACCGAGCCCGAGAAAGTGATGGCGCCGACGAAGCAGCCAATGAAGAGCTCGATGCGGTTGCCCAGCGGAATGTCGTGCGAACCGGCAGCCGTGATGCCGAAGGCAGCGGGCTCCGCCACTGCCGCCACCGAGATAAACACCGCGGCCAGGCCGATCAGCGAGTGCATCGCCGCCACCAGTTCCGGCATCTTGGTCATCTGCACCTTCTTCGCCACATAGGCACCGATACCGCCGCCCACCACCAGCGCGGCCAGGATCAGCGCCAGGCCGGTGCCCGGCGCGGACGGGTCCGCCCCGCCGGAGAACAACCCACTCTTCAGCTTGAAGATCAGCGCCACCGTGGTAAGCGCCGCGACCACCATCCCGGCCATGCCGAAGACATTGCCGCGCCGCGCCGTGGTCGGGTGTGACAGCCCCTTGAGCGCCTGGATAAAGCACACAGACGCGCCCAGGTAGGACAGCGTCACCATATTCATCGACAGGCCATTCATTGCGCTACCTCCGCCAGTTTTCCGCCGGGCTGCCCCTTGGCTTCGGGCTGCGCCTTGGGTGCCTTCTTCCTGAACATCTCCAGCATGCGCTGCGTGACCAGGAAGCCGCCGAACACATTGACCGCTGCCAGCGCCACCGCCAGCGTGCCCATTGCGCGGCCAACGTAGCCCTCGGTCAGGCCGGCGGCCAGCATGGCGCCGACGATGATGATGGCCGAGATTGCGTTGGTCACCGCCATCAGCGGCGTGTGCAGCGCGGGCGTGACCGTCCAGACCACGTGGTAGCCCACGTAGATCGCCAGTACAAAGATGATCAGGTTGATCACCGTGTGGCTAACCATTTCCATCGATATCTCCTTGATTGCCGGATCAGCTGGCCAGCGCCAGTTCTTCGCGCCGTGTCATCAGGCAGGCCGCGACCATGTCGTCGTCGGTGTTGATCACGAGCTTGCCGTCCTTGTCGATCAGCAGCTTGAGAAAGTCGAGCACGTTGCGCGCGTACAGCGCCGAGGCGTCCGCCGCGACCATGCCGGCCAGGTTGGTGTGTCCGATCAGCACGACGCCGTGGCGCTCGACCACTTCGTCGGCCACCGTCAGCGGGCAGTTGCCGCCCTGTGCCGCGGCCAGGTCCACCACCACCGAGCCGGGTTTCATCTGCGCCACAGTGGCTTCCTGCAGCAGCACCGGCGCCTTGCGGCCCGGGATCAGCGCGGTGGTGATGACGATATCGGCCTGGATCGCGCGCTGGTGGACCAGTTCGGCCTGGCGCTTCATCCAGTCGGGCGGCATCGGGCGGGCATAGCCGCCCACGCCCTGTGCGATCTCGCGCTCTTCGTCGGTGAGGAAGGGCACGTCGAGGAACTTGCCGCCGAGCGATTCGATCTGCTCCTTGACCGCGGGGCGCACGTCGGAGGCCTCGATCACCGCGCCCAGGCGCTTGGCCGTGGCGATGGCCTGCAGGCCCGCCACGCCCGCGCCCAGGATCAGCACGCGCGCCGCCTTGACGGTGCCGGCGGCGGTCATCAGCATCGGCATGAAGCGCTGGTAGTGGTGCGCCGCCACCAGCACGGCCTTGTAGCCGGCGATATTGGCCTGCGACGACAGCACGTCCATGCTCTGCGCGCGCGTGGTGCGCGGCGCGGCTTCGAGGGCAAAGGCGGTGATGTTCGCGGCGGACATGCGCGCGTTGTTCTCGGCATCGAAGGGATTGAGCATGCCGACCAGCACGGCGCCCGGTTTCATCTGCGCCAGTTCGGCGGCGTCCGGTGCGCGCACCTTGAGCACCAGCTGGGCGCCCAGAGCTTCGGCGGCGGTGCCGATGGTGGCGCCGACCGCCTCATACGCGCTGTCGGGCTGGCTGGCGCTTACGCCGGCGCCGGCCTGCACGACCACCTTGTGGCCCTGCGCGACGTACTTCTTGACTGTCTCCGGGGTGGCGGCGACGCGAGTCTCGCCTCGCAGTGTTTCCAGCGGAATACCAATTTGCATATCGATAGATCCCCTTGCACCGGAAGCCCGCCAGATGGCCGAACTCCAGGTCGTTTCATTAGCAGGACAAAACACCAATCAGTTAATGATGACTCCGCGGCGCCCGACGTCAGGCGAGCGTCAGGCCGCCGTCGACGAGAAGGGTCTCGCCAACCATATAGGAGGCCAGGGGAGAGGCCAGGAAGATGGCTGCCCCGGCTATCTCGTGCGGCAAGCCCATGCGGCCGATGGGCACGCGCGACAGCGTTGCATCGAGCCGAGCCGGCGACGCCGTGGTCACCTTGGTCAGTTTTGTGTCCACCAGGCCAGGGGCGATGCCGTTGACGCGAATACCTTCGGCTGCCCACGCTTCACCCAGCGTACGGGTCAAGCCCACCACGCCGGACTTGGATGCGGCGTAAGCCGGGTTTCCCCGCACGGACCGGAAGCCCGCGATCGAGCTCAGCGTAATCAGCGAACCCCGGCTCTCATGGAGCATCGGCCGGAACTTGACCGCGCAGGCCATCACGCTGGACAGATTGACGTGCAGCACCTGGTCAAAGGTGACCATCTCGAACTCGGCACGCTTGTACTGGATCGTACCTTGCGCCAGCACCAGCACGTCCAGGCGTTCGAAGGCGGGCCGCACGGCGTTGACGGCCGCCTGGTCGGAAACATCCACTTGCGCGTAGTGCAGGCCAGAAAGATCTGAACCTTCGTCGAAGCGATAGTCGGACGCCCGGGCACGCGTGCCCCAGGCGTGAACCTCTGCACCGAGTTGCCGGAATGCCTGCGCGATGCCATTGCCTATGCCGCTGGAGCCCCCCACAACCAACACGGTCTTGCCGGTGAAATCGAGGGACTCGGCAAACCGGGGCTGAGCGAGGGGAGAGTTGGAATTCGTCATGATTGGGCGATGTAGAGAAATGGTGTCAGTACCGGAGTCAACGCAGGACGTCCCAGGCGCAGTAGCGTTCCCCGCTTCTGGCATAGAACAGGAATTCGTGATCGCGCTGGTCCGGTTGACCCGACGAAGCCGCGGCTGCGGCCCCATGGATGCTGGTCATCGCGCCTGCTTCTGCAGGTATTTCCAGGCCATCGCGGCCATGGGTCGGGCGAGCTTTCCCGTTTCGAGCGCCTGCGCCGATGACGCCGTGCCATCCACCACCCGCTTCATGATCCCCTGCAGGATGCCTGCGGTTCGGAACATGCTGAACGCGAGATAGAAGTTCCAGTTCCCGCCGATCCTGCGCCCGGTGCGCTGCTCATACGCGCGGCGGTAAAGCGCTTCGTCCGGGATACCCAGGTTGGCCCGGTCGACACCTCCCATGCCTCGCAGCGGGCCCGGTGAAATGTGCCAGCTCATGCAGTGATAACTGAAATCGGCCATCGGATGACCCAGCGTCGACAGCTCCCAGTCGAGCAGCGAGAGTACGCGGGGCTCGGTCGGATGGAACATGAGGTTGTCGAGCCGGTAGTCCCCGTGCACGATGCAGACCTGCTCCTCCGCTTCCTCCGGGATTCGGTCGGGCAGCGATGCAATCAGCGCATCCATCGCCGGGATCGATTCGGTTTCGGACAGCCTGTACTGCCTGCTCCATCGTTCGATCTGGCGAAAGAAATAATTGCCGGGCTTACCGTAGTCCGCAAGGCCGATGGCCTTGTAGTCCACGCGATGCAACGCCGCGATCACGCGATTCATCTCGTCATAGATCGCCGTACGTTCGCTGTTGCTCATGCCAGGCAGCGCGGGATCCCATAGCACGCGGCCATTGACGAATTCCATGATGTAGAAGGCACGACCGATGACGGCTTCGTCCTCGCACAGGGCATACATCCTGGCCACAGGCACTTCGGTGTCGGCAAGCGCCGCCGTCACACGAAACTCGCGCTCGATCGCATGCGCCGACGGCAGCAGCTTTGCCTTCGGCGCGGGCTTGGCGCGCATCACGTAAGCCTGGCGCGGCGTGACGAGCTTGTACGTTGGATTGGACTGGCCGCCGCTGAACCGCTCAACGGTCAGCGGGCCGGCAAAGCCTTCCACATGGCGCGCCATCCAGGCTTCGAGTCCGCCCAGGTCAAAACCCAGTGTCTCCTGTGCCGGCCGCGTGCCGGCGAACGCTGAAGAAGCATTGCTCATCCGGTCGCCCCGTTCATCGAAGCGCCGGCACGGGAGCCAGCGACCCCGCATCCTTTTCCGCGCGATCCAGCGCGCAGTACGCGTAGTACAGCTCCACACACATGAACGACCAAGTCAGGCAAGCGAGCGAAAAGAAGATCAGGTGTTGCTCGTCGTCGCCGGGGATCGTATGGAAATCATAGATGCAGGCAATGGCTTGCGCGGTCAGCAGGACCATGAACACGCCAAATGCGTGCCAGCCTTCCCCGGCGCTGAGCAGCTTCCAGGCAAACCAGGCCAGGTATACCGAAAATACCGACCACATCACCACATAGAAATACGGCCTCGGCTGCGCCAGCGCGTCGATCGACAACAGCACGATCGTCCCTGCGATCGCTCCCGCGAAGAACACGACATCCATCAGGATGGACGGCTTGTAGCGATGCGTAACGGACATCAGCCCGGCCAAGGCAACCACCGGGATGCCGAAGCCCCGGGAGAACGCATCGCAAAAGTACGAGATGCCATACGAAAACTGCACGCCACCCAAGGCGAAAAGCAGGAAATTCGACGCGGAGAAGGTCACGATCAGCCATTCGAAGCCGAGCAGGTAGTTGCGCTGCCTGAGGAACTTCAGGCCGTGGATCAATGACGTCATCACGAGGACGAACATCGCAAAACAGAGAAGATAGAGATTGCGGTCCATCACGACTCCCAAGGCTCGATTTGCAGGATTGGATTGTTCACGGCTTTCGCGGCGCCAGACTGGCGAGGTAGGTGGCCATCGCCTTGCGGTCCTCCGGCGACGCCGCCGCGGCCACGCTTTTCATCATCCCGGTCGGTTCGCCGCGCGTGCCGGTGGCAAACGCATCAAACTGCGCCAGCAGATACTCGTAGCCCTGGCCCGCGAGGCGCGGGAACTGGTCGTGCCCCATCAGCTGGCTGCCATGGCACGCGGCGCAGTTTCCCGAGGCCACCAGCCGCTTGCCCTTCTCCAGCAATCCCGCATCGGGCGTGAAGTAACGGTTGGCGCCGGCCGGCTGCCTGGCGAAGTGGCCGGCAAGATCGTTGATCTCTGCCTCACTCATCGTCTTGGCCAACGGGCCCATGATCGGATTGGACCGCTCCCCGCTGGCGAACTTGCGAAGCTGGGCCGCCACGTACGGTGCCGGCTGGCCCGCGAGGCTCGGATAGCCCTGGTGCAGCGAATTGCCCTTGGCACCGTGGCAGCCGATGCAGGCGTCGGTCACGCGTGGCCACGGGCTGCCGTCGGCGTTATAAGCGGCAGCCGACGCCGTGATATAGCGGTCGAGGCGATAGATCCCCAGGAGGTCGTGGCCGAACCAGGCGAGCAGCCCGGCGGCAGCGATAGCGGGAACGCCCAGCCATATGCGCTTCTTCATTTCCGTCTCCTAGGCGCGACGCAAGGCATTGAGAACCTGGAGGGCGGCCTGATGGCCAGAGCGCACGGCGCCATCCATGTAGCCGGCCCAGATCTCGGCCGTCTCGGTGCCCGACCAGATAAGCCTGCCGCAGGGCGGCCGCAATGCCTCGCCGTGGGTGCTCCAGAAGCCCGGCGGAATCGCGGAGACACAGGTGATCGTCCAGGGATCGGCACGGCCCCAGTCGTGATCGTGGTATGACACCGGCGCCAAGGCTTCGCTGCCGAAGGCCTGCGCATAGATCTCTGACAGGAACCTCTGCGCCGCCTTGTGATCCGAGGGAACCGACGCATTCGAGATGAAGGCATTGATAACGCCGAGCTCGCCCCCCGGCGGCGAGTTGTCGAAGGCCCACAGAATGGGCCCGTCGACCTGGAAGATGTGTCCGTTCAGTCCCTTGTCGCGCCAGAACGGACGGGAATAGACCATCGCCGTCTTCCGCGCCGGCGAATGGGCGGGCCAGGCGCGCTGCAGCGCTGCACGCTTCTGCGGCAGCGGCGGATCGAACTGCAACTGCTGGCACAAGGGTGGACTCAGTGCCATGATGACCTGGCGCGCGCGCACTTCGCCCTGGTCCGTGTGCAGCGTGACGACCTCGCGGTCCCAGTTCGAGATCCGCCGGACGGGGCTCGACAGGCGCACCCTCTTCCCCAATGCCTGCGCCATCCTGACGCAGAGGATCTGCGAACCACCGGCAAATCGCGTTTCCTGGGCGCTGTGCTTGATGCTGTCCAGCTGCATATAGTCGCAGGCGGCCGAGTTGATCATTGACAGGAAATGGAGCATCCCCATTTTTGCCGGCATCACGCCACCGGAAAGCGCGATGCTCGCATTCCACCCCGTTCGGTCCTCGGGCTTGATGTTCTGCTTCGCCAGCCAGTCGCCGACCGACAGTTTGTCCAGTTCCACGACCTTCGGTGATTTCCACGGCGCGCCCGACGGCACGTCGCGCGAAAGCACGCTGAGCCTGCCACCGATCGCCTCGTCGCTGCCGAATGTGCCCTTCAGGTCGACCTCCAGACGACCGTCACCGCCGAGGATGACCGTGTTCCCCTTGTAGTAGCTGGGAAACGTGCCCACATCGAGTTCGCGCGCCAGATCGGCCACCGCCGTCTGGCCGGGGCCGATCCACTGTCCCCCGACTTCGGACACCTGTCCCGAACCCACATCGTAGTTAAGCGTCCGCCCGCCCACGCGATTGCGCGCTTCCAGCACGACAAAGGACTCGCAGCCTGCCTGGCGCAGGTCCCTCGCGGCGGTCAGGCCCGCCAGGCCCGCGCCGATGATGGCGACGTCGAGGACGTCTTCGGGCGTGCCGGCTTTGGCCGCCGCCTTGGCCGGCCCCGGGCTCAAGCCGATGGTTCCTGCCGCCGTGGAGGCGCCGGCCATTTTCAGCAATTGCCTTCGCTGCGTGTTGATTGAAGTGTCCGAGGACGAAATCTTGCCCATAGTGCTTCGCTGTTTCCTGTCATCTCATTGCGGGTCGAGCGCAAACCTGCGAACGCTCTTCCCGCTTCTCATGCTTCTGTGCCGGACAGCCCAGACGAGCCCACGCAGCGCCTGTTGATCGACTTGTTGGACTGCGGCTGTACACTGCTCCAGCACCTCCTGCTCCGGGAACAGCATGAGTTCGGCCGCGCTCCCCAATACGAGCGCGATATCGAATGGCGAGCCTGTCGCGAGCGCGTGCCGCAGAAGGCTCGACAAGCGGCGTTCGATGGCGGCACCGTCCGCGGCGTCCATTCGAATCCTTGCGACCGATGCCCGGATGAAGTGGAGCAGCTCACTGGAGCCAGGCTGATGCCCGAAGGCGGTCGTGGTCGAGCAGGAGCTTGACGTCATCGCGGCTTTCCCATGCAAATGGCTGATTGGTCTGGCGCGCTCCAGCCGCCTGCAGCGACGGCCGGTATCCCGCGCTTGACCGGGCGCCTACTCCCGCGCCCACCCATTCTGGTAGAGGCGCCCGGCCAGCACGCCCAACCGCGACGTGAGCACGTAGTTCTCGCCGTCCTCGATCAGCGCCGAGCGCGCGTCGCGGAACAACTTCTCGATCGGGAACTCGCGCGTCGTGCCGTTGCCGCCGAAGAGCTGAAATGCCTCGTGCGTGATCTTCATGGCCTCCTCGGTTACGCTGACCTTGGCCTGCGCGGTCGCATAAGGGTGGCTCTGCGGAGACAGTCGCGCGAACGCCAGGCTGCGCCGGGCGATGGCCCGTGCCATCTCGAGCCGGCGCAGCATCTCGCCCACGCGCAACTGGGTCATCTGGTGTTCCAGCAGCAGCGCCCCGCCCTGCTTGCGCTCATGGCAATAGGCAAGCGCAAGTTCGAACGCGGCGCGGGCCGCACCGACAAAGACCTGGCACATGTGAGTACCTGCGAACGACCATGTAGAAGCCAGGTTTCCGAGGTACTCATCCTTCAGCGCGATGGCGAAGCGCTTGGGCACCCTGACGTTATCAAAATAGATCTCGCCCTGGGGCAACGCACGCTGGCCGATCTTGTCCAGCGGTTTGCCGCGCGAAATGCCAGGCAGGTCGAGCGGCAGGATCAGGCCGATGCCGTTGGTGAACGCGCCGTGCTCATCCGTCCCGTGGAACCCGTCGCCATAGTCCGCCGCCATGTAGGCGAGCGCCACCTGTGCCACCGACCCGTTCGACACCCATGCCGAGCTCTGCCCGTTGATGACGATCTCGTCGGCACCGACCCTGGCGGTCACGTTGCCAACCGGCTGCTTTCCGCCTGCGCTCAGCTCTTCGCGGTAGAGGATCGCGGCATCGGAGCCACGGTCAGGCTGCGTATTCATCCAGCAACCGATCTTTCCAGTGCACATCTCGATCAGTTCCTGATTGCCGAGCGACTGCGCCATCGTCAGCGGCATGGTCGCAGCGCCGAGCGAAACGGCCAGACCCGAATCCCCCCAGCCCAGCTCTTCGCCGATCAGGGACTCGATGCGCACCGCGACCTCCGGCGGGAACTGCGCGATGAGTTGCGGATCGAGCCCGAGCTTCGCGCTCTCCATCATCGCCGTCCAGTACGGAGAACCCGCAGCGATGACGTCCTCGGGCGCCATGCGGTCAAGCTCCCTGCCGATCGGCCGCAGCACATCGCGCGCAAAGCGATGAACCGTCTGCTGAATCGCGTTTTCCTCTTCGCTCAGCGGCGTCTCGAATCCGGTCAGGCCAACTACCGGCAACGCCGCGGTCTTGTGCAATCGAATCATTCTGAGTCTCCTCCTGTCATGGAAGCATGCGTGGCGGCTTGCCGCAGATACGGCACGCCCATCGCTCATCGTGTTAGAACACGATACCAAACATAGGTCATGTTGCCAAACATACAAGCGAAAAAAAAGACAGGGTATTCCCTGTCTCCTGGCGTTGGCACGCAGTAGCGTTGCTTTGTCGCCGCTAGCCGGCCATTTCGGTTGACCGCTCCTTGAATATGATCTGCTCGACAGCGGTCCGATATGCCGCATCGAGCCCGCGCGAGTCACGCTTGCGACGCCCCGCGCCGACCTGCAGCGCCAGTCCGTCGGCCAGCGCAATCAGCAACGAGGCAGCGTGCAGGCTGTCTGCCGTTTTCAGTTCCGGATTGATCGCCCGCACCAGTTCCGCAATGCCGCGCGTCAGCGTGTCATACCACTCCTCAAACATCCGCGCGCACTCGGGATCGGTCGATGCCAGCGAAACGAAGTGCCACCACAGCGCCGAGTCCTTGACATTCCTCGCGTCGCTGAGCGCCTTATCCAGCAGTGCGTTGAGCGACTCGCGCGGCGTGACGCGGCTGTCCAGCGCGCGCTTCAGGTCTTCGAGATAGGCGTCGATAATCGGCGCCATGATCGCCCGCAGGACGGCCTGCCGGGTGGGAAAGTAGTACTGGAGATTGCTGATGCTAATCCCGGCGCCGAGGGCGACGGCACGCAGCGAGAATTCCAGGCTGCCGCCCTCGAGCAACAGCTTTCTGGCAACGCGAACGATGGCATTGCGCGTGCGCAAGCCCTGGGCTCGCAAGCTGTCGGGGTCGGCTCCTGTGGCGGCTGCGCTCGATGCACGCCGCTTCCTGGGGGTGCGCTGCTCCATGGGCACTGTCATCCTGTCTGCCTTGATTCAGGGCTTTTCAGCCCTTTGTAAGGAATCGCGCCAGCGGTAGGCTGGGCGGGCATCATTATATCTGACGCCCGTCGACGCGCGTGGCGCCCGGGTCGCTTCGGCGGGGGCTTACCTCCTTTGTCCTGATTGCGACGGCAATGATCGGCGAGGCCTACGACCGCGCTGCGTAGCGTGCCTTGCGGTTCACCCGATCGTCCATCATGTTGGCCACGCCCAGCGCGGAATTGACGGCGCACCATTGCAGCGGTTCGGGCAGCGTCGACGGCGTCCTGTGGTGCAACGCCGAGAGTAGCGGATGCTCCGCGCCACGTATCCGTTCGGCCAGCAGCAGTCCCATCAACGACTGGGTACCTACGCCATGCCCGGAACACCCGGCGGTATAAAGGATGTTGCGGTCAGCACCCGCCGCGCCGACCACGGGCAGCGCATCGTAGGCAAGGCTGATGTACCCGCTCCAGCATGACCGGATGGCGACCCCTCCCAGCATGGGAAACCGCTCATGCAGCGCCCTGGCCAGGGCACGGTAGGACGCTTCGTCCGGCACGTTCGGTGTCTGCGCACCATAGATGTAGCGCAACCGCTTCGTCGTCAGAACAAGCGTATTGCGCGCCGTCAGCCGATGGCTTTCCATGGTCCAGTGCGACGTCACGATGCCTTCGCGCCGTGGCCAGCCAAGCGACGCCAGTTGCGCCGAGGACAATGGCTCAGTCTCGATTGCCGACACCCGCAGCGGCATTACCTTGTTCCGCAGCAAGCCAAGTTGCGGCGTATAGGCGTTGGTTGCAAGCACCAGGAACGGCGCGCTCGCGCTGCCCTTCGCGGTCCGCACCCGGACGGTGGGACCTTCGTCCCAGGACAGCACCGGCGTGTTCTCATAGAGCTTCACGCCCGCGCGCAGCGCCGCGCGCCGCAGCCCCAGAACATACTTGCCGGGATCGAGCGTACCGCCACGAGGGACATGACATCCGAACAGGAACGCCGGCGGGATGCCCCGTGCCCGCATCGCGGCGTAGTCCAGAAACTCCCCGGGAGAGCCAAGTTGCACGCCGGTACGCATGCTCTTGCGCAGCTTCCTTTCCTGGGACGGATGGACGCCCGCGCGGATGATGCCCGAGGCGTTGTAGTCGCAGTCGATCGCGTACTCTGCAAGCTTGCGCTCCACGTAGTCGACGCCTTCATCGTAGAAGCGCACGATTTCCCTGGCCTGCTGGTGTCCCACGCGCTTGAGAAACAGGTCGTACTCCAACCCCTGCCCACCCGCAAGATAGCCCGCGTTGCGCCCGCTCGCGCCGAACCCGGCGAACTCGCGTTCGAGGACGATCACCTTTGCCCCGCGCGCGGCAAGCTCCAGCGCGGTGGACAGTCCGGCAAAGCCGCCCCCGGCAACGACCACATCCGCGCTGACGTCACCGTCGAGTTGCGGCTGCAGGTCATCTGGCCGCTCCACCCAGCCTCCAAGTGGCCGATACGCCTGTCCGCCTTGCCAGTTGAACCCGTCCATATCTGCCTCCCTCACTCCTTGCTCAAAATATGGATTGCAAGCGCAGCCTCTTCGACGCCCTGCAAGCCGCCACCGTTCTCCTGAATCGCGTGACGCGCGCCGCCTACCTGCCGCGCCCCTGCTTCTCCACGCAGTTGGGTGACCAGTTCGTAGAGCTGGCCGATACCTGTCGCACCCAGTGGATGGCCCTTGGATTCAAGGCCGCCAGACGTGTTGATCGGAATGCGCCCGCCGAGTGTAAATTCCCCGCGCTCCGCAGCCGGCCCACCCTCCCCCAGCGGCACCAGCCCAAGGTTTTCGGCCTGGATGATCTCGCCCATCGCCGAGGCATCGTGTACCTCGGCCACGTCGATATCCTCAGAGCCCAGGCCGGCCTGCTCATAAGCCTGAAGCGCGGCGAGGCGGCCGATGTTCTTCTCCGGCTCGTCGATGCGCCGATGCGAAAAGCTGCGGATCACGCTCGCCGCGATCCGGATGCAACGACTGCGATCGGCGCCGATGCGCCGCAGACCCTCTTCCGTGCAGAGGATTGCCGCCGCTGCACCGTCCGAGACCGGCGCGCACATCGGCAGCGTGATCGGATAGGTGATCGGCGGCGCGGCGAGCACCTCTTCGACCGTAAAAGCCTGGCGGAACTGCGAATGCGGGTTGTGCACCGAATGCCCGTGATTCTTCGCCGATATAGCCGCAATCTGGCGCTGTGTCGTGCCGTAGGTCTTCATGTGATACCGGCACAGGGCGGCATAGATCTTCATGAAGCGGCTATAGGGCCGGTCGGATTCCGATCCCGGCGGCGGCTCGATGCCTTCCCCCAGCTTCGCCAGCGTCGCGAAGTTTTCCTCGACGCGGGATACGTCCCATCCCGCGTCGAACAAGGCGAACGACCTCGACTTGTCAGCGACGTTCATCTTCTCCGCGCCAAGTGCCAGCGCGACGTCGCAGCTGCCTGCCCTGAGGTGCTGTACTGCAAGGTGCACCGCCGTGCTGCCGGACGCGCAGGCATTTTCGACGTTGAACACAGGAATGCCTTCGATACCGACCTTGCTGAATACGACCTGGCCAGGGATCGACAACTGCCCCTGAAGCTGGCCATTGGTGATGCCGGCGTAGAAGGCCGCACCGATGGCGTCGGCACTACAGCCGGCGTCCTGCAAGGCGCCGCGTAGCGCGGCACCGGCGAGTCCCTCGATGCTCATGTCGAAATGCCGGCCGAAGATGGTCATTGCGATGCCGGCGATGTAAATGTTGCTCATGTCTTCTTTCCTGGGTGCCTCGTTCAGATCTTGCGTTGCTGTCCTTGCCAGTACTGTTCTCTCAGATCCTTCTTCAACACCTTCCCGACCGGGCTTCGCGGCAGTGCGGCGACGAATTCCACGCTCTTCGGCGCTTTGACCGAGCCGAGCTTCTGTTTGCAAAGGGCAACGAGCTCGTCGGCGCTTACCTCGTAGCCCGCATTGAGTTCCACCACGGCTTTCACCGCCTCGCCCCACTTCTCGTCCGGCACGCCGATCACCGCGCAGTCCTGCACAGCCGGATGGGACCAGATCACCTGCTCGATTTCACTCGGATAGACGTTGAAGCCGCCGCTGATGATCATGTCCTTCTTGCGGTCGGTGATATGGAGGTAGCCCTCCGCATCGAGGTGTCCGATGTCGCCGGTATGCAGCCAGCCGTCGACGATCGCCTCCGCAGTCTTGTCGGGCGCCTTGTAGTAGCCCTTCATGACGAGGTCGCCGCGCACGCAGATCTCGCCGGTCTCGCCTTGCGGCAGAACCTCGCCGTGCTCGCCCATGATCTCCACACGGATGAGCGGGTTGGGACGGCCGACCGAGGATAGCCGTTCGTCGGACGCCAGTTCGCCGCCGACAAAATGCTCGGCCGGCGTCAGGTAGGAGATCGACGCCGGGGCCTCGGTTTGACCGTAGCCGCCGGCCATGATCGGGCCAAACACCTCGATAGAGCGCTTGAGCTTCTCTACCGACATGGGCGCAGCACCATAAAGGAAGTACTTGAGCGATGAGAAATCCTGTTTCCCGATCCCGGGAATGTCCAGCAACCGGTAGATCACCGTCGGCGGCAGGAAGAGCTCCGTGACCCGGTGCTTCGCAATCGCACCGATCAACGCTGCCGGGTCCGGCTTCGGCAGCACGACCACCGTACCGCCGCGCGCAGTGCAGGGCAGCGACAGCATCCCGGCGGTATGCGTCATCGGCGCGGCGGCGAGATTCACCGGGCGTTCGTCCCCCTGGTAGGGGAACGCCATCATGAACTGCGCGAAGTACGCCTGGTAAGCGCGGTGCGCGTTCATTACGCCCTTGGGTGCTCCGGTCGTCCCGCCCGTTGCCGAAAGGGTCACGACATCGTCCATGTCGTAATCGATGAGCGGCGCGCTCGAGGCCTGGCCCTCGCTCCAAGTAGACAGCGACGGCGCCCACGGCAGCGCGGCATCGATACACACCCAGAGCCTGACCTTCGGCAGTCGGGGACGCAGCGTCTCGATTACCGATGCGAACGCTTCCTGGAAGAACAGCACTTCGCAGTCGAATGCGTCAAGAATGAACTGGTTCTCCTCCGGCGCGTTGCGCCCGTTGACGGGGATGTACGCCATCCCCGCTCGCCATAGCCCCAGCGCACAACTCCAGGCAGTCACGTCGTTATCTGCCCAGACCGCTCCCTTGGTTTCCCTGCCGAAGCCTTCCGCCAGCAACCCGTTGGCGATGCGGCAGGAAAGCTCGCCAATCTCCCGGAACGAGTAGCTGCGCTCGCCCTGGATATAGGCAATGCCGCGGGGATTGATGCGCAACCCGCGGTCAAAATAATCAATGATTGCCATTTCAAGTAGTCCTCAGAATCTGTGACGGTTCGGCCGGGTTGCGGTGCGAGCCGTCCGTGTACGGGTCAAAGCGGCCGGTGCATTTTTCCCGCCCCGGGCCTGAAGAGCAGGCCGGGGCGGCACGGCAATTACAGATGCGAAACCGTCGCACGAGCCAGCCCGCGCTGCTCGAGGAAGCCGAGCAGGTAGCGGTGTCCGAAGGCCTTCGAGCCGGATGCGAAGCCGACCTTTGCGGTGTCGCCGTCGAGTAGTTTGATGACGCCTGCCGTCTGGATAGCCCCGGTGGCGATGTATGGCGTGGTCCCATGCACGGTCGCCCGCACCGAAGCGACCTGACCGCGGCCGATGGCGAAATCGACGGTGCGCTGCAGCGTAGTGCGTTCCCTTGGCGGCATGGCCGGCGTGGTCGAATCAACGATCTGCTTCAGCACCGCGTCCTGCTGCTCGCGGGGCAGGTGCTTGTACTCTGCTTCCCACTTCTTGCCCAGCGCATGCACTGTCTGCATCGCGTTGTTGTCGTAAAAACCGACACTGGAGATGCAGCTGCGTACGCGCGGATCGTTTTCGAAGTAGACCGGCAGCGACGTACCGCCCCACGGCAGACAGAACACCGGTTGCATGAAGGCAGGATCGACCACATTGAACGACGCATCCGCCGCATATGGCACCAGCTTCTTCTCCCAGAGGTAGCAAGCCTCGTGGCGATAGCCTTCAAAGATCGTCGCGGTCGAACCCACGCTCACGCCGGCACCGCCGCTACGCGGGCCGCGCGCCAACGTCGCGGTTTCCAGGGCATCGACGCCGGGTGTCTCCAGCGCCAGCTCCGCGGCAATCTCGGCGAACGTGTACATGTAGGCATTGGACGGCGACAGCAGCAGCCCGGCCTGCCGGTACAGGTCGCCGAATTGATCGCGCGCCCGGCGGATGTGCGGCTGCTCGCCCGTGGTGTCGAGGTAATGGCATCCCGCCTTGAGCGCCGCTTCGACGCCAACGAGCCCGACCGTGGAGAATGGCCCGACGGTGTTGCATACCACCCTCGCGCCGCGGAATGCATTCACCAGGGCATCGACGTCATGTTCCGCCTCGATGAGTTCATAGTTTGCCGATTCCAGGCGCACGACACGCTGTGCCATCATTTCCTTCGCCCGGCCTGCGTTGCGCGCCACGGCCGTAAAAGGGATGCCCTGGTCGATCAGCCAGTCCATGATCAACATGCCGGTGTAGCCGCTTGCGCCATAGACGACGACGGGGTGCTTTGCCATGGTTTGTCTCCTTGAGAATTGTGTCTGACAAGTGATTGGGTTGGAAGGAATGCCGCCCTATGAAGGGACGACTGGACAATACTTTTGGGTGCCTATCGCCTGTCCGGGCCGTCGTCCTGCAACGGACCCGCCATTGACATCAGCAGCGGCCGCGAACCGTTCGCTAGCACTGCAGTCAGGGACTCCTGCCCTGCGCGCTGCGTAACCGAGAACGTCTTGCCGCCGTCCTTGCTGTCGAGTACGGTCCCGGCCATGCCGACGACGACGATGCGGCCGTCAGCAAGCTCCGCGATCCCGGTCAGCGATTGGGTGGTATGCGAGTCCACGCGCTGCCATGTCTTACCGTCGTCGCTGCTGCGGTACAGGTGTCCTCGCATGCCGCAGACCAGAAGAGAGCCGTCGGGAAGTGAGTGCCCGTACCACAGCGAGCCGTTGTCGCCAGTGGTCGACGCCTGCCACGACTTGCCTCTGTCGGCGGAGCGGAAGATGGTGCCGCCTTCGCCAGCGATGAAGAGCGATCCGCGGCCGGATCCGAACATGTGCAGTAGGTGACGGTCCGCGTTTTCACCCGCCTCCACCTTGATCTCGGACCAGGTCCGGCCGGCATCGCGTGTTTCGATAGCCCAGCCGTACAGCCCTACGGCGATGCCATGCTCCGGACTGTCGAAGTAGAGCGAAAGGATCGGCTGCTCTGCGCCCCGCTCGGCACGCAAGAGCATCCACGTCTCGCCGCCATCCTGTGTGCCAAGCACAACGCCATCGTGCCCCGCCGCATAGCCGCGCCGCGCATCGATGAACTGAACGGAAGTCAGCAGCGAGCGGACCGGCACCATCCTTGCTTGCCGGAACTTGATGCCGTCATCAGAAAGGAGGATGACGCCGTGGTCGCCGACGGCGACCACGCGGTTGCCGGCACGCGCAGACGCCAGCAGCGGTGCGGCGACCGCATTGGACACCTGCCGGGCCGGCTCCAGGGTCGGCCACGGAGCTGCGGCAGCGGTCTCCACCGCCCGCGACGGGCACACCACGCCCAAGGCGATCGCGACAACAGGTAAAAATCGGTGCAGGTTCATGGGAGATTGACGCCTACTTGCGTCTCAGTGCTTCAGGATTTCCGGCATGCGCACTGGGCCGCGCCGGGGAAAGAACTTCTCCAGCACCGCCGCGAACGCGGGCAGGAGGGTGATGGCCATGACCATGTTGACGAGGAACATGAAGGTCAGCAGAGCTCCCATGTCGGCCTGGAATTTAAGGCTCGAGAACATCCAGGTCGCCACACCGACCGAGAGCGTAATGGCCGTGAACACGGTCGCCAGCCCTGTCTCCTTCAGCGCGACCGCAAGCGCGTCGGTGAACGCAAGACCGTTTGCCAGTTGTACCTGCAGGCGGTTGTAGATGTAGAAGGCGTAGTCCACGCCGATGCCGACCGCGAGCACCATCACCGGCAGCGTCGCCACGGTCAGGCCGATCTCAAGCTCCTTCATGAACCAGTAGCCAATCCACGTGGCCACGGTCAGCGGCAGGCAGCACGCAACCATCGCCCGCCAGTCCCGATACACAAGGAAGACCAGAATGAGGATGGCGGCGTAGACGTACAGCATCATCGGCAACTCGCTGGCCTCCAGCACTTCATTCGTGGCTGCCTGGACGCCAGCATTGCCGCTTGCCAGCCTGACCGTGACGCCATCAAGCCGGTTGGACTCGCGGAACTGCTTGACCGCCGCCACCACGGTCTTGATCGTCGTGGCGCGGTGATCGGGCAGATAAAGGTTGACGCCTTGTACTCGGCAGTCGCTCGACGAAAGCCCGGCGATGCGGTTGTTCACGCCCTGGAACTGCGAGCCGAGCCCGCGGGGGTCCCGCGTCACGGTGGCCATCTTCGGACTGCCTTCGTTCATGCCGGCGTTGTAGAGTTTGAGCTGGGCGGCCAGCGAATCGGTGGACACCACGCCGGGTACGCTGCCCATGCGCCAGGCGAAGTCGTCGACGAACAGGAACTCGTCGGCGCGGGAGCAAACCTCGCCATGGCGATCGGGCGTGGCCTCGAACACCACGGTGAGCCAGTCCAGGCCGACGTCGAAGCGGCTGACGATCGCGGCGACGTCCAGGTTGTAGCGGGAATCCGCGCGCAATTCCGGCGCCCCGGCCTGGAGACTGCCCACGTGCCTGTCCTGGCTCTGCCAGAACGCAAGGCCGAAAACCACTGCGCCGGCGACGGTCACGATCAGTGCGTTCCGCGGCTGGGCGATCCGGGCCACCGCCCCCAGCCATCCGCTATGACTCTCGCGCCGCGCCAGCGCCCGTTTCGCGAACTCAGGCGTGAACCGGAAGTACGACGCCGCCACCGGCAACATCATCAGGTTGGTGACGATCTTGTAGCCCACGCCGATGGCCGCGGTGATCGCCAGTTCTCGGATCATCGGGATCGGGATGAGAATAAGCGTGACGAAGCTCGCCAGCGCGGTGATCAGCGCCAGCGATCCGGGAATCAGCAGGCCGGTGAAGCTGCGCCGGGCGGCAATGGCGGAGTCGGTACCCTGGGCGACCTCGCGGACGATAAAGTTGATCTGCTGGATACCGTGTGAGACACCGATCGCGAACACCAGGAACGGCACCAGGATGGCGAGCGGGTCAAGCCCATAGCCCAGCAGGTGCAGCGTGCCGAACTGCCAGACCAAGGACACGAGCGAGCAGCCGAGCGGCAGCAGGGTCAGGCGCACCGACCGGCAGTACCAGTAGACCGCCAGCCCGGTGAGCAGGAAGGCGATGCCGAAGAAGCGCGTCACGTCCGCTCCGCGGTCGGCAATGTCGCCGATCTGCTTGGCGAAGCCGATGATCTCGATCTCGACCTGGTCGTTCTCGAACGGGCGCCGGATCTTTTCCTCGAGCAGCCGGTTGAACTGGATATAGTCGAGCTTCTTGCCCGTGCGGGGATCGACGTCGGCCAGTTCGGCGGTGATCAGGGCGCTGGACTGGTCGCGTGCGACCAGGGTCCCGACATGGCCGCCGGCCATGGTGCGCTGACGCATCTTGCCGATGACATCGGCGGAGAGCTTTTCCGGCACGATATCCCCGCCTGCCACCGCCTCTGCCCGGAAGCCGTCCTCGGTGATCTCGGTGAAGAAGACATTCGGTGTCCACAGCGACGTCACGCTGGTGCGATCTACGCCCGGAAGATAGGTGACGGCCTCGGTCACCTTGAGGACCTGCGTAAGCGCCGCCGCATTCCAGACATCGCCCTTGCGGGCATGCACGGCAATGGTCAGCCGGTTGGCACCGAAGAGCTTGTCGCGGAACTGCTCGAAGGTCTTGATGTACTCGTGGCCTTGCGGCAACTGCTTCTCGAAGCCGGCTTCGAGGTGCAGCTTCGCGCCGAGCACGCCCATCAAGGCGGTGAATCCTGCCAGTGCGAGCAGGAAAGGAAGGCGGTGCCCGAACAGGGCCGCTTCCAGACGGGTTATCAAGCGTGAAAGCATTAGAAGGAGGTGGTCATGCTGAGGGAGACAAAATCGCGGTCGCGCAGCAGGTTGCTGCCGCTACCGCCCCAGTTGTGCGTGTAGTCGAGGCGCATCTTTGTCTCCGGCTTCGTCTTGAAGTCGAGGGTCGCGCCGATCACTGCGGCGCCCGCGCCCCGGATGAAGCCAGGCAGCGCCGTGGCCGAATAGCCTCCGATGCCTTGCATGACGGCGATGTCCGGTGACAGCGATGCCCGCGTGCCGAAGATGTTGGGATAGGTCACCGAGGCTGCCAGCACCATCCCCGCCGACAACTTGGTGGGCAGCGTGTAGTCGGCGGTGACCGCATACGGAATCCCGGCGTTGAGCCTGAGCTTCGGGTAATACGCCAGCGCACCTTCCGCGGTGATCGTGCCTTCGGACGCGCCCAACGCGCGCAGCAGCCAGCCAAACGAGCCCGAAGGCGACATGATGTGGATGCCGGTCAGGTGGAGCTGATAGTGCTGCGTGTCGATCGCCCCGCGGCAACTGCTTCCGACCGGCTTGACCGCAAAATCGGCCAGGGCGTTGCAGTAGTAGGGGTTGGCCGGATCGATGACCGTGGTCGGATCGATGGCGACGCTGTCCCGCGGACGGTACGACAGCTCGGTGCCGATCGCCCATTCGCCAACCTGGAAGTTGTACGAGAGGCCGAACAGGTCGCGGTTCTTGCCGTAGTCGAGGGACGCCTGCCAGCCGAACGGGTTGCTCGTCGTGTTGACCACCTGGTAGCTCACGAACGGCACCTTCTCGCTGTAGTGGTAGTAATAGAGGCCGAGTTCGTTGCCGCTGTCGGGGAACTTGTAGCGCATCGCCATCCCACCTTGCCCGTTGTTGCTCGGATTGTTGTCCGGGCCGCGCGGGATGAAGGTGCCGGTTCCGACCAGGGGCCCGACCGGATTGGTATTGGGGTTCGCCAGCTCCCCGGTGCTCAGGCGGCGGTTGTAGGGCATCCCGGTCGCGGGATTGATGCCGACGATCCGGGTCCCCGTGTCGCCGATCGTGCCGGTGGGAAGCGGGGCCAGCCCCGACGCAGCCAGCGCGCCATTGACGGCTGAAGTCGGGATATAGAAGCCCCGTCCGCCCTTGCCGAGGAAGTCGCTGGTCGAAAAGAAGGTCCCGGGCGCGTCGAACTTGAAGCTGTTCCACTTCCACTGGTAGAAGGCCTCCAGGCCGAGGTCCTTGCCGAGTGAAGTGCTCGCAGAGACCATGGGCGCGGGGATGAACAGATTTTTAAGCGGCGTTCCCGGCTGGTGCGCGGACGGCAGGTAGATCGCGTTGATCGCGTTGATACCGCCCGGGATGTAGAGGTTTTCACCCCAGTTCAGCACCTGGTTGCCGACCCGGACACGCGCCTGCTGGTCGCCGACGTCGAATTCCTTGGTGATGTAGGCGTCGAGCAGACGCGGGTCGCTGGTGGCGAAGTTTCGCGCATCCGAGTCGAGATCGGTTCGTCTGGTGTGGGCGGTCGCAAAGTCATAGTTGACGACGCCGCGCACCAGCCCGCTCCACCCGTTGGTGCCCTTGACATAGAGGTCGCTGGTCCACTGCGCATTGGCCGAAACCGGCTGCCAGCGCTTGTAGTTCAGGTTGCCGTCGTCCTGATTCAGGCGCAGCGTATCCAGGTTCGACGAGAAGACAGACGGGTTACTTTTCTGCAGCGGCGTAGGCGCGTCGCCGACACAGCCGCCGTTGTCGTTGCCGACAAAGCTGCAGTTCGTTTTCGACGTTCTCATCGCTGCACCAAACGAAACCGTCGAGTCGAAGGCTACCGCCCAGCCGTTGTCGAGCGTCCACTGTGCAGCGTAAGCCGAGCCGGCATCCGCCATCGCCAGCAGGCCTACGATTACCGAGCGGGCCAGCTTCCGTTCCATCCGCATCCCCGCGGCGGCTTGCGCCGCCGCTGCTGCAACATCACGCAGTTTCATGCCTGTCTCCCCGTGGTTCTCTTTTTTGGCTTATCGTGTGGTGAACCGGCGCAGGCCGTCCGGCTCGAAGGTCTTCTCCTTCAGGCGCCCTTCCCTCGCGGCGAGCCAGTCAGGCTCCTTGTGGCCGGCGACGACTCGGTCGAGCACGGCGCGGCGGGTCTGGTGGTCATAGCTGGTATTGGCCGCCCAGACGCAGGCCGGCACTTCCCAGGCCATGTAGGGACCCATCTCGGTGGTGCGCCAGACCTTGCCCTGCGCGTCGTACATGTCCTCCACCAGGATCGTCCACGTGTCCTCGTCGATGTAGAACACGCGCTTGGGGAAGGTATGCCGCATGCCTTGCTTGAGCGTGGCCTCGACCACCCACATCCGGTGCAGCTCATAGCGCGTCAGGTCGCGGCTGAGGAACTTCGGCTTGACGACTTCATCGACCTTGTTCGCCGAAGAGTTGACCCGGTACGTGTTGTAGGGCACGTACATCTCCTTCTTGCCGGCCAGCTTCCAGTCATAGCGGTCTAGTGGGCCGTTGAACTGCATGTACTGGTCGACGGTCAGCAGGTTCTCGGTGTTGAGCTGCGGGGCGTCGTACTGGTATGTCGGCGCGCGGCGCACGCGGCGCTGGCTCGCGAAGTACAGCCAGACGTCGTTGGCCTCGGAGAACTTGTACTGCGTCAGGGTGGCATCCCCCGCGATCGAGGGCGGGCTGGTAAACGTGTTGAGGTACAGGCTCTCGATGCCGCGGGCGTCGTCGACGCCCTTGTTCGACGGCGACCACATCGGCGACATCTGCCATTCCTGCTGGCCAAGCGGCTCCCCAATGCTGTCGGTGCCCTTCGGCGGGATGTAGCCCGCATAGCTCATCTGGAATCCCTCTCCTTTCCAGTGCAGCTTGTGGTTCCACATGGCTTCGGCGCCGTTCTGCGGAATCGGGAACGGCACGGCGGCGCCGATCGCCTCGGCGAGGTCCTGGCCGTTGGCGCCAAGCTTCGCCGTCGTTGCGTTCTTCTTCGTCCGCTCGTAGAAGAAGTCGGGGAAACCGCAAGAACGGTGGGTCGGATAAACATCCATCCGATAACCCGGGATCGTCTTCACCATTTCGATCTGTCCGGGGGCAAGCTTGTCCTTGTATTTGTCGACATTGGACGCGTCGATCGAAAGTACGCGCTTGTCATTCGCGTACGGGTCGGGGCGCGCCGTGCCGGGCTTCCAGCCACCCGGTGCCTTCATGTCCCCGCCGGTCCACTCCGGAATCGACCCGTCCTTGTTACCGGCCCGTTCGGCACCCACCGGAGTGAGGTCCTTGCCGAGCCGGCCCGCGTCCTGCTCGGAGGCCGCGGCATAGGCCGCTCCGCCGAACGCAAGGGTCACGCTGAGGAACAACGTCTTGTATCTCATCTGAGTCTCCTGTCTGGCATGGCAACGAAGTGCCTCGCTTCGTGTGTTTTTTTCGGTAGAACACGTTACCAAACTTAGGTAACAATGACAAAGAACAAAAGAAAAAAAGAGCTAGGGTATTCCCTGCGCGTTTGGCTGCGATGCTCGCAAACGCACCCGGTACCGTGCGCAGCGGCGAACCAATGGCACGAGGCACGGCTCGCGGCTGCTGGGGTGGCACCGGAAGCCGCAAGCCAACGCTGTCAGTCAGACCGCCGTAGTGATCCGGCGATGCCCCATGCCGCCCGAGGCTGTGCTGGAGATACACAGGTCCTCAAGGCCGCACGGCCGGGCACAGGTGTTGACCGTCCCGGCAGTGCAGGCCCGCCTGCCCAGCTCTGGAAATCGTGATCCACGGACTTCGACTGCGCTCGAGGCGCGCGCAGGACAACCAGGCTCAGGCGCCGCCGCTGCCAGCTACCGCCACCGCCTGAATCTCGATGCACAGCTCGGGAAGCGCCAGCTCTGTCACCCCCACCGCAGTCCAGGACGGATAACGGCTCGGCAGGTATTCGTCCTTGACCTTCGTGAAGGCCTCGATTTCCTGCCGCAGGTTGGTGTGATAGGTCGTCAGCTCGACAACATCCTCCAGGCTTGCGCCTGCCGCTTCGAGGACCGCTTTCAGGGATGCAAAGGCCAGCCGAGCCTGTGCCTCCATGCCCTCGCCGGGCTTCATCGCTGCGTCTAGCCCAACCTGGCCCGACACCCAGATGGTGTCGCCCACGCGGGTCGCGGGGGCGAAATGGTAGGCGTCGTAGAGCGGCTGGGTGCCGGGCGGAATGACCGGCTGCCGTTTCATCGTCGTGGTTGTCATGATGTCGGTATCGTTTATCAGATGAGTTGGCGGAAGCATGGCGCACGGAAGGGATCACCTGCCTTCAGCGATGCCAGCTCCTCGACGTACAGCACACCCGCCGGCGTGAAGCCCGAATCGCTGTGGTCCGGCAACGGACTGAAAACCGCGTCATCGCCGAAGAAGCGCAAGACCAGCGTATGGCGGTCCGGGAAATCGGCGTCGACAGCACCCCCGCCGTGCAGCGAACCCGGGTGCAGCAGCAGAACATCTCCGGGCTGCGTAGCCCAGGAGAGGATGTCGTAGGCATTGGGATCGATGCGGCGTTCGGCCTCGATGTCAGGCAGCCGCGGCCAGACCCCACCGCCGTGCAACGGCTCGGTCGGGTCGTCGGGGTTCTGAAAGGTGCTGCCGTCGTGGCGCGTACCCAGGTACGAGCCCCTGACGATCTCCAGCGCATTACGCTTGGGGACCGCCTCGAAGCTGATCCACGCGTTGGCGAAGTGCTTTCCCCCCCAAGGCAGGTAGGAGGTGTCTTGGTGCCAGGGCGAGCGCCCGGCCCGGCCTCCCTGCTTGAGGAACAACTCTTCCGCAAAGTACCAGACATGTTTAGAGCCCCAGAGATCGGCGAACAGCTGGCCGAACGGGAGCGAGGCGACCAGCTCATCCAGCCGCCCCTTTGCGAATGGATTGGCGTTATCGACGTGCGACCGTTGCACGGAGCCGTCAAACAGGCTATGAGCGTTGGGCCCCGGGTTCTCGATGCCCCAGTCAAAGACCTGCCTGCACATGGCTAACTGTTCCGCGTTGAGACAGCCTTCGATGAGGACGGCACCGTCCTCATCGAAGGCGCTGCGCTTGGATTCATCCATGGATGCTCTCCTGATTCTTCATTAAGCCCGGCGCCCGGTCACGTGCGCTTCCGGTCGCCTCGTTTGTAGAACAACCTACCAACATTAGGTCATGATGACAAAGATAAGTCAGAAGTAAAAGGGCGGGTATTCCCTATCCCACATGGACTCTCCTCGCCTACGCAGGAATCAACTTGGGCTCGCGATTCATAATTTTGACTTGTTTGTGTTGTTGACCTATATTTGCCGCGAGCATGCCAATCATTTAACTTTTGTCCTAACAATGCACGCGAAGACACGTGAAGATGCGCTGGAAGTCGATGCCGCACCGGCAGACATCGTGAACCGCGACACAGTCGCACTGACCCGACGCCGCCTCCTCGGCGCGGCTGCGGCGGCTAGCGCTGCAACGCTGCTGGCAGGCACACCACGCACAGCGAGTGCAGCGCCGCGGGTGAAGGGCGCCGGCGCCGCATCTGCGGGGCGCGACGTGCTCGATGTCGCGATCATCGGTGCCGGACTGGCGGGCCTGACCGCCGCACGCGACCTGAAACGCGGCGGATGTGACACGTTCGTCGTCCTGGAGGCACGTAGCCGTGTCGGCGGCCGCACCTACAACCATGACCTTGGCAACAGCGTGGTCTCGGAAGCCGGCGGGCAGTGGATCGGGCCCGGCCAGACCGCCATTGCTGACCTGGCGCGCGAGCTCGGCGTCGACACCTTCGAAACCTATTACCAGGGCAAGACCGTGTTCCTGGCCGGCGACGTGCGCGTGGCGCAGGATCTCCAGGGCGGCGTCGGCGCCCAGGGAAAGGTCGCCGCCAAACTCAGCGAGCTGGCGGGCCGCGTACCCAGCGGCGCCCCCTGGACAGCGGCAAACGCGGCGGAACTAGACAAGCTGTCGCTCGGCGACTGGCTGGCACGGCAAGACTTGAGCAACGAGGAAAAATTCTCCTTCAGCCTGGCCGCAACCCTGTCGCTCGGCGCGCAACCGGCGCAACTGGGACTGTTGCACTACCTGTCGGTGATCAACAGCGCTAACAGCGACTACGACACACTTGAGAGGATCAAGGGCGGCGCCCAGGAGACGCGCTTCGTCGGCGGCGCGCAGATCCTCAGCATCCGGATGGCACGCGAACTTGGCCACAAGGTGCGGCTGTCCTGCCCGGTACGCAAGATCGTTGGCTGGGATCGCGACATTGTCGAATTGCACACCGACCAGGGCGTGGTACGGGCGCGCCACGTGATCGCCGCACTGAATCCGGCGCTATGCCAGCAGGTCGTCTTCGACCCGCCGCTGCCCGCCGGACGCGCGCAATTGCATCGGTTCTGGCCGGCGCACGCGCCCATGCGCAAGACGGCGCATGTCTATGCACGGCCCTTCTGGCGCGACAAGGGATTCAACGGACAGGTTGTGCCGCTGGACGGCCCGCTGATCTGGTCGGTCGACAACTCGCCGCCAGACGGCTCGGTCGGCGTGATCAGCGCATTCGTCAAGCCTGGCTTCCTGCCCGCCGAGCCCAAGGCTGCCGAACGCATCCTCTCGGCCATCTATGCCCAGGCGTTCGGGGACAAGGCGTTGAAGCCGACGCAATACCACGACCTCGACTGGGGCAAGGTCGATAACTGGTCGATGAGTTGCATCAACCCGATGCCGGCGGGCTTCTGGACGAAGCTGGGCCAGTACCTGCATCCGCCGACAGGGCGGCTGATCTGGTCTGGCACCGAGACGGCCGACATCTGGGCCGGCGCCATGGATGGTGCCGTGCGCTCCGGCCACCGCGCCGCCCTGCAGGTGCTGGGCGCCCTGGCATACCCGGTTCGGGAGGCATGAATGAAATACAAGCGCCCTGTTCTCGTGGCGGCTGCGGCCGTGGTGGCGGTGGCCGCCTTCATCGTCCCCGACCTCGTGGGCTATCACCGGTTCGGGACGGCACTGGATAACCAGGCCGTAGCCAGCCAGACCGATGGTGGACGCTGGCCGCAATTCCCGGAGACCTGCTTCGCCTGCCATGGCCCGCGCGGTCAGTCCCACAATGCCGAGTACCCTGCCCTGGCCGGCCAGCCGGCGGCTTTTATCGAGGCGCAGTTGCGCGCCTTCGCCAGCGGGCAGCGCGACAGCCCGACCATGGGGCCGCTCGCCAGGAACCTGACTGATGAGCAGATCGGGTTGCTGGCAGCCTATTACGCAAAGCAGGCGCCCACAGGTAGCCCGGATGTCACGGCCAGCGCCGCGCTCGAGGCGCGCGGCAAGGCTGTGGTCCAGGCGCGCAGTTGCCAGGCCTGCCATGCCGAAGGGTTGACCGGAAAGGACCTGGCACCACGCCTCGCCGGCCAGGGCGAGAGCTACCTTGGGCAACAGCTTGCCGCGTTCAAGAGCGGCAAACGCCATGACGCGTCCGGCGCCATGGACAGCATTGCCGCCGCCTTGTCGAACGAAGACATCCCGGCAGTGGCCCGCTACCTGGCCAGGATGTCGCCTGACCGCCGGGAGATCGGCGCCCGATAGGGCCCGACGGGGCAGCAAGGGTAGTCGGCAAGATGCGCGGGTCAGACAGGAGGCGGGGAATGAGCCGATACACACCGTCCTGGCTGCCAGCCGGCTTGGCGGCTGTCCTCATGCTTTGCATGGCGGCAGCCATGGGCGTGGCGCCGCGCAGCGCCTACCATGACGCTGGTGCGCCACGCCGGCTGGAAGCCCTGCAACTGCCCGACGTGCGCGACCAGCTCGAAAAGCTGGCGGATGCCGGTGCAACTTACATCCACGAGGAGCCCATGCGACGCGGCGACACGATCGCCACGTTGCTCAGACGGCTCGGCGTGGAAGATCCGGACGCACAGCAGTTCATTTCCAGGGATCCGGCGGCGCGCACCCTTTTCAACCTCCAGCCGGATCAGGTCGTCCAGGCGGAGGTCGACCAGGACAAGCTGCTGGTCTCGCTGCGCGCCCTCGTTGCCGGCAATTCCTCCGCCTCGCGCGAACTGCTGATCCGGCGGGCCGGCGACTTCCAGAAGCCCGCCTTCAAGGCGAACTTGCAGGCGGTCAGGAACGAACTGCGTTACGAGATGCGTTCCGGCACCATCACCGCGAATGGGTTCTTCAGGACGATGGACGCCGCGAAGGTGCCCGACGACATCGTCCGGCAGATGATCTCGATCTTCTCGGGCGTGGTCGATTTCCAGCACGACATCGTCCAAGGCGATCGCTTTCACATTGTCTATGAGGCGGGCTTCCGTGATGGTGCGCTGGTGCGCAACGGTCGCGTCGTGGCCGTCGAACTCGTCAACCGCGCCCAGCTCTACCAGGCCCTGTGGTATGACGGCGCAGATGGCAGCAACTCCGGTGCCTACTACACCTTCGACGGACGGGGCATGGCGCGCCCGTTTCTCCGCTCGCCGGTCGAGTTCTCGCGCTTGTCGTCTGGCTTCGGCTGGCGCAACCACCCGGTGCACCACCAATGGATCAAGCACAAGGGTGTCGACTTTGCCGCCCCGACAGGAACCCGGGTCTTCGCCACAGCGGACGGGACTGTTGACTTTGTCGGCCAGCAGACAGGCTACGGCAATATCGTCATCCTCAAGCATCCTGACGGCTACTCGACGTACTATGCGCACCTGTCTGGCTTCGCTGGCATCCAGCCCGGCCAGCGCATCACGCAGGGGCAACTGATCGCGTATATCGGACAGACTGGCTGGGCGACCGGACCGCATCTGCACTACGAGCTTCGCTTCAATGACGTGCCGCAGAACCCACTGAGCGTCATGCTGATGAAACCCGTCACGCTGTCCGGACGCGCACGCCAGGGCTTCCTGAGCCATGCCAGCGACATGTTGAGCCGTATCCATGTCCTGCGCGGCATTGAAGTGGCATCCAGCCTCGGCTGAGCCGCCCCAAGTGGCGCACTGTCGACTCGCGAGTTGACCGGGGACTTCCCCGCGCATGCCGGTTTGCGCCGGCAGTGGCTGCGAGTATGCTTTCCTTCATGACGCGGATTCCGGCCGGCCTGCCATCGCCTCTTGCGTGCAGACGCCAGACCGCCGACTGCGGGGGCAGATCATGCGCAGGCAGCCTCATGACGGATCGGGAAAGGATCGACCTTCCGCCCTCGACTTCAGGGAGGGCGAGCCGCACTTCAGGCTGCTCGCCGACGGCATCCCTCACATGATCATGACCGCCGATGCGGATGGCCGGATCGATTACTGCAACCGACGGTGGACGAGCTATACCGGCCTCAGTCTTGAGCAGACTCGGTCCGGCGCCTGGAAATCGGCCGTCCACCCCGAGGACTACGCGCGCAATATCGGCCACTGGGCAGACGCAGTGGCGAGAGGCTGCGAGTACGAAATCGAATATCGCCTGAAACGGGCATCCGATGGCGCCTACCGATGGCACCTCGAACGCGGGTCACCATTGAAGGATGCTGATGGCAAGATCGTAAAGTGGCTTGCATCCGGCACCGACATCGAAGCGCTGAAGCAGGCCCAGGCCTCTGCTGAAAGTGCCAACCATGCGAAGTCGGAGTTCCTGTCAAGCATGAGTCATGAATTGCGCAATCCGCTGAACGCCATCCTTGGCTTCGCGCAGCTGATGGCCTCTGAGGCTCCGCCTCCGACTGCGTCGCAGCAGGCCAGCATCGACCAGATCCTGAAGGCGGGCTGGCATTTGCTGGAGCTCATCAACGAAGTCCTTGACCTGGCCAGGATAGAAGCCGGTCAGGCGTCGCTGTCCCCTGAGCCGGTATCGGTCATCGACACCTTGCACGAGTGCCAGGCAATGCTTGAGCAGCAAGCACTGAAACGCTCGGTCCGCATGCGGTTTCCCGCAGTCGAACCACCCTGCTTCGTCCGTGCCGACAGGACCCGCTTGAAGCAAATCCTCCTCAACCTGCTTTCCAATGCCATCAAGTACAACCGGGACCAAGGCTCAGTCGATGTGCAGGTGACGACGACGGGACATCGCGTAGGCGTCAGCGTGCGCGACACTGGAGTAGGGTTGACACCGGAACGGCTGGCCCAGCTATTCCAGCCGTTCAACCGCCTGGGGCATGAGGCAGGCCCCGTGGAAGGCACCGGCATCGGCCTCGTGGTGGCCAAGCGGCTGGCCGAGTTGATGGGAGGAACCATCAGCGCCAAAAGCACGCCTGGCGTGGGCAGCGTGTTCCGGGTCGAACTGCCTGCTGCCGCGCCTCCCGCAATGGCTGGCGAGAGCACGGAGGCCGCCGCACCTGTCCGGTCGCCAATCGAAGCCCCGTCCACGATGCACACCTTGCTGTATGTCGAAGACAACCCCGCCAACCTTAAGCTCCTGGAGCAACTCCTCGCCCGCCGGGCAGACGTGCATTTGCTGTCGGCGGCCACCGGGATTCTCGGAGTCGAGCTCGCGCGCACTTCGCTGCCCGATGCGATAGTGATGGATATCCATCTGCCGGACATCAATGGCATCGAAGCACTGGGACGCCTGCGCGAAGACCCGATGACAATGCATATTCCGGTCATCGCGCTCAGTGCCAATGCCATGCCACGCGACATCGAGCGGGGCATGAAGGCAGGATTCTTCCGGTACCTGACCAAGCCCATCAGGATCCACGAATTCATGGATGCACTGAACGCCGCACTGGAACAACCGCGAGGATCAATTGCGCAGGGCTAGCACCGAGTCCCGCGAACTGGCTTGCCATGATCCACCCATCGGACATCCTGGCTGCAAAAATCCTGGTCGTTGACGATCTGGAGGCCAATGTCCTGCTGCTCGAAAGGATGCTGCATGCGGCCGGATATACCAGCGTCGAATCAACCACCGATCCGCGCATGGTTTCCGAGCTTCACGGCAGGAACCACTATGACCTGATCGTGCTGGATCTCCAGATGCCTGGCATGGACGGGTTCGAGGTCATGGAGAATCTCAAGGTCGTCCAGCCGGACAGCTACCTTCCGGTGATCGTTGTCACCGCCCAACCCGATCACAAACTGCGCGCACTGCAGGCCGGCGCGAAGGACTTTGTCAGCAAGCCATTCGATCTCGGCGAGGTACTGATGCGGGTGCGGAACATGCTGGAGGTACGCCTGCTGCACAGTGAGTCCTTGCAGTACGGCAAGGAACTCGAGCGCAAGGTGCAGGAACTGGAAGCGAGCCGGGAGACGATAGTCCGTCAGAGCGATGAGCTCAGGCGCCTTTACGAAAAGCTTGTTTGCGAGCAACAGGTCACTGAGCGTCTTCTGCTAAACGTGTTGCCAGCTCCGATCGCCGAACGTCTGAAACAGCGTTCCCATCCTTTATCCGCCGGCCCTCCGGACGTCATCGCCGACAGGTTCGAGTCGGTGTCAGTACTGTTTGCAGATATTGTGCATTTCACCCGCTTCGCTCCCGGCATGAGCCCAGAACTACTAGTGGAGGTACTAAACGAGATATTTGCCGCCTTTGATGAAATCGCCGACGGCCGGGGACTCGAGAAGATCAAGACAATCGGCGACGCATACATGGCGGCCGCCGGTTTGCCGATACCGGTGGCGGATCATGCCGTTCGGGCCGCCCATATGGCATTAGACATGATGGAGTCGCTGAGCCGATTCAATCAGCGAAGCGGCTACGCGCTGCGGTTGCGGATTGGCATCCATAGCGGGGCCGTCGTAGCCGGGGTGATTGGGAGGCGAAAGTTCATCTATGACTTGTGGGGTGATACCGTGAACATCGCGAGCCGGATGGAGTCTCAGGGCATAGTCGGCGGCATTCAAGTAACTGACGACACTCGACAGCAACTTGGAAAAACCTTCCTACTCGAAGACCACGGGGTGATTGCAGCAAGAGGCATCGGAGACGTGCATACATGGCATCTGGTTGGGAGAAACTAGACAGCGACGTCCCTGGGACAGTAAGACAGTCTCGGTCTGGACGTGCTCAGTCAAGCCAGGACACTATTCAGAAAATCTCCCACACGCGTGGAGACCACGCGTGCGCCCCAACCGACGACGCGAAGCAAACCATTGCCAGGGTACCCATGCCCCCGAAATTTTGCCCAGCTCACTTAACTTCGATCTTCGTAATGGTAGTGGGCGACGAGCCCAACTTGGGCAGGCACAGCGTCAATAGGCGCCGTTCAAATCGAGCATCAATGTGCTCGACGACGCATCGGACGAGTCTTAATGGCCGAACTCGAACCGGCCTAAGCATTGAACGCCTGGGCAGCGAGACGCAATTCTGGGCCCACGCCAGGAACCCATGTCCGCGGCGCGACGCGAGCGATCTCCCTATCCGTATGACCGCGACGAGAGCAACCGGAGGAAGCTATGCTCTAGTTTTTCCCGTCCCAAAATGCGCTGCGGTTCCATTTGCAGCAGCGATGCGGATCGTTGCGTTCCTATTTTGGCTGGCCATCCCCCAAAGCGATGGTCTACAGCGACCCGCGCTACGCGCTTTTGCTAGCGAGAGTGCAGATGCGCCATCTCGCAGTCGGGCGCGAGTCACTCTACACCAGGGTGCCGACATCTGTTGATATGTCGCGTTAGTGCACAGACGTCGCGGGCAGGAGTTGCAAGGTGCCGAATCGGTTGTAAAACATTGAGCCTTCGGGGGCTACTGTAGATTCAACGATCCGGACGCGAGAGCTGTAAGATTTCGTGCCGACCATCATGGTTTCACCGACTTTCACCTTCACCTCCTTCACGACCAAATGCCAAGCGAAAGCGCCGGCGACGGTTGTGCAGTCGGGGATGTTAGACGGGACACTCACGCCCTTCAGTCCAAAATTTTGCATGCCACTGCAGTGAGCGCCACTACCTCCAGCATCTACGGTGGCGACGAATGCCCGAAAAATGCCATCGATGCCGTCATTGGCCAGCGCCAGCCAGTTCTGTGAGGGATGGGCTACGCCGGCGTTCTCCACATACACGCCTAGTGCGCCGGCCCGGACCACGGCGCTCGCAGCGCCCATCACATGTGCCATGCGCTGCCGACTTCCGCCGGCGTCCGCAAGGAGGACATGAGAGGTATGCCGAGCGATGGCCCGCATGTCATCGGAGTCGTACCAATAGGTACCGCCACATCGAAAGTCCTCCACAATGCTCGAGTTGTGCCCCTTTTGAAAGTGGATGTGGACGCCCTGGCGGGTTCGCTGATCCACGAGCACGCCATTGGCAAAGCGATAGTTTGGCGCCTGCTTCTTAATGGCCGCCTTGAATTCGACGAGCGATGACCAGGTACCCGGAAGGATAAGAACTGCGAGATTTTGCATGCAACGAATGGCTTGGAGGTGAATGCGCCGAGGCCGTGACGTCGGCGCGAAGCAGGACCTTCTCGGTCCTATGGGGTTAAGTGAATCCACGCGATAGTTGTTGGCTTGGCAGCTGCGTGGGCGCGTGGTGGTGCGAGGCATGCGGATCTAATTACAAGCCGATTTCCATTTGATCCAGTCCGCGCTGCAGGGCATCGGTCAGCCAGCCCATGAACGCACACCATCCGTCATGCGAAAGCGCCAGCCCGTCGCTGCCATGGATCAGTCTCCGGCGCACTATCGAGCTGCCAGCGCAGCCATCGCCTGATCAGCGTTTCCAACTCGAATGGGACGTCAGTCAAATAGATATACCGTTCTTGGTCTTGCACAATGGTTTTCAGTCCAGCCGGCAGCCAATGCGCCAGGGCGCGCCCTGCCTGCTCGGCAGTCGGGATGCGCTCGACGTTGCGCAGGATCCCCTGCGTGCGAAGAAATTGGCGCTCGAGGATTTCGCAACTCACCCTGAGCCGTCGATTCGCCCCATGCAACGGTTCCAGCGGATATTGATGAGCGAGCTTGACCACATCAAAAAGGGGCGGACGTGCGAGGATATTGGGAATCTCTGCGGGGGTACCACGCAATTGTCGGCTAGATCGAAGGTGCGCCCCCGCGTGAAACCCATTTCTCGGAACACGAACTTTTCGGTCATGGCCCTCCCCCGGCGGGTTCGAGCCGCGTTAAATGGCCTCGCGCGTCAGCACGACGCCCTGCGGTTCGTTCTGCGAGCTATGCATGGTGCGCTTGACGGGGGCCACGACGCTGAGCGCCATGCCGACCAATTGCATGGGGCGAACGAGGTCGCGCTCCACATTGTCCAGCGACGCAATAGTCCGGAAGGTTGAGCACTGCGCTGGGATGCGTGCATCGAACTCGTCCATGACGATGCGATAGGCGCCGGTGGTCAGGGATTCGCCCAACACATTGTCGATCTCGATCCGCCCAAGTGTTCGGCAGTATTCCTCCTGGCCGTCTGGAATAAGTTCCACGGTAACGCGTAGCATCGGTTTTAGCTCCCGAGCAGGGCTTTAGCGGTCATGCGTTGCAGCCGCTGCGCCAGTTCGGACTGCGCAGACGCGCTCGAGAGGCCCAGCACGCCATCCGTCTCGACCAAGTAGTCGCGCAGCTCGGCGGGCCAATCCTCGCTGTCGTCATCGACGGCCAGCCAGTGTTCGGCCCGCAGCCCGGCCCGCGCAATGTAGCGTGCGATCTGGGCATACCGCGAGAGCTCGTTGAACCAACTCGCGTCTACGCGATGAGCGCCTTCATGATGCTGCGCCATTGCCGAATGCCAAGTCGCGCCGATGACACGTGCTTGCAGCGCAGCCGGCAGATAGGCACGTGCGCGACTGAAGCTTTTGAGGACCCGAACCCACGACGTAGAAAGGACAATACGGACCTGAGGGTACGGCGCGAGAATTTCCTCGAGAATCGGCGCCCACATGAACAGCGTTCCAGCCGCGCGAAGCTCGGGGCGCCCGTTCACCAAGTAAGCGGCGTCTGGATGCAAGACACCGTCATAGTCCAAAAACAAAATCATCGCCTTCTTGGCCTTTGTCTGTTACGCAGTGATGCAGGGCAGCATTGGTCCCACAGGTGCACCTACAAACCATGGCATTATAGATTTATAAACAGTAGATGTATATCCAGTAGAGTTGCATGTGTGTAGATTTTTAGCCTTGGTTTGCGCACTCTGCGCCCCATGTCAAAGAGTGCTGAAAAGACCTACGCGCGGCTTAGGGTTGCCTCCAACCTACGGAAGGCAAGGGAGGCTGCGGGCCTATCTCAGGAAGACTTAGCCATCAAGGCAGGATTCCATCGGACCTATGTCAGTCAGATCGAGCGCGCGGTGAACAACGCAACAATTGACAATATCTGCAGGCTTGCGGAATTTCTCGGGGTCGATGTTCACGAGTTGTTCATCGACCCTCACCAGTAGTAGTTCCCACTTCGTTCAGCGCCTGGTGTACCGCGGCCCTTTGGTTCGGTTCCGCCACTTTCGCGTTGCCAGGGCAAACCGGCAAACAGTACGTCCCTGCGACGCTCCTCCTTTTTCAACAGTTCGCCCTTCGCTTTATCTGCTCCCCGACCTCTTTTGGCGAGAATTCAAGGGTTGCAGGGTACGGTGCGGCGGCACCGTCTCTTGGTAAGGGTCTTCGTCAACAAACTAAAGCAGGGGTGTTGGATGCGCTCGCATGACGGTATGCTCATGCCTGTCTACGGACCAGGCAGCGCGTCAGCATGGCTCGAATTCCCCAGCTGGATGGCTGTATTGGCAGTGTCCGATAGCGGGCGTGTGGAACTGAGCAACTGCTCCGGTGCACTGTCATAGCATCCGGTGCGTTCGCCTGAACTTGCCGCTTCGCCAACGCGACCAGCGGCTGCTCGCTGATTCGGTGCCGGGCTATGCATTGCGGCAGTTCAGTGAGGAAGTGGCGAAGATGCGAATACGGTCCGGCTCGGAGAGTTGGCAGGATTCATCAGCGTATATTCCCACTCAGATCGGACTCCTGACTCCGCCTGGAGTTCTTCCCAGCCGCCCTTGTGGATGGGTATCTTGCAAATGATACCCTTGGCACGATGTGCTTCCAGTTCATTAAACGAGATTATCATGGCCTGCGCACTTGGCGGTTCTGGGGAGGAATCGAAGCTCGTCTTCAGGCTCAGGGTGAACACAGATACCTACTAGCCTGATTCGTGAAGTGGGCGAGCGCTCTGCAATTGGATGGGCATGCAATCGAGCTACGGTTCTCCAAGGACAGCGTACAAGTATGTCGTGGGACCTAGCTTTGAGAATCCCCCCCAACGATGCGGGCAATTTTTTGCTTGCCGGCAAGTAGCTTATTGACTCGAGCGGCGCGCGCACGCTCCTGCTCCAACTCCTTCTCGGCCTTCACTCGGGCAAAATAGTGAGCAGTAGCTTCTGCGCGAAGCTTCCGAACTTCAACCTGAAGTTCGAGTTTTTCAGCGCGCAATCGTTGAATGATCTCTGTGTGCGTAGTTGGAAGCGAAGGCTTTTCCTTCGCTTCTCTTATTTTCTCTCTAACTACTGGATATCGACAGTTTTTATCTAGTCCAATTAATGTTCTAGACCGCCCCGCCTCGACGGCAACGTTACTGATCGTGATCTTCATCTTCCCGGCAGCTAGCCGATCTTTCATCTTCTTAGTTTTTGGCTTCCCGATCTGCAGCCGCGCCAGCGCATCTAGAAATTCCTGCTCGATGGAGTCTCCCGAATATATCGCTTTTCTTTTTAACGACATTTGACTCACCAAATCCTTTATGTGTTTTTTGTCCTATAGCTCACTGACATTTACACCGAGTTTTCGCAGTATCTTCTTCGCCTGCTCTGCGCGCTCAAGGATCACCCTGAAACCATTCATTTTACCCACCGCTTCCGCCTCACGAATTGCGATTTGGCTTTTTGTAAAGCGCTCCGACCAAAATGCTATGTGACTCTTATCAATAATCGCACATGCACATCCCGCACATACGCTTGAATCTCGCGTGGCAAAATTCGGATATCGCCGGAACCATAATGAGGTATTTGAAATCTCATGACACCTCATTTCGCTCGTTTTTACCGGACAGCATGTTGCATACTCCGTAAAAAAGAATTGAAGCTCTTGATTGTCAGCCCACTCGTCGACGATCCGCCACCTCTCAGAAGTTGGTAATTCGCCTAAATCGTCTTTAAATTCAGCGATCGAATCACCCAAAGTTTGGGCCATTCTACCCGCGGCAATACTATCTCCTGTTGCCATCTCATAAATCAGTAAATTTCTTCTTTGCCTAGAAACCGAATCCAGGGCTTCAACTTGGAGTGGATTATTCCCTATATAACCGCCCTCCGTCACCGCCATATTGAGGTGATGAAACTGCATTTGTATTGCACCAAGAAGGCTCGGATTTGCCGCCAGGGTAAAGCTGGCCCAGGTCTTTCGAAGCATATGAGAGCTAAAGATCTTTCCTTTTGACTCGCGCCAAGGGATCAGCTCGCCGTCGGATACTTTTTGCCGCGATTCGTTCGGCAGAGCCGTCAGGTTTACCCAGTCAACAATAAAATCCCTCATTGCTTTCCTGAGGGAGTCCGACAAAATGGGCTTCAGCGTCCCCGAAGGATGAGAGAGGGAGGCATGGCCGCGCCACTGAAGTATTAGCCGATCGGTGACCGCGTGATCACGCCAAAGCGAGAAAAGACGGTTAAGAACCTGAAGCGCACGTATTGCAGGCGGTATTTCATTGCTTCCTTCCGGGCGCATCCCAAGCACCCAGTCAACTTCGATGGGGGGCCCCTCCTTAGTCTTTGAGAGCAACGATCGGACAAGAAACCACTCGTATAGACCACGTGAGCTGGATTCCAAACGGACATTACTTGGTAGCCCAGACACAGGATCAATGCCTCCCTTTAGCCCACAAATTTCTGAAATGCGCATGCCCGACATTCCTTGAACAATGATGGCGCACGCACCCAGCAAATCATATGCAAGCATTCGTGTAGTCCTATGTGCTGCACTCTCTCCATACATGTCACTTGGCAACTCGGCCAGAGGTCGATGCCATGGCTCACTCGAATCTTTTCCACTCCCAAACTCGAATCGTCGCAGGTCGCGTCGCATTCTCTTGATTCGCTGCGCGCGCCCTTCATTTGGATGTTGCGCAAGGATCGCCACAAGCCGAAGTATGTCTTCAGCCGGCTGCGACAGAAACCAGAGCGCTTCATTGAACATCGGCACAGCAACTTCATCTGGTATGGGCTTTATCCACCCTACGCTTTGTCCGGCGCATTCGTCAGCGATACTAGCCAATGATTTTCGAAAAAATGGATCTATTGAAATGGATTCAATTCCCATCTGCGCCATAGGAATACGTTGACGCCACAAGTTAGCAAGGGCTTCAAGGGCACGTCTTGCAACCGACACAGTGATTTTTTCCTCGTCTGTACAGTCAAGCATGAATTGGGGTAATTCATCTATATATCTGGAGACGACGCCAGCTGTCAGCTGAGATGGTACGTGGTAGCCATTTATGGCCATCCACGACAATAACCACTTGAAAGATTGCTGGTGGGCGGAAACACCTCCAACCATCGTCGGCACTCCTTCGGCCGGCATTTTAAGGAGAGTCAAAAGGAGCGTCTTCGACCAATGTAAGCGTGCAGCGTGGTGTGGGTCAGTGAGCTTACTCCCGTCAAAGAGTTCTATACTCCAATTGATGGTGCTTGCGGTTTTTTTAAGGCCAGGCGTAGTCGGCGTAAACTCCCACCTAACATCCTTAAATTGACTATGCTCACTGAGCCAATAATCTTCTAGCTCCTCCTTATTTCTCTGAAACAGCGCTTTTGGCTCGCGCGAACTAGATCGATTAAGTTTGGCGGAGTTGCGCTGCATACCTATCAGCCCACCTGCGGCAGCGAAATATGAAACCTCAAAGCTTTGCTCATGATCTGTTCGGGCACCATATTTAGGAGGTTGTTCAAAGCCGACAGCCTTGGTGCCCAACGGCAGGACCAACTATTCCCGCTCATCTGCACTTGACTGGCAAGGAGACTGCTTTTCAATGCAAGGTAGTATGCAACACTAATGGCATCATTTGGTCTCGCGACCGCAAGGGGACAGGTCGGACAGCCTCCGTAGTCTTTGCACAGTACGCCGGAGCGCTGCCCCGGGGAGGGAGAATCAAACGGATCAAGGCAGCGAAAGCCTGGCGTAGCCGCCGCACGGTCATCAGTATTGGTAAGTCGACGGGGATCAATTTTTCCCTGTGTATTGATCCATCTCTCCCGTAATAATATTACCTCTCCGACTTTTTCCCGGTTCCGCTTGCGGGCTCCATCGCTGGTGTAATGTGTCCAGGTTGTGCTCATGCGGGAATGATTACCCACTGCCCGCGCCGCCTCCAGGCCACCATCGAACTGTTGCACCATATCAATAATGGTGGGTCGAATCTGCCCCAAGGTAAAATTTGGCAGCCTATTATCAGCAATAAACTCCTGCAGCTTCGGCCGCCATCCCGAGGAACGTAGGGTGTCATCGGTGAATGAGATCACCCGCTTCTGACCTACTTTGGGCACAAAGACGAATACTCTATCGCGATCCTTTTTTTCACAAACTGGCCGAATCCTCGACGTAATTCGCTCCAAAAGATCTAAGAGATAGTCAAAGCAAAACTTCCTCGAAATGCTCGCCGATGGATCAAGCAACCGCACCAGATCTTTCTTTGCGCGGGCCTTTTCTCCGATTACACGTATTCCTCTCAGCCCAAGTCGAAGGAAATTTCTGTCAATCGCGCTCCACTTGAGGCGTAGAACCGTATTGGGGTTAAAGACTGTGGCGATGGTTAGCAATATCACCAGAGGAACGAGATCACGGGGACTGGAATACAAGTAAGACGCTAGAGTTCGGGCACCGTGCTCCGTCGCTGCGTACCCGAGGCTCCTATTTTCCTTCCCAATATCCTCAAGCGTAGGAAGCACGTTTGGATACTTCGCCGCCAACATTGCAAGACATACCGAAACGTTCTTGAGGTCAGTGTGTCCTTCTTCGATTGCTCGCTTACCCTCCGAGATGAGGACGCCCCCATAATCCAGCCTCGAAGCAATCTCCTCCAGTTCTTCTTCACACGCATCGATAATCGCTACTAGCGAGCTGGCTGAAATGACTTCCAAGGGTGAGGCTCTTCGAGCTGCCCCAAAGGGACCTCGAGGCACACGTTGGGCGATGGACTGGGCGCTTTCTGCCCAGGGCCCCTTGTCTATCACTGATAGCAATATCCGCGGACATCCGAGATAGTTTTTGATGCTATTAGGATGGAGCGGTTTCCCCCTAACACGTCTTGCAAATAGCCACTCACGATATCCGGTGAACAATTCATCATTAAGATCAGGCGGAGTTAGCTCTACTCCTGCGTAGCAACTGTCCAAATACGAAAACAATCCATTTCGCAACGTATAAACTAGCCCCACACGCGTGCGAATACTACGGGTGGGAGCCCAAAGCAAAATCGCTTGTGCAAAGAGCGGCATCAACTCTGACTGCGTGAGAAGGAAGCTAAGATCAAGTGCCTGCGTCTCCCCGACATCGGTTCGGATCAGTGCACGAAGCGTCGGCCGTCCATCGTCACGACGCCCCGATTCAAGAAGATTTACAGGAAACAATGGATGGGCACGATCCTTAGAACCATCCTCGGCATTAAGCTGGCGAACGACGCTCGCCGCCGAAGACACTCGCTTCGCACGGATGGTCCTATTCTCGCTCATAATCCGATTATTTTCCGCACATCATACAGACCAGGCTGCATATTAAATACCTCCACATGAGCTAAATAGATATCAATAGTCGTCTGTAGATGCTTGTGTCCGAGTTGTGCTTGTATTTTTTTCCAAGGCTCTGGATTTCCGCTCATACGTTCAGCGTGATACGTAAGCACGGCGTATGTATGCCGGAGATCATGGATTGAGTGCCTCGCCCGCTTCCTAAAAAAATTATTGGCGCCCTCTGGATCGATGCAATCGACAATCTTCAACCGCCCGATACCGAGGCATGCCTCCTCAAAAATTCCTTGCATGCGGCTGATTGAAATTGGCTTACTCTGGCGACTGCTTCCGTATTGACTCAGAAATAGCCGGATCGGTTGATTTCGAAAAGGAATATCAGTCACCTGGAGTACCGCGGCGCGCTCACCTTCAATGTAAGCAAGAATATCGGACACGAGCCAATTAGGAATCGCGACAGCGCATGTCTTGCCTCCCTTTCGGACGATACTCAGTTGCTGATCAGCACTCGGAGCTAAAGGATCAGGTGCCAGCGCGAGAAACTGCAAGATCGTCAATGCTGCAATCTCTCCTACGCGGAGGCCCACAGCCCATCCCAGATCGAAAATGATCCTATTTCGGCTTAGCCGTTGATCACCGGCCATTTTTTGCGTTGCACGAGGCCCAGCATACTGCAATAATGCCCGCAAATCCTGTCGCGTCAGAGGATGAATTGCCAAATTAGGCCGAGCCTTTGGAAGATCAACGTCTCTGTAATGTCGAAAATCGCTGCCGCAGAGATTTGACCCAATGTCTCCGTCGTACCATTCGGCATCCCGCGCATAAATATAAAAATCTCGGATAACCGACATTCTGCTTTTTACCGTGGACGCATGGTACTTCCCCCCCGTCTTCGGGGAAATCGCAACCATGTAAGCATCTCTGTAATCAATTCGATCTTGTGAGGACGCCAGCCTCCAGTCTCTCTTCAGGATCTGCAGATACTGAAACCAGGTTTTCAATGCCTGTGCCACGGCTGCCCAAGTATGCGGGCTAGTTCTAATTCCTCGCGCAACTATGCGCTCGTGTAAATAGAGACTGGGCTCTTCAAAAACAAGTGATTGACTACTGGTCCGAATGAAAAAAGATGGCTGCCCAACCGTGAGACTGCTCACACCTGGTTCATGGTGCGCGCAAAGCACAATCTCACCTTCCAAGAAATCGAGCATTGAAACATTGGACATGTTCGCGAGTGCTGAGCCCTTTCGCGAATGCTAGCACGTCCCGGTCAGGTACAGGACCAGAACTTTTATCTGAACAAATTCAGAGTGGACATCTACCGCCCTACTTAGGCAGCCGCTCCCCGCTTCACAGAAGTACATCTATTTTCTTTGCCAGAATAATGGCAATTATCGATTCCACATCATGTTCGCATAGAATAATAAAATTAAAATTTCAATATGAGCCTCCAAGTGACTCCATTCACAGTCACTAGCTAGACATAATCCATTGAGATGCAGGACAAAAAATGTTCACGCGAAGGTGATCACGGCTGTGGCTTTCGTGAACAAATCTCGACGATGCCCTGCCAGCAGTCCGCTATGCGCTGCCCTCCAGCCATTACCTATGAACACTTTCCTACTGAGATTGGAGTTACCCCTTTAGTCGATCCCCGCTGGGAAACCAGCGTCATCGTGAGGATCTCAGCGGAGACGTTTCACTCCACATTTCGTGCTCGCAACCGCGGTAGGGGTTGAGCGAGACATCGAACGGGATGTCGGGCGATGCATTGCGCGTCAGGACCGAACGGGCGCGCTCGATATGGACTTCCGTGCGCAGCGGCGGCAGCGGCGCTGCCTCCGGCGACGGTGCGGCTTCGGTGGTACGCGGCGCCTCTTCTGGTGCACTGCTCCAGCCATCGTCGAACGCTTCACGCAGGTCGCGCTCGAAACGCCCCTGCAGGTTGCTCACGGCGCCTCGGCCCTTGCGCGCCACGGGCGGCCGCGGGCCTGCCTGCGGCGCGAGTGCGTCGGGGTCGGCATCGGGCCGCGTCGGGCGGCTGCTGACAGGCTTGGGTTTCGGCGGGGGGCGCTCCATGCTGGCCTTGGTCACACTGCCTGGCTCTTCTCCTCGACGGAAATCGCCAGCGTCTCCTTGATCTCTTCCATCACCACATAGCTCTTCGACTGCGCTGCGCCGGGCAGCTGCAGCAGGATGTCGCCCAGCAGCCGGCGGTATTCACCGATCTCGCGGATGCGCGCCTTGATCAGGTAGTCGAAATCGCCCGATACCAGGTGACATTCCAGCACTTCCGGGATACGCAGCACCTCGCGCCGGAACTGCTCGAACATATTGCCCGACTTGTTGCCCAGCGAGATCTCGACGAACACCAGCAGCGCGCTGCCCAGCAGCGCCGGGTTCAGCCGTGCGTAGTAGCCCATGATGACACCATCGCGCTCCAGGCGCTTGACGCGCTCGATGCAGGGCGTGATGGTCAGCCCGACCGCTTCGGCCAGGTCCTTCATCGACATCCGGCCGTCGCTCTGCAGCGCCGTCAGGATCTTGCGGTCGAGCCGGTCGAGGGTGCGCATGGGCTGGCGACTCGTTCTCATGAGTTTTTCCTGTTTTCCTGAGAAATTCGATAACAATGACTGGATTGGTTTCAATAGTATAGAGATAAATCCTTTATCAACTTGTCACCGCAGTTGGAGCCCCCGGACATGCGCGTTCTCGTACTAGGCAGCGGCGTTATTGGCGTCACCAGTGCGTGGTATCTGGCCAAGGCCGGTCACGAAGTGACCGTCGTCGACCGCGAGGCCGGGCCCGCGCTCGGCACCAGCTTTGCCAACGCGGGGCAGATCTCGCCCGGCTATGCGTCGCCGTGGGCGGCGCCGGGCGTACCGCTGAAGGCGATCAAGTGGATGTTCCAGCAACATGCCCCGCTCAGCATCCGTCCGGACGGCACGCTGTTCCAGCTGCAATGGATGTGGCAGATGCTGCAGAACTGCAGCGCCGAACGCTACGCCGTCAACAAGGAGCGCATGGTACGGCTGGCCGAATACAGCCGCGACTGCATCCGCGCGCTGCGCGCGGAGACGGGCATCGCTTATGAAGGCCGCCAGCAAGGCACGCTGCAGGTGTTCCGCACCGACGAGCAGCTGCAAGGCGCGGCCAAGGACATCGCCGTGCTGGAAGAAGCCGGCGTGCCTTACCAGTTGCTTTCGCGCGAGGAACTCGCCGCGAGCGAACCGGCGCTGGCCGCCGTCCGCCACAAGCTGGCCGGCGGCCTGCGCCTCCCCAACGATGAAACCGGCGACTGCGCGCTGTTTACGCAACGGCTCGCGGGCATGGCCGAGCTGCTGGGCGTGAAATTCCTGTACAACCGCTCGATCGACAGACTGATGACCCAGGGCGATGCCGTCACCGGCGCCGTGGTCGACGGCCAGCCGATGGATGCCGACCTGGTGGTGGTGGCGCTGGGCAGCTGGTCGACGCAGCTGGTCAAGCCGTTCCTGCGTGGCATGTCCAACCTGCCCGTGTATCCGCTCAAGGGC